>JBGUGE010000076.1:0-150742 GCA_045111335.1 Alphaproteobacteria bacterium | reverse complement strand
TAATGTTGCCGTTTGAAGTTTGGAACCACATCTCAGAAAAATACGGCAAGTGGCAGCACTTAATCAACGTATTTCTGTTGGCTTTGTGTGTCGCATTTGCTGCTTACGCCGTCAATTTAGTGACGATTTTGGAGCATCTTTCCGGTGAACACTTCAAGCAAATGCCTACTTTTGGCGGTTTCTTAGCGGCGTTGTATGCTTGGGTTATTTTATTTGGAACCATCATTCTGTACGGTTGGCTCAGCGGTTTGACCGATGCCCATGCTCTGTTTTTCAAAAAATGTGCTGAAGCTGAAAAAAAGTGTGCCGAAGACCGCAAAAAGAAAGCTGAGCGCCAAGCCAAACGCTCCGCACAAAAAAAGAAAATTCACTTCACCAAGTTGTAGTGTTTATTCAAACGCCCGAAAATAAATCGGGCGTTTGCTTTTTTCGTATTCCGGCATTATTTTATCATATTTTAACTGTTATTATAAAAATGCGTGCAGAGGTGAAAGATGAAAAAGTTTATTTTGCATCTTCTTCCAGCGGCCATTCCTGTTTTTTGAAAAACTGCTTGCGCTCTTTGCGGCTCATTGACCAAATATTGCCGAGCCCGTTAATCGGTTGCACCGTATACAGCGACTCAAAATCAAAGTCACGCGAAAAGAAAATCGAAGTGGCTTTGGTGTAATTGTTCATCGGGCAAAATCCGTAAAAATCCACCTGCAAAAGGTTCGCCGCCCGCAGATTTTTAACGGCGCCGGCATATTCCAAACTGGTATTAATGCGGTCGCTGTCATCCAATATAATCATACCGCCTCCGTTCAGAGCCTTAACCGCACAAGCGGCACATTCGGCGCGGCGTTTGCCGTCAATAACGATTACATCGTATTTTTCGTTATCGGCAAAAATCATATCTTCATAGCCTTGCTTTTCATCGCAATAGCGCATTTGCCAGTTGGGAGCGGCAAATTCTCGGCAAAATTTTTCATACCACTCCGGCTTATCCTCAATGCTCACGACCTTTTGTGCCCGCTTTGCCCAATACATCGACGAATAACCGGTGCCGTATTCAAACACTTTCTTATTGCTGTAATCAAACTGCGAAATATATTCAATCGCCGGATAAGTATACCACGGAATCGGATTGCCGTCACGATCAACGCAGACTTTTTCATTCATGCTGCGTTCGATTGCAAAATCTTTCTGCCACATTTCTATAAATTGCCGAAACCGCTCGCTGTACATCATTTTTTCCTTTACATACGCTTTATAACAACATTTTTCCGATTTGTATAGATTATTTATTGATTTTTAACTTCAAAAAACCTATATTTATCTCAGATATTATTTTAAGGAGAGTAAAATGGATATGAACGAATATCAGCACAAGCCGGCAGTAGAAGTACTGAATCGCAGTGAAACTTATGTTGATCAGGGCTTGCGGCAATATATGATTAAAGTGTTTAACTACATGGGCGGAGGCCTGCTTGTCACCGCACTGGTGGCGTACCTGTTTGCATCGTCTCCGGCGTTGTTGGGTCTGCTGTATAATCCGGCAACACAAGGAATGACGGGGCTCGGTTGGTTGGTAACTTTTTCGCCGCTGATTTTGATTTTTGCTTTTAACTATATTGCGGCCAACAAAAGTTTGGCGGCCACGCAATTTACTTTTTGGCTGTTTTCGGCGCTGATGGGCGCGTCTTTGACGTGGATATGTATAGCATACACCGGATACAGCTTGACGCGCGTATTTTTGATTACGGCCGGAACATTCGGCGCTCTGAGCCTTTACGGATATACAACGAATCGTGATTTAACCAAGTTTCGCAGTTTTCTGTTTATGGGCTTAATCGGGCTGATTGTGGCCTCGATTGTCAACATTTTTATGCAGAGTTCGGCACTGTATTGGGCTTTGTCGTATATCGGAGTAGCCATCTTTGTAGGTCTGACCGCGTTTGACGCTCAGCGCATTAAACAGATGTATTATTACGCCGAGGGTTCCGACGATGCTACGGCGCGTTATGCCATTTCCGGTGCACTCAGCCTGTATCTTGATTTTATCAACCTGTTTATGTACTTGTTGCGCATTTTCGGTGACAGAAGATAACGTTGATTTATGAAATTTAAGCCGCGGTACAAATGCCGCGGTTTTTTATTGTTTCCCGATTTAACGACCGTTGATGCCCTTATATAACTGCGGCGGCACCATCTGCCCTTGGTCATACCCGACGGCAAATTCCTGCCGGTTATCATAACTGAGTGTCATATCGCCATGCATAATTTTCATACTCCCGTTTTGCAACGATATACGGGTGCCGTCGGTCAATAAAATCAGCGGCGGTTCTGCCTGTGAAAGTTTGAAGCTTGCGGATATCATCTTACCGTCGGCGTTTTTATACTTAAATTCTTGCAAACAGCCGTCCTCATCTATCGTGGCACGATGACGATAATCCAAAAGCAGCGTATCGCCCCCGCGCACCGGTTGCGGACGATTTTTCTCCGTAAATTCGGCAAGCGTTTTTTTATTCTTCTCGGCTCAAATATTCCGGCGGAATTACGCCGTCTTTAAGGACAATCAGATAGTGTCGCACCACCGCGTAGAGCAAATCTTTGGCGGCATCGACTTTTTCCCAAGTCAGCGGTGCAAGATCTATTTCATCCGGCCGAATCCGATAAAATATTTCGTTGTAACCGCCGGCATCGGAGCCGCTTTTGCACCAAATTGCTTCAACCAAACCGGCTTGCAACAAATCTTCCAATTCAAATGAGAATAACGTCGAGCGGTCAACAATCGCTTTCAAAACCGGATCATTGCCCTGCCATTTTATCGGCTCAGTTAAGCACGAAATCGCTCGAGAACGACCGGCAAAAGTTTTATCAAGCCACGCCATAATCTCATCACGATTTTGGGAGCCGGCACGGTGCGCATAAGCCCGCAAATCACGCGGCGCTTTGCAAATTGCCAGCAAGCCGCGTTCCAAAACGGTATTTTCTTTGGGTGCGTAGTGATAGAGTTTCATCAATAATTACGTGAACAGTCGCCGAATGACATCGGTCCGAGCGATGTACCTCCGGAATAATCATGTGCAACATACCCCAACAACTGGCCGAATTCATAAGCCCGATTACCGCCTTGTGTAATTCGCTCGACCACCTGCGGATTCTCCAACATTTCCGAGAGAGTTTCCGCCTTAAAAGACTGCATACGATAACAATGGTGTAAAACATCGTCAATTTCTATGGCCTTAAACAGCGGTTGGCCTTCTTGGTCTTTAGCCGATATCAAAACATCTATTTCATCATTGAAAGTTTTGATAACATTAAGCATTTCCCTTTTATTGTACTTCACGTCTTTGAGGGCTGTAACAAGATCATTTCTGGTAACCATTCTTTACCTCCGTTGTTTATTTCGGTTGCATTGTACACCATTTGCCCATATTTGTCAACGTGTTTCCCGCAGCATAACTTGTTATCCTGACATATATTTTCCGCAAAGATGGTGATTTTTTTGTTGACTTATCAAATTTATGCCGTTATAAGGATAACGAAAAATTAACCGAGAGTCCGCCAAAAGTGCGGATTTTAAATAACTAATAACTAACCGGAGAATTAACATGAAAAGAACATATCAACCGAGTAAAATCGTGCGTGCACGCCGCCATGGCTTCAGAGCACGTATGGCTACCGCTAACGGACGCAAAGTTTTATCTGCCCGCAGAGCGAGAGGTCGTAAAAGAATTTCTGCTTAATGGATTGCCATGAGCAGCTTTCCGATTATCAAGAAGCGAAAAGATTTTTTAAGAGCCGCTAAAGCCGAAACCGTTATTTTTCATAACGTCTTGTTGCAAGCGGCTCATACTGTTTTTGATACGCCGCAAAATCCGGCGCGAATCGGTTTTACTGCCACCAAAAGACTCGGCAAAGCCCATATCCGTAATCGTACCAAACGGCGCTTGAGGGCGGTTGTTCGTGAAATTTATGAAAAATATGCTCTGCCCGACACCGATTATGTTTTGGTGGGGCGTTATGAAACTTATTGTTGCCCGTTTGAAAATTTGCGTACCGACATTATTCGGGCGTTTAAAAAAATCAACAAAGCTTTTACTGCCCCGCAACCGAGCGAAGAAATCACAAACGATGAGGCCGGTAATGAAAAAACTGCCGATTGCATTGATTAAATTTTATCAGATTTTTATCTCACCGTTGTGTCCGGGCGTATGCCGCTATCAGCCGACTTGCTCGCAATATATGATAGAGGCCATCAAAACGCATGGTATTATCAAAGGTATCTGGCTCGGAATCAAACGCATCTGCCGCTGTCATCCGTGGGGCGGCTCGGGTTATGATCCGGTGCCGGCAAAAGAAGGCAAGCATAAGTTGTGATAAACGCTTGATTTTCAATACGATATCCTTTAGAAGAATAGTGTTTAATTTGTAGGAGTTTGGTTTAATGAACGAAGATCTTAAAAGTTTATATGCCGCCATTATCTTATCTGCCCTCGTTGTTGTGGGCGTAAACTACTTTTTTCCGAAACCGGCGGTCCCGACCGCACCGGATAAAGAAGTTGTGGTGACAGCAACGGATAATCCCGAAGCGATCGCCGCACAAGATGCAGTTGCAGAACCGGAGGAAGCTCAGTTTTTATCAGCCGAAGAAGCAATAGATCAAGATGCTCGTTTGGCGCTTAAAAACGACGTTTTGAGCGGTTCCATCCGCCTGAAAGGAGCGCGGTTTGATAATCTTACCCTCTTAAAATATAAAGAAACGCTTGAAGACAACAGCCCAAATGTATCCCTTTTGCTTCCGGCCAAGACCGAATCCTCGTTTTTTGCCGATTACGGCTGGCTTTCTACCGATGCCGAAGTTCGGGTTCCGAATGCCGAATCCGTATGGACGGTGGTCGGAAATACCGAGTTGACTCCCGATACGCCGGTGACGCTCGAGTGGAATAACGGGCAAGGACTTAAATTCATTAATCAAATTTCCGTTGATGACCATTATCTGTTTTCGGTTACACAAAAAATCGAGAACAACTCCGGAAAAACCGTAACTTTATTGCCATACGGACTGTTCAGCAAGCGCATTGACGAGAGCACCAAAACTCGCAGTGTGGTACACGAAGGTTTCGTCGGAGTTTTGAACGATAAGCTCAAAGAAATTCGCTACGGCAACATCAAAGATGAACCGCAAGAATTTGAAACAACCGGCGGATGGGTGTCTTTTTCCGATAAATATTGGTTCGGCTCGTTTATTTTTAATGACAGCGCCACCGCCAAAATTAATCTGCGTAAGGTTAAAGACGGCCTCTATCAGCTGGATTACAAAGGACAACCGCTGCAAATTGCCTCCGGTGCTTCGGCCGAAGTTAAAACGCAATTATATGCCGGTGCCAAAGAGATTAAACTGTTGGATAAGTATGCCGACAACATCAAAAAGTTTGATTTGAATATCGATTTCGGATGGTATTATTTTCTGACCAAGCCGTTTTTCTATGTATTGGATTTTCTCTACGGCCTTATCGGCAATATGGGTTGGGCGATTTTGTTGTTTGCGGCGATTTTGCGACTTTCGATGTTCCCGCTTGCTCACAAATCGTATGACAATATGTCGAAAATGAAGAAGATTCAGCCGAAGATGATGGCATTGCAGGCAATGTATAAAGACGATAAAATGGCTTTGCAACGCGCCACCATGGAGCTGTATAAAAAAGAAAAAGTAAATCCGGCGGCGGGATGTTTGCCGATGTTTATTCAAATTCCGATTTTCTTTTCGCTGTTTAAGGTGCTGAATATTGCCATTGAGATTCGCCACGCACCGTTTATCGGCTGGGTAAAAGACCTGTCGGCGCCGGACCCGCTGACCATTTCGACTTGGGCGCATATTTATGTTCCGTCGGCAATTGATATAGGTGTTTGGCCGCTGATTTACGGTTTAACCATGTTTATCCAAAACCAACTCAACCCGAAACCTACCAACAAAGATCAGGCGCGCATGTTTGCTTTGATGCCGATTTTGTTCACGATTATGTTTGCCCATTTTGCGGTCGGGTTGGTGATTTACTGGATTTTGAACAACATTCTGTCACTCATTCAGCAAAAAATCATTATGTATAAGAACGGAGTCAAATGATGGCGGAAAAATTCACCGCACAGCAGCTTGCCGAGGCCGAAGCGCAGTTTATGCGTCCGATATCGTTTATGCTCAGTGTGGCGCGTTTAGAACAGCTGCCGGACGATGTTTATGACGAAGTTGCGTTTGCCGGTCGCTCCAATGTGGGTAAATCGAGTTTGATTAATGCCTTATTCAATCAAAAGAAATTGGCTAAAACCTCATCTACTCCGGGACGAACCCAACAATTAAACTTTTTTAATTTTGATAACAAGCTGTATTTAGTGGATTTACCTGGGTATGGTTATGCCAAGGCTCCGGAAAAATTGGTTAAGCAGTGGCAAGCAGTGTTGAAAACATATCTGCGCGGGAGACCGAATTTGCGCCGTGTTTTTGTATTGATTGATTCACGTCACGGCATAAAAAAAGAAGATCTCGAAATTATGAAAATGCTCGATGAGGCGGCGGTTTCGTATCAGATTATCCTGACTAAAGCCGATAAAATATCCGCAACGGAGTTAAATAAGACGCTTACCAAAACATCGCAAGAATTGGAGAAGCACGCCGCGGCTCTGCCGGACATCATTGCCACCAGCTCAGAGAAAAAAACGGGTCTTGAAGCGCTTAAGGCTGAAATTTGTTCGTTTTTTGCGCAATCATAAAAGAGGATAGCATGGCTGAAATCGGTTTATATTTCTTGTTGATAGCTTTGTTATTGGTAATGTGTTCGGTGTTGGTGCTCAGCGTTGTTGCCATTTATTTTTTTATATCCTCCGGATTTATGCGTTATCCGCCTCCGGTTCCGTCATCGGGTCGGCTTAAAGAAAAAGTTTTAGCCGATATTTGCACTTTTTTAGAGAGCCGCAAAAACATGGTACTTATGGATTTAGGCAGCGGTTGGGGAACTCTTCTCGTGCCGCTGGCCAAGCGTTTTCCGCAGCACCGTTTTATCGGGATTGAGCGCGCTTTTTTGCCGTACATAATCAGTACCTTGCGGGCTTATAATCTGCCGAATCTTAAATTTGAACGCGGTGACATTTTTACGACAGACATTTCGCAAGCCGATGTTGTGTATTGTTTTTTGATGCAAAAAATCATGAACCGCCTCGAACCGCGTCTGCAAAATGAGCTTAAATCGGGCGCCTGTGTTTATTCATGCCGTTTTCCGTGTCCGAACTGGCCGCCGCAACAAACCGTTTCGTTCGGAAATAAATTTAATACATATTTTATCTATCGGAAAGACTAAGTAACTTCGGTAATGGCGCGTTGGTTGCCCATACGTTGAATTTGCACCACATGCAGTTTACGTTTCATCTCGTCAAGCGTTTGTTCCACATTGACGGCACCGTTGGTTGAGGCCATAATACGTTTGATAAATTGCAAATAGGCCTCTTGTGAACTTTCGGCGTGGATGGTGGCAAAACAGTTGTCGTGACCGGAACCCATCAGCTGCCAAATACCGCTGGCGTTACTGGTAGAAATTTCGCCGCCGATAATCGCATCAGGCGTAAAACGAACCACCAAGTCGATAATTCTCGAATAGTCAATACTGTTGGTCTGATCGGTACGCGACATCACGAGGTGAACACGATTGGGATGTGGAACAATCAACTCTCGAGTATCTTCAACCGTAATAATTCGTTTGTGAATATCCAAAATTTTCAGCAAATTATTTAAAAAAGTAGTTTTACCGGTTGATGTTGCACCAGATACCAAAATGTGCTCACCTCGCTTTATATACAGGAGCAGCCTTTCATAAGCATCGTCCGGAACCTTAATATCTTTAAGCGGATTAAGCTTCATTAGGGCTTGCCCCTGTTTCATTCCGTAATCTTCGAGACCGAAAGCGACGTCATCTGCGTGAAGACGAATAGCCAAGGCAATACCGCCGGTTAAATCATCTTCATCGTACATAACATTCCTCCCGCAGATTGCGGAAAAACGGTGGTCTCCGGGGATGGTCGCGTAAACCAACGGAGAACCTTGAAGCGGATCAAAACTCAATTCATAGGTATTTGCAATAATATACAGCAAATCCGTTAAATATTCTTTTGACAGCTTCGGATCTTTATACATAACCCAAGGATAGGCACGTTTACCGCGCATTCTGAGCCAAATTTGGCCGGAACGATTGATTGCCACTTCCTCCAAGTTATCCTGATTATACCAATAGGATAAAGGTCTTAATACTGATTCCAATACCGAAAAATCACTCATGGCCTTCCTCCTACAATAGCTCCGGTACGTTACTGCCGGAGGTTCCGCTATCAATCGACGGAGCCGGTTGTTGTGTCGGCTGCGGTTGCGGTTGATAGGTAATCGGCTGCGGCTGCGGTTGCGGCCCCGTTCCCGGAGGTGTTGCCGGCTGTACATTACCCTGACTGCCGTCATAGGTAACTTCGGCAGAGCCGTCTTCATCTCCGTCCGAAGAGCCGTCAGAGAAGACTTTGGCTTTTTCTTCATCATCCATACCGTCCCCCATTCCGCGGTTTTTATCGCGTTTAACGCTGTTCAGCCACAAATCCTGATTCGGATAAATAATAATGCGCGTACCGGCCGGAATATATGTAACCGATTTAATAGCTTCTTTCTTTTTCATAATTTCGCTGATGATTTGGCTGATACGGCTATTGACCTGTTTACGAGCATCTTCAGCCGCGGCACTGCGCGCATCCTGAGTGGTGGTAGTACCGTTGGCATTGGTGGTAGATGTTGAACCGTCACCCTCAGCCAAAGCAATATTAACCAATCCCTGTAATGTAGTTGAAACAAGCGGGAAAGTATAGCGTTTCAGCAATTGTTCATCAAGATAGCCGATAGCACCGGCACGTCCCTGTGCGTCGGCCGTTTGTGCATTAAACCGCCATTGAGAACCATCCGGACGAATGAGACGACGCCACGTAATGTTAATTTTAACCGCACCGCCGCTTTCACCGCCGACATCGCTTACATCAGTGTCCAAACTACCGATAACACGCGAACCGGCCGGAATAATTATGTTGCGACCTTCTTCGGCAAATACGTTGCGTTCAACAATTGCCGTAAGCGGAATATTTTCGCCCATACCATCCGATGCATAAACCGAGCGTGCCATAACGGCCGGAATACCCTTATCCTCCAAAATCATCTCACTCATATCAACACGCCACGAAGATATCTGGTTGCCTGAAGGGCCGCCGTCCCAACCATCTTCTTCATATCCGGTAAAGGTAGACGGATTATATTTGCCGATGCTCTTCAGTTCGCCGACAGCAATATTGGCACGACGAATCCTTTGCATTCCTTGCAATACGGCCGCGCGCTGCGGATCATAACGACCTCCCGGACCATGACCTCCGTCCGGACCGACCTGCGGTTTCTCTTTGTTTTCATAGGCACCGGCCGGAACAAACATTTGTGTCGGAGGCGCCGCTTTATCGGCAACCATACCTATCGGGTTATAGTTTATATCCACCACCGTACCGTCAGGCTGCGTATAGCCGATAACTTCACCCTGATTATTGATAACGTTTCCATCCAAATCGATGTAGCCGAGATAATCGCCCTCCGGACTGATGGCAATACCGAGATTTTGTTCGCCGTATTTGGTTCTGTGTCGTTTGCGCGGTTCCGAGGTTGATACATCGGTTTCTTCTTCCGGCTCCTCATAATCGTTTATCCTCGGGGTTACCGGTTTTTGCGGCTGTACTGTCTCAACATGTGACGGAACATAATATTGATAGCGGGTTGCGACGGCAATTTCATTTTCATCGGCATCATGAATCACTCCGCCATCCTTCAAATAACCGATATTTACACCTTCCGTGCTGACGACCGTTCCGCTCATCTGTAACTCACCGACTACATTATGACTTACGTCTCTGACCCAATAATCACGGTTGCCGCGGGCTACCACATCACCTCTGCGGTCAATAACAAAGCCTCTGTCAAGTTTGCCTAACCGGCTTCCGACCATGCTTAACACTGTGCCGTCTTTGGTTAAATAGCCGTAAACGATAAAGTTTTCATCATAAACATAAAAGTCATACAGGGCATAACCGATATTATCGCCGTTATTTTCAACACTACCGTCGAAGTTAACTTTACCGACAATTTTACCTCTGGTATTTTTAACCAAACCGGCACTGTCAACCATTCCCAAGAACTCATTGGAGTCGGAATATGCCACTTTATAGCGCATTACATTACCCAAAGTTCTTTTGGAGGAGGAAACAACGTTGCCGTTCGGCTGCATATAACCGATTGTTTTATCTTCAACATTGACGACCTTACCATTGGCTAAAACGTGGCCGAATAACTGATTTTCAAAATCCATTACCGGTTCCGGCAAAATAACGCCGTAGCGCTGATGATGTTCTTCATCGATAATTATACCCTGACGGTTGACACAACCGATGATTTTGCCGCTTAAATCTCTACCCGTAGCGCCGCTGACCGTGCCGCTGAAGTTGCCGTTATAATCAATTAAACCATGTTGCTCAACCGTGTAACCGATATAGTTACCGACATCGGAAATCGCCTGTCCGTTCGGCAAAATATGGCCGCTGATAACGTCGTGATGGTCAATCACATCGCCTTTGCCGTCAACCATACCGATAATTGCGCATTTATCATTAACCACCGTGGCAAACGGCACCAATTTACCGTTCACAATCTTATTGTTATCGGCCACATATTCGTTATACAAAACCTGACCGACCACTTCGCCGTTAGTGCCGATAACGCGCCCTTCGCTGTCGGCATAACCGATTAAATCGCCACCGGTGTTCAAAGCCACGATCTTATTGCCGCCAAAACCTTTAATCGGCGTTGTCATCGGAGATAATTTATCTTTGGTTTCTACAACATACCCGCCCGGAATAACCTTATAAGCTACCTCATTCTTATTGTTCAAAATCAGGTTACTGTTGGCAAATTTGCCGAGCGGCTTGCCGTTATAATCCAACGCATAGCGCGGATTTAAGACTTCACCGATAAAATTCCGGTCGTCATAAACAATACCCGAACCGCTCAGGAAATTGTTGCTTGTCGGTCGATACAACCCACCGTTCGGGTCAATATACGAATATAACACTCCGTCCGAACCGTATACCGCCGACAACGCATAGCCGGAACCCATAATTTTGCCGTCCGCACCGATTACATAGCCAAACGGTGAAATGCGTGCATTGGTTGCCCCTTCGGTGATTCCCGCATCTATATTGGAGATTCCGATAAACTTGCTGCCGTCAAGGGCAATCATATCATTTACGGTACCGCCCAAAAGCGTACCGTTGGCATCATAAGCCCAAGAACCGGACATCTGACCGATATTGCCGCCGCCTAAAGAAATCACTCGACCGTTTTTCATACTTTGACCTTTAAGGCGCGCCAAGCTGTCGAAAATCGGACCGGTTTTAACCAATTCACCGATTTTATTGCCTTTATCGTTATAAACATAACCTTTAGCGCCGACATGGCCGACAACTTTACCGCCGTGAACGATATTGCCGTCCGGCACGATATATCCTAAATATTTTCCATAATTATCATTGGCAGTGGCCGATATTTCGACCGCAAAACCGACAACATCCCCCGTATCGCGCACCAAGTTGCCGTCGGCGCGATATCTGGCCACAACTTTTTCGCCGGATTTAACTTCGCCGTTATATCCAACAATACCCATATAACTGCCGGCCTGCGAAAAAGCGTAACTGGTGGAAATAATGCTGCCGATTACCTTATCCTGTGCGTCATAGGCATAGCCGTTGGCATGAATTTTGCCGATGGCCTTGCCTTCAAAATCAATAATCTGTCCGGTAGGAGCAATACTGCCTAAAAACTTGCCTGCAACCGAAACCACCATTTTAGATGACATCAACTTGCCGTCTAAGACATAATCTTCGCCCGATTTGCGATAAGCATAACCGTTGGCCGAAACAAAGCCTATATGCTGGCCTTCCAACTTGGTATATTCGCCGCCGCCGGTTAGCCGACCGATTGCCTCGCCGTTTGGCGAATAAATAATGCCCGGATATAAAATCGCACCGATAATGTTTGACATATCGTCAATAACCAAACCGTTAGGCAAAGCCTTACCGAGGGTTTTGCCGCTCAAACTGCGTACCACGCCGTCGGCATAAATTTTTCCGAGCAACCGGTTATCCAACCCGATGACAATACCTTGCGGCACCACACCGCCGATTATCGTACCGCCGGAATTTATAATCAAACTGTCCGCCGTAATCGTACCGATATTATCTCCGTCCGGATTGATAACCATACCGGTTGAAATAACCTGACCGATGATATTACCGTTAAAGTCAATAGCGGTGATTTCCGCCGCGTAGCCGCGCCACGGCAGAAGGAGAGCTGCTAAGAATAATATATTTTTGATGTTCCGTACTATTCTCAACATTATTAATTCCTCCTATTCCGAGCCACTTCCGGCAAGCTGTATCCCGACACATTTTTATCGGCGTCAACAAAAGAGCCGTTACTCTTAAGATATCCGATTTCATTGTTTTGGCCGGAAATAACGCGTCCGTTTGCTGATAATCTGCCGACATATTCACCGGTATCGGATAAAATTGTATTGCCGATGACATATACGTGACCGATAATGTTGTTTTGCGTATCCATAGCCAAACCGTCCGTCAGAATTTTGCCGATAATATTACCGTTATGGAAAACTTTGCCGTCAAAACCGACCGTACCTTTAATCAGATCGTCGTTGCCGATTACGATATCGCCGCTGATAACTTCACCCAAAAACTTACCGGTCGTGCTGATAACTTTACCATCAGGCATGGCTTTCCCCGCCATAATATGCTTGGTATCCAAATATTCGCCGTTCATTGCCGCCGTACCTATAACTTCGCCGGCAGAATTGATTACGGCACCATATTGCATCGCCACCAAATTGCTGTTGTTACCTCCGCCCGGCAGCAAAGCGGTAATATCTTTGCGGTTGTTGCCGATAATCATACCGAAGCTGTTGGTCAGCCCCACCGGATTGCCGTAAACATCAAGCATTACACTCTCCGGCAAGACCTCTCCCACAATTTTATCTTCATGAATAATAAATCCGTCCGGCGTAACATTACCGGTTACTTCGCCGCGACGATATTTACGTGACGAGCCGTCCTTAATATTCTCCAATTCAATCACTTTACCGGTTGAAACGACATAACCCAAGAAAGCGCCGTCATAACTGCGAACACCGCCCTGTTTAACCACACCGCCGACCAAACGACCGCCGTCATCAAACATTTGTCCTTTGGCATTAACCCTGCCGATTCGGGCACCTTTATAATCAACCACCGATAAATCGTAATTTACTCTGCCGATGGCATTACCCAAAGTATCCACAACATACAACGGTCGAACAACCTTGGCTATTATGCCGTTATAATATCCGATATCGCCGCTGTTAATACCGTCTACCACCGCGCCTGACGGATCATATACCAAACCGTCGGCAAACAGATGACCGATTCTGCGACCGGTAGAATCATAGAAAATATTGATTTCCGGTACGGCAAAACCATAGATTTTATTGTTGCGATCCATCACCAAATTGTTAATGCTGACATACGCCGAACGGCCGTCCGCCAAATCAACCGAACCGGTTTTACTTACCTCGCCGAGCGGCTTGCCGTCAAAACCGTAAACCTGTTTTACGTCGGCGACTTTACCGATATATGCCGCATCAGCGTCATAAACATCGCCTAAAGAATCGGCACAACCTACCGCCTCACCCAACTTATCACGAACCAAACCGCTTTCATCCAAAATACCTATCGGTTTCCATGTTGTAGCCGAAATAACAAAGCTGCGGTTTACCAAATGTCCTTTAATGCGAGGCTCTTCCAAATCCAAAACCGTGCCGTCCGGATTTATGCAACCGACTTCCTGATTGTTGCTGTCACGCACATACCCGTCAGCCGCCGCTTCACCGATGTACGAACAATCGTTATCATAAACACTTCCCGTCATCATGGCGCGACCGGCAAACATACCTTCCGGCGTCCATACCGTGCCGTCCGGATATACTTTATAGCCGGTTTCCTGACCGTCGCGGCGCACCACACCGTCCTTATCGAGCTTCAAGCTGTAATCGCAGCCCCAATTCACGATATAACCCTGCTTAACCCCTTTGGCTAAAATTTTAGCGCCGGACATATCGGTAGCTAAGCCGTTCGGCCGCATTTTGCCCACAACTTTCTGTTGGTTAACGATTTCGCCGCGATTATTGATAACACCGAGCAATTCTCCGGCCGGCGTAATCGGCAGCCATTGCTTATCGATAATTCCGCCGATAACCCGACGGCCGATAGTCCGAACATTACCGTTAGGATCGACGATTCCTACAATATCCTTGCCTTTGCGTACCAAACCGTTTTTATCTACATAGCCGACCACATTGCCTTCGGAATCGGTTGCCAATGCCGCTCTGTCGCCGTGACGACCGATGATATTACCCGCACCATCGACAATATTCCCGTTTTCATCGACATGACCGACGCGGTTGCCGTTAAAATCAATCAAATTACCGTCATCATCGAGAAATCCTATAACGTTGCCGTTTTCATCGAGTACCAGTTCTTTGGTTTCACTGACGTGTCCGATGACATCACCGGAATAATCTTTGCGAATAATTTGACCGTTTTCATCTACCGTTCCGAGAAAAGCTCCGTCAAAATCGTGTGCCACGCCGTTTTCATCAACAAAACCTATAACGTTGCCGTCTTTATCCAAAGCAATGCGCATTTCACCCTTGCGGCCGATTACATTACCGTTTTCATCGATAATATTACCGTTTTCATCCATATGCCCGATAATATTACCGTCAAAGTCATAAACATTGCCATCGTTATCAATATAACCGATGGCGTTACCCTGATCATCTACGGCCAAATCGCGTTGATATCCGATGATATTACCGTTTTCATCAATAACATTACCGTTTTCATCAACATGGCCGATAACCGAACCGTTCAGATCGTGAGCTATCCCGTCTTCATCAATATAGCCGATGACATTACCGTTTTCGTCGACCACCAATTTAACTTTACCGCCAACCGTGCCGACCACGTTAATTTTAGGCTTATTGCCTATAATATTGCCGTTTTCGTCGACATAGCCGATAATATTACCGTTGGCATCATGTACCATATTGTCTTCATCAATATAACCGATAACATTGCCGTCGTTATCCAGTGCCAAATCACGCCATTCATCGCTGACATGACCGATAATCTTGCCGTTTTTATCAATTACGTTACCGTTTTCATCTACCTTGCCGATGATATTGCCGTTAAAGTCGCGCACCATACCGTTTTGGTCAACATAACCGATGATATTACCGTTTTCGTCATACACCATCTGTGCCTGACCGCCGCGCTTACCTATTTTTTCCTGTGCGGTAATCGTGCCGTCGGCATTCATCCGCCCGATAACGTTACCGTCGGCGTCAACCACATCTCCGTTCGGCATAACCACACCCAAAATATTGCCGTTTTCATCGAGCACAACTTCGCCGGCCTTGGCCACCCGACCGATGATATTGCCGTTAGCGTCAACCACATTTCCGTTGGCATCCAGTCTGCCGATAACATTACCGTCGGCATCAACCACCGTTCCGTCCGGCAAAACCTTACCGATGATATTGCCATTGGCATCAACGGCGATACCGTAATCCACCGCTTTACCGATAATCTTTCCGCTGCTGTCAACAATTGTGCCGTCCGGCAGCATATTGCCGATAACATTACCGTCCATATCATAAGCCACACCGTTGGCATCAACATAGCCGATAACATTGCCGTTTTCATCAATAATCAACTTACCGTTTGAGGCAACACCTATAATATTACCCTCGGCATCAACAATCATACCGTCGGCATTAATGCGGCCGATTTCGCGACCGTTGGCATCACGCACAATTCCGTCATCACCTATGGTTCCGATTATTTTACCGTCCGGCCCTACGGCATAGCGCACGCCGTCTGCCGCCACATCTCCGGAACCGCTTGCATCACCGGTGTCGCAATAATTACAATTTTCCTTAGTAACCGCACTACCCCGCACCGTTACCTCGTCGTGCTTGGCATTTTGCGCCGAAATGTTGGTTTCGTGCCAGATGATTTTAAAGTTACTCTGAACATTGGCTGCCATTGTCGGGACCCATTTGGTGGTTACCATACAGGTTACTTTGCCGCGCAATTCCTTGTTCTGGCAATTAGAAGAATCATAACTGAAACCTTCAAACGGAGCATCTTCGAGTTCAACCGAAAGAATACGAATCTCGCGTTTGCCGTTGGTGCCGATGGTTAAAACGTTTGAAGCTTCGTTACCCAAAACGATTTGGCCCATATTCAGTTCAAGCGGCGACAGGGTTATAGGACGATCCTCTTCATCCGGAGAGTTAAATACCACATCATCCGGCACTTCCGTAGGTTTAACATCTATTGCCGTTTCGGCACCGATGCCGTCATTTTCAAGCCTTGCTATCGGCTGTTCTTCTTCGCCGCCCGAAGTTAACAACAAAAGCACAAATATGAACAGCAAAAAGGAGATGATACCGATAAATAAAAAGATTTTATCGGTTTTCTTAACATATTTGTCTGCTCTTGTTAACGGACCTTTACTCATTTATTGCACCCTGACTACACTACAAAATACACCGTTTCTGC
This sequence comes from Alphaproteobacteria bacterium, assembly GCA_045111335.1. Taxonomy (GTDB): domain Bacteria; phylum Pseudomonadota; class Alphaproteobacteria; order RF32; family CAG-239; genus RUG410. Next base: position 133,975 of record JBGUGE010000076.1, on the reverse strand, counting down.
CGAGTTGGCTGCACACGGCATCACCGCTGTCCAAACTCTTGACCGGACCTACCCGCAGGTGGAACAACTCTTTGCCTTGTCCGTCCGCCGGTGTATCTACCGAATAGAACGGCTCATAATTGCTCAAAAGTGACGAATAGCGACCGGATAAATCATGCCATAACGTTTCCAGATTGTTGACATTTGAATCCGTACCCAATTCTATCGACAGACTGTCAGAGGTTTGTCCTTCAAAGCCGCTGCCATAGCGATATTGCGAAGGCAAATTCTTACCCCTGCTGCTATCAATGGTGCTCAACTGCGCCATACCGCTGCAATCAATATCTCCCGGATATCCGCCTGCGTTGGCACCGTTCGGAACATATACACCGCCGCCGGATTCTGCATTGGCACCGTTCGGTACGTATACACCGCCTCCGTTAGCTCCACCGGCTCCCGCAGCGCTACCGGAACCTACTCCGGTCGGATTTTGACCGCCGGACGCACCCGATGCACCGTTCCCGCCGGCCCCGTTGTTGCCGCCTTTACCCGGAATAGCCGGTGCGATATCCCACTCATTGCTGGTATCGGCATAGGTTACATATTGCGTACCTTCTTCATCGGAACGACGCATTTTCAAGCATACCATTCGCTTGCCGCTGCGCATTACCATATCGCCCACGCCCTCAACAATAATCAACCGATTGTTCGGACCTTTGGTTCTGAAACCGACAGGTGTTTCCGAGCGTTCGATAATCATGGTTACAATCGGGCGCTGTATCATATTAATAGCCTTTTCTCCCAAATCGATATAGGTAAAAATATCATCATGCCAAGCGCGTTCCGGGGCAATAATCACATCATCCGGATTAGGCACATATATTTCGATATCAAAGCGGAATTTTTCCGGATCCATCGGTATACTTTTCAACCAATCTTCCTTCAAAAACCGACGAGTAAACGTAGCATCTGCCGTTTTTTCCAGACCACCGGTACCAAATCCCACAGCGCTTACACGGCCGCTGCCGCCTGCTATCTCGCCACCCCTGGGACCACCTCCCGATGTGCCGTCGCCGACAACATCAATATCTATGATGGAGTTGGTAATCCTTTCGGTATTAATTCCTTCACTGCGCGCATAAAACACATATTTGTTGCCGGAGCGACCGATAACAATCACGTTGGTATCGTTGCCGACGGTTGCGCCCTGTTTCGGATACAACATAACCGTGTTAGGCGGATTGATGTATCCGGCAAAAGTTCCCGTATCGCCGACAAACACATGTTCAATCAATTCCCATTCCGGAAAATTCAACAATGTAATCATACCTTCACGTAATCTGATAGGCAATACCAAGTCCGGCGACCAGTAATACTTAGAATAAGCCGGTTTACTTTGTCCCTCGCCCAAATTTTGCAAAGGATCCTGCCATGCCTCCTGAAACATACCGATAGAACCGAAACCGGCATATCCGAGATTCATGGATTGATAATTTCCCTGAGCCTGATCGGCCGATTGGTCCAGACTGTCGTCGGTGACCAAACCCGCGGCATAAACGTTACCGGAAAGTAATATTCCCATCATTATCAATATCAGTGTTTTAACGCTCATTCTCATGTTTTTATCCTAACTCTAATCTTTTATTTGTTTGATTGAATAAGAAAGCACCGTAAATCCGACCGGATTTTTCAATCTTTCCTTATATGAAACGCGTTGCGGAATATACTGAACACGCATACTGGCGCGATATTTCATCTTTTTCGGCGTATATGACGACGGCAAATAATAATCAACACTATATTCCACCTGCCATAATGAATCCGAAATTTCATTTACCGTAATAATCGATACATTACTGGTCAGGCCGTCTTCTTTCATACGTTTCATCAGCTTCGGGCCGGTTTCGCTCATAAATTCCTGATACACAATCGGAGAAGACATTTTTTGCAAATCGCCGCCGTTTTGCCAACGAGCTTCCATTTCTTCTATATCCGAAAGCAAAGTGGTGCGCAGCAAGACGTATTGTCTGATAAATGTCTCCGTAATTGATTTTTTTGCCTCCATATCGCGGCTGTACGGTATAATATTGTAGACCTGTTCCTCCTTATTGGATAAGGTCAGCAAATACGGCTCAACGCGATACAGCGGCAAAATTTGCGCAATCGTCAGCAATAAAATCAGGTTACAGCACAAACTGATGGCCGTTACAACTGCAAATGCACGCGCCGTCCATAAATATCTTTTTTCGCTTGCGTTAACAACCAGACTGTCATCTTCTCTGGTAACATCGCGATGCACGGACGCACGAGTATTTTGCGCCGGACGTTTTTGACCGGAAGCTATTAGTTTTTGCTGCGTATTGTTTATCCCTAACTGATCTGCCATTTATTCATATCCTGTCTAAATTGTTTCCCAAAACCAATCAGGCACGTTTTTAATCACATCAATCTGCATACAAGCGCACGGAGACAGCTTTAACTCGTTGATGTCTTTACCGATTCCCACAGCCTCCGGTTCATAATACGAACCGAACAAACTGCATGCCGACAGAATCAAAAATATAGCAAAAATCAAAATTTTTTTATACATTTTTCTTCTCTCTATTTTATTTTCAGCGTTTGTTGAGACTCCGCCCAACACAAGGAAATACCGGCATTTTCAAGCGATACCCGATAAATGCGGATACTCCTCTGGCTATTATAATAAAATAAAAAGATTAAAATAGATTAAACAAATTATTCTCTTATTTCGCTTTGATTATATTTTATGACCGTAAACCCTATCGGATTTATCAAACGCGCTTTCATAAGGCGGCGATCTTCAATATACGCAGGAGTAACTGAAGCCTTGTAGCGCATGGTCTTTAAGGTCAGAGAACCGGAATCGTTGCGAGTTCGGGAAAGATTAAATATGGTAAACGAGACGGTCCAAGCCGGAGATTCCTCGCTTTCTTTATAGATTCTGTCAATATAAACCTCGCTGGAATACTCGTTATCAAACATTTTTTCGATTGTTTGCATGTTTGCGCCGATAAATTCTTTATAAACATCCGGCGCCGACATATATTGCACAATACCGCCCGGCCCCCAACGCGTCCGCATTTCCTGCTCATCGTTGATAACCGTGTTGCGCAGAGAAACATACTGTCTGATATACATCTCGGTAAGTTGCTTTTCCGACGGCATTTTTTTATCAATCGGCTCATAACGCGCTATTGTTTCCGAATCCTTTTGATTGATGATTAAAAGCGGCTCAACGATAATCTCCCGACCCAACCGAAAGATCACCAGAGTCGAACTCAAAAAGAAAGTCAGGGAAATAATGGCACAAAGTATCACCAATCGCGAAAGCCATCTGAAATAGACTTCTTTGCTTGATGTTGTTTCCTGCCGTATATCCTTAATAAACTGAGGCTGATAGCCGGTATCAGGTTGCCGGTTTCGATCGGTTATTAAGATTTTCTTTGTTCCGTCTCCAAGTTGAGCCACTTTTATATCCCTTTCTTAAATTTTAGAAAACACGCCAATACGAGGTGCAATACGGGCGAACAAACTTCCGCAGACGCTTTTCACGTTCTGCATCTTGTTCGGCGGCCGTTTCAACAATGATATCCCAGTCGGCCTTAGCCTGTTTCATTTTTTCGAGCATCTCACTGCCCTCCAAATGGAACTCACCGTTTTCATCAGCTTCGATTTCGTCGCCGCCGATGGTTACCAAATCTCCCGGATAATCCTCGATACCGCAGTCGGCGTAACCGCCGCAATTTTCGCTGTCTATCTTATACAACGTAATGCGGCGCAATATGTCGAGAAAACGACGTTTAATCGTTTCAACGGCATCTCCCGAAACCGTAGAACCGTCTTCGGTTGTATAAGTTTGCGTAAATTGCAGATCTTGCAAAATCGAGAGAGCCGAATCAAGATAATACATCTTGCGCTCAATCAACGCTCTGCGCAGACGATCATAGTCATCGTTTTCGTTTTCCGGATCATTAATCAGTTTGAAATCCGGACCGAACACAAATCTGTCCGGACTGTCTTCCTGCTCACCGGATGCGTTGGCGAGTTGATCGTCTTCCTGAATGTTTAAGGACTCTTCCAAATCGTGCTGAACACTGCTCATCTTCTTCTCGGAATTGAGCAGATTATCGGCCGTTACGCGCATGGATTCAACCTGATCCAAGAAATCTCCGAACTGGTTTTTATCCAACGCAACCCGAGTTGCATTATTTTGCCACGACGTTTCTTCTTCATGGCCTTCCCGACCGTAATCTTCGTAGTTGGTAAAGAAGGACTTAATAAGCATTGCGTTAAACGTTAGGCGTAACGGGTCGTTTAAGACTTCGTCCTGACATTCCGGAACCATACTGCGGCATATTGAACTCGAACCGCAGATTGCTTCGCACGCGGTTTCATTATGTTCTTTAACCATAATCTTATCCCCATTATTGCGGTAATAGGTAAAGATTTGTCCCAATTCACTGCCGGCATAGCCGCCTTCACCCGGACCGACATAATCATAGGTGTGGTTGTCCATATCTGCCTCGGTTTCAAGGTCAAACACGCGCAAACCTTCGCCGGTTTCCGGATCTTCAACCCGTGCCTGAACCGCCAAACACTCGCGGACGCCTCTGATTACTTCTGGGATAGGAGTTTCTTCAGGGTGTTCGGAATTATACGGTACCGATGTATAAAGCAACCATTCCGGATGTTGACTCATACGGCCGATAATATACGGATTTTCACGTGTATATTTTTCAGGCGGCATTTGCGGTATGCTGAAATGCAATTCGCGATCAAGATCAACAAAGTATTGAACCTCAACACCGGTAGAAACACCGTATTTATCATAAAATACTCTGTGGGTAGGTTTGCCCTCCATATCATATTCATAAGAGCGGCACGGATACATACCGGAGCGGCGAAGCTCTTGTTGTGTGCGCTTGGCGACCACTCTTTCTTCGGAAGTACCGTTTTGAACACCAATCAGCTTTCTTAAATCAAACTTACGCTGAATGTATGTACGCGGGCTCAAAATCCACTTCCAGAAATACGGCATAATTGATGTTTTTGCCCCCTCTACGCCGCCGATGTAATTATCCGTTGAGGTAATTTGCATACCCGGAGTCTCACTAAGCAGCTCTTTGAGCAACAAGCGAAGGCTGATATACATATCCGTATTTTCTTCGGCATCGTCCTCATCGCCCTGTTTCAGGCCGAATGGTCCACGTCTTTGGAAATACTTGGAGATGGATGAATAGTCATCGCTGTTGAAGTGAACCGTTTCGCGCAGCGGTATCCCTTCGTCACCTATCGGACATCCCGGAGGATACGGTGCCAACAGGTCTTTCGGTTGCCCGATCATGCCGACAAAGTATGCCAAATTATCGCGGTTCAGATATCCCTCTCCGTTCATATCCGGTTCCATAATATTGTTGCAGGATTCTTGCGCATTATTCTCAAGGTCGAGCTCTACCGGCGCTTTCAGACATTTTTCTCCGTCATCGCCGCAGGTATGAGCAAAAAAGTTGATTCCGCCCGTAACTCCGGCAAAAACATCAACCCCCGGACAACCCGCAAGATCAGCGGCCGTTAAATTAGTCAATTTCTTCATCAGTTCCTGATGGTACACCAACGGTGACTTTATCGGATTTAAGTTAGGTTTGACATAGTTGTTGATGGAATACATATATCCGCGCATGGTTTCAAGATATTTTTCTTCATGCTTTTTAATTATATCGAGCATCTTATCGCGAACGCAACTCATCAATTCCGTGGCTAACGGCACAACCGGCATTTCGATTTCTTCTCCGGCGATGGTTAAGGTAGTCGGGTTGAAATCACTTCTGGCCGAGAGCATACCGGAGGTTAAATCCTCACTTTTGGTCATATCGATATATTCGGCATCACTCAAATCTTTAACGTATCTCTGGCGCAATATCACCAATTCATCATCAATTTCTTCAAGTCTGTCTTCAATATCTTCAAGCTCTCTTTCAATTTCTTCCGCTCGTTCCTTGGATCTTGTCTTTTGTCTTTCGGCTTCTTCGCGGCGAGCTTCGGCATTTGCGGTCAATTCCGTGTATTGCCTGGTTTGCGGCATGGCATCGACATCAACATCGGTTCTGCCGGCTTGCTCATACATATTGCGGTTGAATTCGTTACCGTGGTCCGAGTTACTTTTAGCCAATTCGGCACCCTTCAATTCACGCCGAGCCTGATTGAAAATACCGTTTTGCTTATTGAGTTCTTTTCCCAGCTCATCTTTTCTGGTAACGAGTTCTTCTCTTTCTTCATTCAACGGCTTGATTTTATCAAGATAGTCCTCATCAACTTTTTTGAATCTTTCGTCCTGTTCTTGCAATACGGCCTCAATTTTTCCGGTTTCATCTTCTTCATAGAAATCTAAAATTTTGTTGGCAATTCCCGCGTCTATACCTAAAGATTCGGCAACGTTCAACAACAAAATAATTGCCGGAGCCGTCTCAATATATTGCTTTATATTTTCATATTTTCCGTCGATATATTGATCATAAAATTCCCGTTGATCTTTCCATACAATAAATTTGGCTTTCGGTTCGGCAAAGTGAATCGGATCATGATAGCATTCGCCTCCTGCCGTGTTCAAACCGCAAGGCAGATCGAGTGCAATATCGCTCATTATTTCCTTACCGATGGTCCAACGCAACAGATTTTCAACCTGCGTATCATTGGTCAATCCGTCAGCAGCGGCATCATCCTGAGCACGCGGCTGTGAGCTTCTGTCACTCGGATCACGCTCATAATCTCCCGGATTTTCCGCCATATCCTTTCTTTTATCATTAAATCCGTCCTTATCCGTAACCTCGTCGTCATCCCGTTCGGTTACGAAAACGGTGGAAGAATCTTCCGGTTCATCATAATTTGTCGGCGGAACACCACCGTCCGGATTATTCTCATCTTCCGGCACTTCATACATATTCATATATTTGGCACCGCGGTTTTTACCCTCGTCCAATTCCGGATTCTCTACATCCGATTTAATATTGAGGTGCGAAGAATAGTCTGCACTTTCGGTTTCGTTGGCAGATTCAACCGTGACGTTTACATCTTTGTCATATTCATAAACGGCATTACCGTCAATGGCCACGCGATACAAATCAATTAAGTACTGCATGATACCGCCCTTGGAAGGAGCCTCAACCAACACCGGTTTCTCCAACGGTTTTTCTTCGCCGTTTTCATCCAGATCTTCTTCACTCAGCGAGTCGATATATTCATCAATATCGGCCATATAACAGGTTCCGCTTGATGAATCCCGACAGGCAACTTCTTCCAGGCTGGTTTTCGGATGCTCAAACGCCTTATGATTAATCGTATGGCAAACAATCTTACCGTTAGGCTCACCCTCATCGTTGTGGGCAACATAACAGTCATTGGCACCAAACATTGCCTCTTCCGGACTTTCATAGTACGGTTCCAACATCCTCATGGCACATTCGCTTGAATACATCACCATCTGACGACTGATTTCATGCATCCTTTTAATATATTCGTGTTGTTTGTATATATCTTCATAAGTCGGCAATCGCTGCAACGCACTATGAATCGTTTCAGCCTTCTGTACATATTCTTCCGCCGCGGCCAAGCTTTCCAGATCGGCAAAGTTTTCCATGCGGCTTTCCAATATATGAGAATATCCTGTGGCACCGTTTGCACGCTCAAAATCGCCGCCGGTGTTTTTGGCCGGATCTTTCATCATATCCTTATATTTTTTATCCATTCTCTCCGCAAAACGATCGGCCGCCGTCATATCGGCAAACATCGCATCTGCCGTTATTTTTTGCGAAACCACGATATTGTTTTGATGATACGGAGCTTCCAATGCCGACGTTTGGTCATTGTTATTTTCTTCTTCACTCTTATATTCTCTGATTTTAGCTATGGAAGAAATACCCATAACCGAGCGGTATTGTGCCAGCATGGCAACCAACATTTCGTTGTAGAGCATAATCGTATCATACAACTTCTCAGCCTTGATGGCGCTGTTCCAGAAGCACGCCATATCTTCGTTGTTATTGCCCCCGCCGGACTGTACCTGACCACCGCGATCACCGCCGGAATCGCCCTTGCCGACGCAGGAAGTAACCCCGATTATATCGCAGAACTGATCCCCGACCAGACATCTTTCATAAAGGCGTAACTGCGTAACCAGCCCCAAATCCTCCATTGAAGCGCTGCTCAGCTTTTCTTCAATATCGCTGACATCTTCGCTGTGATCTTTATCCGGAAATACAATCGGAGCCCCGAACAGTTCGATTTCTCTTCCCACCAACTTTTTCTGCAGCTCCTTGGCAGTGATAAACATTTCAATGGTGGTATCCATTTTAAGTTGCTCACCTTTTTGCTCGTACGCATATTTAGCCTGATTATTTTTATCCGGATATTGGAAAAACAGGTTTACAAACGCTTTTTTCACCAAATACGGATTGTTGGCCTTAACCAGCTGCATAGAGCCGTTTTCATCGGTAACCTTATATTCCTTACAATCCTCAATCGTCCGCGAATAAGTAATAACCTTTTTGTTTTTCTGGAAATTTTGGCCTTTGAGCATATTCAGCGCCGTATTTCCCAACTTAGAGGCATAACTCTTGGCTAACTGCTTAATTCGAGTCATATCGGTCATTGACTTCAGCGTCTGCCGATTCTTATTAATTTCCTTAATTGCGCTCGTCAACAACGACAATTCGGATGGCGTACCGGTCAGATTTGCCTGCGGTGACGGCCCCGGAGTTGACGGGTTCATATCCATCATCATAGCCGTTGCCTCTCCTCTGAAGAGAGCACTCATCATTAAAACTAAGATAAATTTTTTCAAATTACTCATTGTCATTGTACCCTCCTCAGATTAAAAATATCCGCTGAAATGTTGAGCCAAACCATTTTTGATTCTTTCTCTGGCCTTATCTCGCCACGATGTTTTCCAATCATCTTTCTTCATCATGTAGTCGTCTAAATTGAATTTCGTGATATCTTTTTCATAATCACGCAGTTGATATTTGTTATCCCATTTTTGCATTTCGGCCGTAGTATCCAACTGAATCATCGCCAACAAAATTTCCATATATCCTACCGCCACAATGGCTCTTTGCATTTCCACACATTGAGCAATACCCAACGAGCCCAACACACCGTCTGCCTGCTCCGTAACCATTTGTGTGCACTCCTCGCTGCGTTTGTTGGTTTGTTCAATGCTGTCTTTAGCGCTGACCACCGTTTCCAGTGCATTTTTAACGGCGTCATAATATTCGCGCTTACGTTCGTTCATAATGCGTCTGATATTTTCCGAATTCGGCGATTCATCTTCCTGCAAAAACAGCTTGCTGATAACGGTGGAATACGCTTCTTTTTCATCTTTATTCGGATCCGTCTGGAACAATTTCATCATCTCGGTCTGCATCATATTGGCAACATTTTGTTCCGAATACTTCGCCGAGACCGACTCCATTTTCTGCTCAAGTTTCATCATCTCGCGTTTAGCTTTTCTGACTTCGCTGGTGTTCATTACATCTTTTTCATCGTTTTCTCTGATTTGCTTAGCCAAATCGGCAATAGCCTCATCCAACTTATTCAGCTGAGCCACACGATCTTCCGTAGATTCCTGCATAATCAATTCATTTAATGCATCACGCTGCGATTGTAAAACCACCATTTGTTTTTGCATTTCAAATTTTTTATCCATTTTGGCTTTTTCTTCAGACTCTATTTTATCGTTCATCTTTCTTTCCCAGTCGTCATAGGTTCTGCTTAAATCACCCAACTGACTGGAAAAAGCCTCCATAAAACCTTGTGCCGAATAATCACCGGCCATATATTGACCTTTGGCCACATCATGCGCGATATCTGCCGTATCACGAAGAACGTTATCAAACAATTCTTTACCTTCGTTATCATCAGCCTTTACGGTTTTTGCGTTTTGTTCTTCTAATTGCCCGCTGGTACTTGTTTCTTCGTTGCTCTGATCTTTCATAATCTTTTTACCCAAGTCCATCAGTAATCCCGAAATGGAATCAATAAAAGCTATGGCGTGAGCCTGCGGCGTATAAAGACAAACGGCTCCGCAAAGATACATAACAAACAGGAGTATTCCCTTATTTTTCAGATTTTTAATCATTGGTTTTCTCCTTTTCTTTTTTTGTTTTATTGATTTCGTCATAATAGCCTTTACCTTCGTCATAGGTTTTATCAATTACACTATCATAATCACCGGCCTCAGCCCGATCATAAATATACTCGCTTGTAGACATTTTGCTTGAAATCTTGCGCAATGTTTCTTCTACCTTAGGGTCACTCTTTCCGGTGCCGGAATATAAGCCGGACATGGAATTGAATGCTGATGAGTAATCCTGACGTTTTAATGCGTCTATACCGGATGTAGCCAAACGATAAACATCACCGACAGTCACATTGTCTCTGAAAAATCCGTTAGAACCGTTTTCCGGAATTCTCACACCCTGATTCTGCAACTCGGTAGCTGCCTCTTTGGCGTCTTCACCGATAACTTCCGACATATCGTCAACACGAATATTGTTGGCTTTAGGTTTCAACGTATTGGAAATATGCGATGCCTCAAACATTACTATATCTTGCCAACGGTGATTGGCGCGACGATTCACAACGCCGTATTTTTGCTCTAACTCATTAACGTCTTTTCCGTCATCTGAATCTTCTTCGTCATCTGAGTCTTTCTCCAACTCGTCCAGCATATTTTTGCGTTTTGACAGCGCGTTGGCATAATCAATCGCCAAGTTATCAATGCCTAAATTGTTCATTGCCTCATCTTTGGCAGCTGTAGTTTCAATATCCTTGTTGGTGTGTCTTTTCTTAAAATAAGACAGCGCAACCTGACGTTTGACTTGCGGCGTAACATATTCACCGGCATCGGACGCGGCATCAAGTCCCGGCCACTGCAGACTGCTGAGTTTGGTATTGAAGAATTCCGAATAATCTCCGGACGCCACACGTCTGACCTTTCTTCCGGTATCAACAGCTTTTTGTGCCATTTTTTTGTATTTTTTAACGTTATCCATGGTAGTTGTATATTCTTGCAACTGCATTTGATATTTATTGTAATCGTCAACCACGCGTGTAACTTGTTCCTGACAGTTTTCGAGGAATTCCACCAAATCTTTCAAAAAATCAAGCATTGCCAATGCATCTTTAGGCAACAGCAGACCGATGGTCACTACAAATGTCAATATGTATTTCTTCATTTTATCCTCCCTTCTGCTTTGCCCTTTTTAATACCGTTTGCCTCATCAGTTACCATTTAATATGTCCTTTATGTCACCTTGCAAAGATTCCAAATCCTGCTTGGCTCTGTATGCCACCGCTTTGTCATGATTCGTGGCATTCGGATTATTTAAAATTGCTTCGGCTTGTGCTATCAAACTGTTGATGTTACCCGCATTTTGCGCAAGTTCCTCATCATCTAAATTAGAAAGTCTGAAAACCTCATTTTCAAGTCCGGACGTATCAACTCCGGCAGGTTCAGGCTCCGGCTCCGGCTCAGGTTCCGGCTCCGGCTCAGGTTCCGGTTCTGCTTGCGGTTCCGGTTCTGCTTGCGGTTCCTCTCCATCAGGCTTACCCCCGTCGTCGTTGGCGTCTGCATCAGGATTATCTCCGTTACCGTCTGCGTCAGGATTGTCTCCGTTACCGTCTGCGTCAGGATTATCTCCATTACCGTCACCGTTGGCATCTGCATCAGGGTTTTCTCCATTGCCGTCACCATCACCGTTCCCGCTCGGTGCACTGTAGTCAGTCTTGAAATATTCCATATACGGATTAAGACTGTTGGAACTTGCACCACCCGGATTGATTACGGTCTCCGAGCTTACGGTACCGTAATCGGTTTCGGTTGAAGCAGAACCCTTAACGGTAGTACCGGCCTCTTCCTGTTCTTCCTCTTCCGCAATAGCCGCCGGATCAATGTTTTGAATTCCCGCAATCGCCATAGCCTTAAGCTCTTCGGCGTACAAATCTCTGACATCATTGATTAAGTTAACCGAAAATGCCTGATTGTTGGCCGAACCTCCTGTAGTATCCCGCTGAGTATTGGCCGAACCGGTGGTTTCGGTGTATTTATTTTGCGTTTCATTATAGTTTGCCATTGTTTTGATTTTTTCGATTGAATTAGTCATCATGGCTCTTAATGACTGATAATTCAGGGTATTGAAATCTTTAATGCCTTGTGATTTTGCGGCCGGATTGGAACTGTTCATATCTCTGACATAGAGTTTGATGCATTCCTCCAATTTACTGAATTCTTTTGCCATATCTTCCGCATTTGTTTTGCATTTAATCACCATTGCCGGAGGGAACAACTCGCCGCCATGAAAGAGATTGCTGTAATTTGCGTTTTCGTCATCCTCTTCTTCATCATCCTCTTCTTCATCTTCTGCGTCGTCTTCATCCTCATCTTCTTCATCCCCGGTACCCGGTTGTTCCGAACCGCCGCCGCTGGTGGAACCGCCGATGGCATAACCGGTGGTCTTTTCTGATGATATTGAGCCGCTCTTATTGGTAGTTGTATCCGTTTCCACACTATCGGCAAAGGAAAGCGATGAATTATACAACAGCCCGAACAGGACCAGTACAAATATTTTTATAAATCTAATCATATTTATCATCTCACAGTTCCTTTTTCCTTTATGGTGTTGCATGTTTGCTTTCGTTGTATTCGTCTTCGTTCAGAATCGCCGACGGGTCTATATTCATGATTCCCTCAATCGCTCGGCGCTTAAGCTCTTCAGCGAGTATCCCGCGATAATTGTTCAACAAGTCATTTTGAAAACCCTGCGTATTGCCTAAGGCTACTTCTGTTTCACGTTGAGTTCCCGACATAAATGTACTGTTGACATAATTGTTTTGCGCATCCTCGTAGTTTGAAGAGCTGATTAACTTGAGACTGGCATTGGCGAGCGAATCCGTCAGAGCCTGATTGTTTATAACGTCAAAATCATGAATGGCTTGCATTTTAATGGCTGCATTGGCGTTATTTTCCGCCCTTTTAATTATTTTGAAACACTCATCCAACAAAGACAAATCTTCGGCAATATCCTGCGCATTCATCTTGCAGCGCAAAACCATAGCCTCCGGAAGCAACGGAAGTTTATTATATGTGTTGTCATAATTTACATCGTCGATATTTTCTTCTTCTTTTTTATCTTCCTCTTCTTCTTCGGCTCTGATTTGCTCGGCGGATTTGGTTCTTCTCTTAGCTTGATAATGGTATGTATCCGTGTCCGCATCCGGCTCCTCGGCAAAGGATGCCGACGGATTATACATCAGCCCGAGCAGAACAACCACCAATATTTTTATTAATTTATCTGTCTTTATCATCACACGGTTCCTTTTTTGTTACGGTTCTCACCAGTTATTTCTTTTTGGTATTGTTGCGAACACCCTGCTCTACGCCGTTCCAAACTCCGCCTCTGTCACCCGATGCTGCCGATGAGGCGGTAGTGGCAACGGCTGCGCTGTTCTTTTGTAACCACTTGAAAACCTGATCGCGATATTCTCCGTTTTTGCTATCCGATTTACCGTTTTCGTTTCCTGTTGTTTTCTTCTTTTTATCAGCTTGTTTCTTTTTCCGTTCATTTTTCTTTTTATCAATATAATCTTCGGCCTTCTTCTTTTGCTTTTGAGCGTATTCCTGCAGCTCCTGATCCATTGTTTTCTCGCTGGCATCCTGAAACGTACCGAGCGGATCGCGACCGAATCTTTCCCAGTCCATATTATTGACCATTTTAGAATACATCGCGTTAGATTCAATATTGTTGCCGCGTTCGGCATTTTCTTCCGCAAGTTTTGCATTGTTATAATATTTGGTTGCTTTCTTTTTAGAAATCGTACCTACGGTCCAAGTCCGCATCACATCCGCCAAATATTTTTTGAAAAACGTCGGAATACCGATTGCATAAGCATTTCCGGAATAGGCGATAAACACCGCAATAAAAGCGATTATACGAATTGCTTTTTTAATTTTATGTATCATCATCGCCGTCTCCTTTGTTTTTGTGTTCAGCCGCTCCATGCCTTTTATCTGATGCTCTTCAGATATTCTTTAGTACTCTTGGCGGCTTCTTGAGCCACCTCGTTACTTTTATACCAATCGTACTTTTTCTTCCACCATTTCTTCTTTTTCGGAGCTTCGGCTTCACGACCTGTTGCAATTTCTTCCTCAGCTTTTTGTTTTTTCTCATCTTCTTCGTGCAATTTTTCCCGCACTGCTTTTTTGCGCATGTATATCTCTTTACGCTGAGTTTTTTTAAGAAGCTGCTCTTTAGCAACTGCTTCGCCGAATTTGCCCAACAGCGAGCTCCAGTTTTGACCGAATCTGCCGTTTAACACATCATCAATCAGATTACCATACAAATCGGGAGAAGAAAGCGGACCGTAACCGCGCTCATCTTGGGCTTTGTCATTAAACCCTTTTTTCATATCTTCATTAGTGTCTTCATGGGATTCCGTTGATTGATCCTCGGCTTTTTCGGATTCCGCAGTCTGGTCGCTGGTCGGAATTTCAGCAAAAACGGAGGCAATTCCACAGCCGAAAAACATCACAATGGTTAAGACCGCCAAGTACTTAATATCCCATTTTTTACCCATCATGATAGCCTCCTATAATTCCTATATCTGTCAGTATAACATATTTTTATGCCTTGTTGTGTGACATTTTTGTTAAATTTTAGTTCTATGATATGTCTAAATACTTTGTCAAGAAGCCGTCTTCGCCGTATTCTTTTATCAGCTGCTGTACCAACAACACATTTTTGCGGCCGGAGTTATAGATGCGTAAATATTTACCCAATCCGCCCAAGTTAACATCCAAAATAACCGATTCACCGGTTACCGGACGCGACAGCAGGATGGCATACGGAAAGTCACGATAGCTCTTACCGAAAATAAAGTCCAACTCATTCTGAGTCAAATTCCAGTTAGCATAATCTTCCGGTTGGGCCTGCGGGTTGCGGAAGAAAATTACGGTTTGGCATTGACCGCGGATAACCTCGCCGACACCTAACTTATCGACAATGTTCGGCTGTTGGAACGCACACAAGTAAGCTTGACGTTTTTTACGACCTTCCTGCAAACCTATAATAAAGTAATCTCTAAACATCGGGTGCTTCAGCATCGGCGCCGTTTCATCAATCATAATCAGCGAAGGAACGCCGGTTTCGCCGGTTTCCGACTGAATACGGTGCATGATGTAGCTGATTACCGCCGGGGCCAGATTTTCATCTTCAAAAATATGCGTAAAGTCAAACGCCATAAAGCGGCGGCTCTTCAAATCCAAACTGTCGTCCTGACCGTTAAAAATCGCGCCGTATTGATCCGGATTAACCCAGCGATACAGCTCGCGACGCATATTGCCGGTCGGAGAAAAGCAACTCTTGTATAAGTTGGATAAAACCCGCTCTTCCGGACGCAAATAATCAAACGCCGTAGTAACGGCACGCGCTACTTCGCGGTCAGCCAAAGCATCATCCACCATGGTAATAGACTTCAGCCACCGCCGCAAAAACGCACGGTTTTCTGAGGTATTGGCACAATCGAACGGATTAAGCGATACGTTCTTTTCATCGCCGTCAAAGCCCACGTATGCACCTTTAACCGCCCGTGTGAAAATCTGCGCACCGAGGTGACGGTCAAAGAAGAATACGCGCAAGTCGGCATGTCGCATTGCCTGACCGGCCAAGAAAGTCAGCAAAGTTGTTTTACCTTGTCCGGTCGGACCGATGATACAACAGTGCGCCACCGCAGATTCCTCACTGCTGACATGGAATTGGAAGCGATACGCCGAGCCGGACATAGTGCGGAAAACAGAAATAGCACCCTTACCCCAGTCACTCTTGCTAAATCCTTCTGCCGGTTTATCTAAGGTGATTCCCATAGCAATCGCACGTGATAAGTAGAGGTAAGTTCTCGGATATGTGTCGTAGGTCGGGAATTGTGTGAAGAACACGGCCTGCGCCACCCAGCCCTCGCGTACCGGAGTTACACCGAATGCACGACAAATTCTCTGAATTTCAGACTCGGCAAAATCAAGTTCCTCTTTGGAGCGCCCTTTGGCGATAATGGTCATGGCGTATTCGGAGAGCGATTGATAATCGTTATCGCTGTCATCAATTGAAGCCAAAGCCGTTGCGTATTGTTCAACCACACCGGCCGAAAAACTGGTAGTTAAAGCCATACGTTGCTGTTGCATCAACAAACCGCGAGCCTGTGCTCGGAACATCGGACGAATGTTGTGCAACAAAACCAATTCGCAGTCAATAGCATTCAGCGAGTAAATCATGCTTTCGTCCCAAGCCTCACCGCTGGAGCGAATACCGAACGCAATTTCATATAAGTCTTTATCGCCGGAAAAGAAGTGAATAATTCCCTCTTCCTGCGTAAAATGAATATGGTCTCCGGTCAGCATTTCGCACAGACGCATACCCTCAGTGCCGTTAACTTTCGGGGTAGGCAAAGAAACCGGACTACACAAACGCGAGAATAAATAAAACGGGCTATCCAGCGGACTGCTGCCTTCCGTTTCGTACATCGGGCTCACACCGTATTCACCCATGGTAGACATCAAACTTTGCGAGGCATAGTTCAAATCTTTCAACGCATCTTTGCGGTCAATCACCGACAAAACTATATAGTGTTTGTTGGTATAAATTCGATTCATCTGGCTGAACCAAATTTGCGAAATCGTATCCAAAAGCGGATTATTAAATTCACGCTTTTCGCTTTCAAGCTCATCATGTTCACGAGTGGTAATCACGCGAGCGATAACCTGCATGTTGGATAAATCGTCGAGCCACGATTTGCGCGCTTCCATCATGGAATAGACCTTTTCGCCGGTGGCTGAAGATAAATCGACGCCCTCTAACCTGAAAACGCGGGCGTATGAGTTGTTACGACATTGAATAGTCACACCGTCAGACATAAGCTTTTGAAACGGCAAAAAGTCGGAAACTCGAGATTCACGCGGTTGTGGCAAAACCCAGTTACCGAATTTTGTTGAAAGCAAGACCGCAAATGATGCCGCCGACAGAATACCGATCAGCGCGGCAATAACCTCGAAATTGCTTAATCCTCGAACAAATAGGCTAAAAAAATCATAATCATTCATGGTTCGAACTTACTCCCTTTGACAGGATACAAATTTGTCGTTTTAATATATGTCTGACCGTAAGCCTGCAGCATACGCGACAGGTGCGGCTCTTTCAGGCCGGCAAAAACCAATGCCACATGGCCCATAATAATCAAAACAATGAAAAACAGCGGGTTCAAATCCGCCACACCCATGGCCATAAACATTACCGGAAATTGTATTCCCAAATTAATAATGGCCGGCACCATCGGCGCCCATAAAACTTTCGGCGGTTGCGCAACGGCTTTTAACAGCTCTTCTCTCATCGGCCCCTCCGTTGCAACTGACCGGCCAATTGTTGCGCCATATCCGCATCTTTTGCCTGCTGAGAACGCATATTTGTCAGCATTTCAAACATACTGTGATCCGGCACAACCCGCAACTGTGCATATTCTGCCGTTTGACGACGCACGTCTGCCGCCAATCTTTCTATTTCCTGTTCGGCTTTATCTTTTTGTTCCGAGTTTAATAAATCTTCCAACGCCGAGGCATTAACCTGTCTGCCGGAAGCCTGAACACGGCCGACGTATTCATCGGCCTGCTTGAGTTTTTTAAGTGCTTCCGAACCGCGGCTGGTCAATCGATAGAAGTTACTGTTCTGTTCTCCGGCCGTCAACTGGGTCTCGCCGGCACGACTGTCTTCTTTATAAGCTAAAGCCGGAGACGCTGAAAAACAAACCATAAGAAACAGAAGAATAATTTTCATTGAGTTTTTTCACTCCACCGTTATTTGTGAGTTATGGCATTAATTGCATTTTCCGGAATGGTTCCGGCCGCCTCACCCTGCGTATCAAAGTTCAATACAGGTATACTGTTGCTACCCTCGGCAACCCACATAACATACCAGAACATTGTGCTCAAAATAAAACAGCCCAACATGATATAACCCAAGTTTTTCCATGAAATTTTATTGAAGATTGCCATAAACGAAAAGAATACCAACCCAAACGCGGCAATCAGATATCCGCTGTCACGCAGTCCGCCGCCGATAACAATGGCCCGATCGGCCAACTGGTCAAAAATCTCACCTTCTCCGGCGGCAAACGCATCACACACCACGCCGAATGTCATAAAGAGCAATAAAGCTGTAAAACGCATCCACATCATGACTTTTCTCCTACTGACTGGCCGTCATATCAACTTCCACACCGGTAGCAAGCGAACCGGTCTGTTCGGCATAAGCAATAATAAATACACCGAGCAGAATGGCTATCAGCCATTTCCAGTTGAAACTGCCGAACATTCCGCCGATACACACACTTGCAATACCGATGGTGGCGGCCGGATAAATGATTTTACGCAATCCTGTAAAAATGGTCTTACCGGCGTTGCTTAATGCGCTAAACGTACCGGTATCGCCGGTTGCGGCGAAGGCGCCCGTTGCATACAAAAATAAAGAAAGCACCAACCCGATTGTGTATCTGTTATTATATAAGAAATTCTTTATTTTTCTGTACAACATAATTCCTCCTTTCTTTCAGTCTGAGGGAGAAAGGAAAACTTTCTCCCCGCAAACTGAAAATTCAAACTACTATTGGTTTGCTGTGACTATTATAAAGAGTCGTCTAACTTACTGGAATCCGTAAATTTACCGCCGTCTTGCGGAGAAACCGCATAGTCAACAACCTTACCGGCAGCAGCCACAACGGCCAAACCCAAAGCCAAAGCGGCAAACCATGCCCATTTCAGCTTTCCGAAAATTGCTTGGAAGGCCAAAGCCACCAAACCGAAACCGCCGATAATGAACAATACGCTCTTCGTATCTCTGAAGAGCTTACCTAACTTACTTTTTGCCGTATCAAATACCGACGCAGCCGAAGCATCGCCCATCATGGCAACTGAAAAAATCAATGCCAATGCCAAAATGGTGCAAATATTATTTTTCAAGAATTTCATGTTTTTTCTCCTTTTCTGTTCTCCACACTTTCATAATAACACACTTTTTTTCAAAATCGTACAAGTTTTTTATGAATTTTTTGTTACAATCTTTTTATGGCTTTCGTCCCTCATACCGCGGTTCGGCAGCGTGCGTATTACAAATATACGATGCTATAATATCCTTAATTTGTAAATAAATCGTAAAAATGCCGGCAGTAAAAAAGCATATATATTAAAGCGGCGGCAATCAGATTTTGCGATTTATGAATTTTACGGAAAGTTTTGCATCGAGTCATTTTGTTTTTATGCAGCCGCAAAAATGCACCAAATCAACTTTATTTCATCTATTAACTGTATTTTAACGTTATTCGTTGTATCTTCAACCAAAAGAGTAGGATAATTGCCGCCCGAATGCGGCCTTATCCGTTGATTCTACGGGATTTTAAAATGCAGAAGCTGAATTTGAAATATTTTATGGGCAGTTTTTTTCTTTCGTTGGTTGCGGTGTTTATTGCCACGAAAGCATATCTTGTTATGTCTTTGAGCACACAACAGAATGAAACTGATGAAACAACGGTTGAATCGAAGAATATCGAGCTTTTTGCCGCTAATGAAGAAAGTGACCCGATTTATGAAAAGTATAAAAAACTGTCTGCGGCGGAAGCGCCTTTAGGTTCTGACGCCGTTATTGCGCCGACAAACACTGTTGTTGAAGCTCCGAATACAGCTGCTTCTGACGAGATTTTGTATGCGGCTGACGATGGCGGTGATTGGGTAAAGGGTAGCGAAACTTATAGCTCAGACGATATTTTATCCACAGCTTTTTCGGCTGAAACCGCAACCGATGTTTCCACCGTTGCCGAAGCCGAAGATGCTCCTGAGTTGCAGATTGCCGATGCTTCCGCAGCGCCGAATTTTACCATTCCGCTCAAGCATAATTTTAAAATAGAAACCGGTGTTGTTTCCGTTTCTGACGAGGCGGACGGCGGACGCATTGCACTTGCCTCCAAAAATGTCAGTATTTATAACTTAGGCACGGAAAATACCGCTGACGTTACCGAACCGTTGGCTACGGACGGCTCAGACGAAGTTGCCGACAATACCGATGCAACGGAACACGAAGTTTATACCCAAGACAACTATAATGATCCGTGGGAAGTTGCGGAAACGGCAAACAAACACGTAACCAAAAACACCTACGGAACCAAGAGTGAGCCGTTGCAACAGGAAGTGACGCTTCCGGATGCACAAGCTCCTGATGAGCAAAAAGTTGCTTATGATTTGCGCCCGAATATTTTGGTGCCGATTCCGGAAGATATTATGAACGACAAAAACCTGACCCCGCAGTTTTCCACTTCTAAAGAAAATTTGCAATTAGAGCAGGAATTGCGAGACAAGCATCAGCTTCCGGAATTAAAAGAAGAAGAAAAAATTCAAAACAGAGCCTCGTCAGTTTCGGGCGGCAAAGTTTCCGCCGACGGAGTTATTCCGAGTATTGACGACGAAAAAGATTTCGACAGCGATGTCAAGAATAGCGGCAAAGATGCTGATGACGACGATGACGAGCAAACCTCGCGCAGTCTGTCGGACAGTGTTGCCGCATGGTTTGACGGGATTATGCCGTCCAAGTCAGCTTCCGGTGCCTCGGCGCCCAAAAATAATAAGAGCTCAAAAGATAAGCACAGCTCGATTTTTCAACGTCTTTTAGGCAATCAGCCGGATCAGCAGGAAATTATGCCGACCGAGCTCAAGTTATCGTTTCAGCCTAATCGTGCCGAAATTTCCGGCCAAACGTTAGAATGGCTGCATGCATTTGCCGATAATGCCGTCAATAATGACAATGTTATCGTTGAAATCAGAGTTGATCGTTCGGCTTCTTTTGAAGTTCAACAAAAACGCCTGACTATGCTTTATAAAATATTTGCGGACAGCGGCGTTGAACAGCGTAAAGTAAACATTTTGTTTACGGACAGAGAACCAAACTCTTTTATTATTAGGAATGTGCGATTTGCAACAGACGAACAGCGAATAGAGGCGACCAAACGCGCCGATAATCCGTGGAATTGATTCGGCTGGCAATTGTCTAATTTTAACCTGTATCATAGGAAAATACGATGAAACAAAATATTGAAAGAAAGATGATGATAAATAAATTTGCGATTACCGGCTTGGTATGCTGCATTTTAGGCACAACCGGTTGCATCAGCGCAAGCAACGGCAACGGAGCGCCGAATTATCCGGACGAGCAATGCAGCAACGGTATTTGCACCAGCAATAGTGAATATACGGCCGTTTGCGTTGAAAATGCCGCCGGGTACAGTGAATGCACAGACAACAGCGGTGTAAATTATACCAGAACGCAGGCTGATTTCCGCGCTTACGGTGAAAGAACCCAGCGCGATCATCGTATTACGCAGGCCGCAGCCGGTAATAATATTTCTGCCGTTTCAATGCCGAGCATCAATGACGAAGTGATTGAATATGAATCCGAAACCACGGGTATTCAATCAAACGCCCAAATGCCGGAAATAGTTGACGTGCCGGAAGAGCCGGAGGTTGATGATCCGAATAAGGATTGGTTGGCTGAAGAAGGTCAGAGTTTGAGAGATTTATTAGTTCAGTGGAGCGAAGAAGCCGGTTGGCGGCTGGTTTGGAAAACGAATCGTAATTATACGCTGAACGCCGGCGCAATGTTCCGCGGCAATTTTGCCGATGTGGCATCTGCGTTAGTCAGAGCTTTTGCTCGCGCAAAACCGGCACCGGTTGCTACTTTCTATAAAGGCAATCGCGTTCTGGTAATTGAAACAATGGAGGACGAAAATGCGTATGACTAATTTGTTAAAAACAACTGTTCTCGGTATTTTGGGAATTACCGTGGCCTGCACCATGTCTCCGCAAATGGACGAAGATATTGCGCAAACCACCAAACAGGCGCTTACCTTAAAACAGCAGGCTGCTGTTCCGGATACACCGGTTCCTGATGATGTGGTACGGGTCAAAAATGATATTTGGCTCGGCGATTCGTCGAAGGTAGAGTTTGAAGGTGAGCCGGTGCCGACTTATTTGGAGGCCAAAGACGGTATTACCTTAATCAGCAACCGTCCGATTACGCTTTTTGAAATCGGTAATATGATCAGCAAAATCACTTCTTTATCCGTTCGTTATGCGCCGGAATTGGAAGATGATGATGAAATTAAAGATGTGGCCGATGAAAATGAGCCGAGTTTGGAAGATATCGGTGCACAATGGACCGATTCCACCAAAATGCTTGTAAACTATAAAGGTCCGCTCAGCGGTTTGCTTGATGAAGTTGCCAACCGTTTCGGTGTATGGTGGAAATATGAAAAGAATGAAATCTATTTCTATCGCTATATAACCAAAACGTTTGTGATTTACAGCTTGCCGACAAACCCGAATTTGAATGTCAATATCGGTATTGACGGCGGCGGCAGCGGCGGCGATGACGGCAGCTCGGGACAATCTGCCATCAATCAGACCAGCGATGTTTCCAAGTTAAATCTGTGGGATCAGATTCGCGAAGCATTGGATGCAATGATTACCGAAAAAGGCTCCGTCTCCTACAGTGAGGCAAACGGTACCGTAACGGTAACCGATACGCCGGCTAATATTCGTCGTATTGCCAAATATATTAACGAACAAAATGACCGCCTCTCCAAGCAGGTTGCCATCAGCGTAAAAGTATTCCAAATCAGTTTGTCTGACACGGATTCTTACGGCTTCAGTTTGGAAAAACTCGGATTTAGCGGCGGCTCCATCAAGAGCTTAGTAGCTACAACCGGTAGCGCAATTCCTGATGTAAACAACAACTTGTCCATGGCCATCTCCTCCGGCAAATGGGACGTTAATGCAGCCATTCAGGCTTTATCTGCGCAAGAAAATACCAAGTTGGTGACCAGCGGTACGGTTACGACCATGAACAACAAACCGGCTCCGATTCAGGTGACGCGTTCGCATAAATATGCCGAAAAAGTAGAAGTTTCCTCGACTTCTACCGGCAGTGAAAACAACGATACGTCCATCGAACCGGGCGATTTTACCACCGGCTTTATGATGAGTATTTTGCCGAGGATTTTGGATCACGGCCGTTTGATGGTGTTCTTTAACCTGACCTTGGCCGAATTGATTCGTATGCCAACCTTTACAAGCGGTAATGCTACCGTTCAGCAACCGGAAATCGAAACTCGCGGCTTTACGCAGGAAGTTGCCATGAAGTCCGGACAAACCTTGGTATTAGCCGGTTATGAACGCGTTGAAGATAAAGTTTCCAAAGAGGGCGTCGGTAATCCGGACAATATGTTGCTCGGCGGTAAAAACATCGCAGATAAAGGTCGCTCGCTTTTGGTGATTATGTTAACGCCGGTAGTTTTGGAAACACCGTTATCACCGGAATCCAGAATGAGTGACTAACTTTTAGAGGAGAAAACCAGTGGACGATATGCAAACTGAAGAAAAGGCTTGGAAATCGACATTCAACAGCGGAGGTACCGTTTATGCCGCCAGTCTGTTCTGGCAACCGTTGTTGAATGAAGATAAGCCTTTGCCGGAAGTCAAAGAAGCGGCCGAAAACATCTTGGAAGGCGCAGACCTTTATGTTACGCGTAAAGGAAAGTCGGCGCAGTTCGGATTGGCGGCATCTTCTCAAGGCTTTACCAAAGGGCTTCCTTCAGCGGCCATTGCCTTAATTTCCGGATTGGGAAACGTTACTTCGTTTTTGGGTGTGTTTAAAGTTGATACCGGTTGGTGGTATATTTGTTATCGTAACGACGTTATACTTTCCGACGGTGATACGTTATTCATTAACGAACGTGACGCCAAAAACCAATTTATATCCATGTTGGCGGTGCCGGATTGGGATGCAATTTATGCACCGGCCGAATGGGCGATTGAAGATACAAAATCAACGGAATTGGAACCGCTGTTAAACCGCGGTCTGCAGGTAAAACTCGATAAAATCGATGCCAGTAACGATACGATTATGTTGGCGGTTATTGTAGTTTGCTTTGCCATTATCCTTTGGTTTGCGTATTCCACCTTAAAAGATTTATTCTTCTCGGCACCGAGTGCACCGGTAATTGCACCGATTGAACAGGCCGATCAGGCTGAGCTTCCGCCGGAGCCGAAACCTTGGGAAGATTTGAATAATCCGGTTGATGTTATGCGTAATTGCTATTCTGGTGTTCAAAAAATTGTTCAAGTGCTGACTCCGGGTTGGATTTTGGGTCCGATTACCTGCAATCCGAACTCCGGACTGGTAACATCGTGGACACGCGAACACGGGCGTCTTACCTGGATTGAACAGGCTTTGGATGTTTCCGGTGTGGAATTTACATCACGCGTGTTGGGACGTGACGGTAACGAGATTATCGTAACCACCCCGATTGAAAAGCCGAAAACCTTTAATTCGCCTCCGGAATATACGGAAGATGATTTAATTGATACCATCAACGATATCAATCAGGCGTTAGATTTACAACAATTCAATTCGCAGATTGCGCTTAACCCGATTTCTTGGGTATCGCCGCGCGGAACGAAATATCAATTATTGGAATTTACCATTACTTCAAATAACGATCCGTTGGAATGGATTGATTTGTTAATGAAATTTTCAGGGTTATCGATTAAAAATATAATATACAATATTCACTCTAATGACGCAAAGTGGACTTATAAAGGAGAAATTTATGAATTATAATCTGAAAAATAAAGCCGTGGCTGTCATCGCGTTAGCTTTTGTATTTACGCTGACGCTGAATCATGCAAGTTTTGCCGCTGACGAAAATGCCGCGGCAGCATCGGAAAATATTGCTTCGGCTCCTGTTCCGGCTAATCCGGTTGATGGTTTGATTCAGCCGGTAGCAAGCGCCACCGAAAATGCCATAGAAACCGCGGACAAAGCCATTGATACCGCGGCTGTGGCCGTCGATAATGCCGAAAAAGCCGTAAACGCTGCCGGGGATGCCGCAAACAAAGCGGTTGAAGCGGTCGATAATGCCGTACAAAACGTTCCGGCAGAAGTTAAAGAGGCTGCGGCCGAAGCCGTTCAAGACGCGGCACAAATCGCTCCGCAGGCCGAACCGGTTGCCGTACAGCCGAAATCGGATGATGAGGGTTTAGACTTTTTGAACGAGCAGTCGCCTGAGGATTTTCTCAACAACAACGAATTGATGGGTGATATGCCGAAAACCGCGGCTCAACCGGCTGAAGACAGCGGATTAAAGCTGATGGACTTGCCGGGCGACGAGGATTTGCAAAATAATCCGCTCAATGACGAGGAATTGGATAAAGGTTTTGACGAACTCAACGAATTGGAACCGGCTCTGCCGGATGCGGACGCGCCTAAATCTCCGTTGGAAAAATTCGGTAACGCAATTCTTTCCAAGGTTGACAACAATTTGTTCAACCAGATGTCTCATATTGAAAAAGAGGCCACTTTATTGCAACTGGAGAAAAAGCGCGAAGAACTCCGTACCAAAGTTTTGGAAGAACGCCAAAAGAGTTTAGCTATTATCGAGGCAACCCGCCGCGCCAAATTGCAAATCGAAGAAGAACGCAAAAAGGCAGAGGCCGAGCGTCAGGCTAAGATTTTGGAAGAGCAACGCAAGCTTAAAGAAAAAGAAATGGAGCTTGAAAAACTCAGACAGGGCAAGGTCATCAACGATTATATGAATGAAATGTTGATGATGAATCAGCAATGGGTGGAAAAAAGCGCCAAATTGCAAGGCCGGATTAAACAGCTTGAAGATGAGCGTATTGATTTGATTGAAACCTTCAAAACCAAAATTACCGATATTGATAAGGAAATCGAAAAAACCAAAAAACATGCTGTTTTGGTAGTCAGCGAACACCAGAAAGTGGTTGACGAATTCAACAAGAAGATTGCTGATTTGGAAGGCACCATCAATGACTTGAATCGTGAGTTGCGTGACAGCCTCCAGAGAATTAAAGAAATTCAGGAAGCTGCATCCAATCCGTTTAATGAAGATGAAGATACGCCGAATAAAAACGATGTGGATATGTCGCAACAATATGCCATTATGGATATCACCGGTAAGGGCGACGATATTGTGGCAAAAATCATCAACCGTGAAGGCAAAATGTTTATTGTTCACAAAGGTTCAATGCTGAAAAACGGTGAAGTTGTTACCTCAATTACCGACCATTACATTTCCTTTGAAAATAAGGGTGTAAAGAGTTATTTGTATACCGGCAACACCGTTATGGAATATGAGCCGGAGGCAACTTTCGGCGGCACCAGCGAGCTGTTAAGCGCCGCATCCGACAATGAAGAAACTTTGAGTGATGCCCTTGAGGAGATGTCGGCAGCCGACAAAAAAGCGATGAGAAAAGCCAAAAAGCAGGAAAAAGAAAAGCAAACCAAGCCAAAGAAAGACTCTTCTGCTCCGACGGTTAATAAGTCTCAACGGAACGCCAACAGATCGAATAATAAATCGGCTAAGGGCAGCGGTTCACCGAGCAGTCCTCATGTTTCCGCACCGTCGTTCAGTCGAGGCATGTTTGTTAAATAACAAATGATGAAAAAACGATGGCAGATGAGGTTCAGAGCACAGAAACAAAGACGGATTTATCGGCAGCATTGACTGTCGATAAATCTCCTGTGAACCCTCCTGTTGTCGCAGCCTCTCCGTCGGCGGAGACACCTGTAAACACGGCACCTAAGAAGGAAACTCCGAGAAAAGTATCCGATATAGAAGAATCCGGCGAGATTATTCAGGAAGCCGACGACAATCCGCAAGATACGTTTCGTCACCTGTTTGCCAACGATAATCGTCTTTTAACCTTAGAAAACGGTGAAATCGTCGTTGATCCGGAAACGCGCCGAATGTTGGCGTTATTCTCTGACGGTACCTATTTGGTTGACGAATCACATCGTTTTGACGGTAAGGTTCTGAACTTTACCGCCACCGCCCGCCGCCGCAAAATTCCTATTTCCGACCCGCGTTATATTTCAACGGCGGAAATTGCTGCAATCTATGCTTTTGCCGAGCGCGGTACCGGTCAGATTAACATTTCGGCCGCAGAAACGTCCGACTATCAGATGCAGATTGACTTTTTGAGTGTTATCAGCCGCGCTGCCATTCACAAAGTTTCCGATATTCACGTTATTGTAGGCAATTCTACGGTGGTTTATTTTCGTTCCAGCGGTATGATGGAACGCGAGTTGGAATATTCTAAAGAATGGGGCGAAGCGTTTGTGCGTGCCGCTTTCGCATCTGCAGATATTTCTGATGCCAACTATGCTCAAAATGAGTTCCAAGGTGCGCAAAAACTGGGGTCTACCCCGCTTCGCGGCACCAACGGTAAGTTACGTTTGCCGCATAACATATTAGCTATTCGTCTGCAGTTCAATCCGGTGGCGTTCGGCTCGCAATATTTGGTCATGCGTCTTTTGTATGCTGATGACAATCCGAACGGCGACGGCGACTTGCGTTCGCTCGGTTTGGGCGACCGTGAAATCGATTTATTCTATCGTTTGCGCGCCAGTGCAACCGGCCTTAAAATCATTGCCGGACCTACCGGTTCCGGTAAATCCACTACTCTGCAACGCAATATGATTAAGTTGTTGCAAGAGCATAACAACGAAATTAACGTAATTACCGTGGAAGACCCGCCGGAGTATCCGATTCCGGGCGCGCGGCAAATGCCGGTTACCAACGCCAGTTCCGAAGAAGAAAAAGATGATGCGTTCAACAAAGCTTTGTCGGCTGCTCTGCGTTCCGATCCGGACGTGATAATGGTCGGCGAAATTCGTACTCTTTCCGCAGCAACCTTGGTGTTCCGCGGCGCACTTTCCGGACACAGCGTGTGGTCAACCCTGCACGCCAACTCGGCACCGGCAATCATTACCCGTCTGCGTGATATGGGTGTACAGTCGTATATGTTGGAAGATCCGGAGATTATGAAAGGGCTGATTTCGCAACGTTTATTCCGCAAAATTTGCCCGTATTGCCGTGTTCAGGTTAAAAAGAGAATGAACGACCCGTCGTTTAAGCGTTTGGAAACTGCGCTCGGCGAATATGGTGTCGATAATACCTACGTTCGCGGTCCGGGCTGCAAGTTCTGTGATAATAAGGGCGTTATCGGCCGAATGTCCGTGCCGGAAATCATTTTGCCGGATGCCCATTTTCTGCAGCTCATGATTAAGGGCGAAACCAAAGATGCCATTGATTATTGGGTAAGTGAGCTGAACGGACGGCCGCTTCGTGAGGCCGCCATCGAGCGGATGCTGAAAGGCTATATTGATTTAGACGAAGTCGAGCGGTGGTGTGGTTTGCTTGATCAGCGACCGATTTATTAGGAGTAAGAGAAGATGCCTGAAATTAAAAAGAGAAGCGCTTTTAGTCGAGCCATGGGAACCACAAATAAGTGGATGCTGACGTATGCCAAATTTATGTGCAATTTTTCCAACAAAGGTCGGTTGAAA
Organism: Alphaproteobacteria bacterium; assembly: GCA_045111335.1. Taxonomy (GTDB): domain Bacteria; phylum Pseudomonadota; class Alphaproteobacteria; order RF32; family CAG-239; genus RUG410. The sequence goes on along the minus strand of JBGUGE010000076.1, from coordinate 105,470 downwards.
ATTTATCGTAAATTGGCGGCATTGTTGCGTAACCGTTTTTCGTTGATGAACTCTCTTGATATGATTTACAACGGTGTTTCCGAGGAAGGTGCACACCCGAATGAGCCGATGGCTATTGCTATCAGCTCGTGGGGACGCTCATTGCAGGAAGGTCATCCGTTTTCCGATGCTTTAAAAGGTTGGGCGCCGGACCGTGAACGTTTGATGCTCTCGGTTGGTGATGTTTCGGACTTGGAAAGCGCTCTGTTAAACCTGATTAAGGTGGCCGAGGGTTCAACCCGTATGATTCGCCCGATTGTCAGTGCTATTGCCTACCCGTCGTTCTTGATGATGATGGCCGTATTGATTTTATACGCCATCGGTGTATACATGGTGCCGCCGATGCTGAGTGCCGCGCCTAACACGATTTGGACCGGTACGGCGCGCTCTTTGGTTAATCTTTCCGAATGGATTCAGAAAAACTGGGTATTGGCGTTTGCTATTTTGCCGACCATCGGCCTGATTATTTATTTTACCATCGGTATTTGGTCCGGAAAAGTCAGAGTTAAATTTGACCGTATTCCGCCGTGGTCGCTTTATAAAATTTTTACCGGTATTACGTGGTTGTTAGCGCTTTCCGCATTGGTTAAGGGCGGCGTACCGGTTTCGGTTGCATTGACCTCTTTGCGCCGCGATGCAAGCCGCTATTTGCGCGACCGTATTGACGGTGCTTTGTTCCACATTAAAAACGGTGATAACTTGGGGCAAGCTCTTTCCAAGGCCAAACAGGAATTTCCTGACAAGCAGATTATTTCCGATTTGAAGGTTTATTCCGAGTTGGATAACTTTGAAGAAGCCTTGGATAAATTGGCTAACGAGTGGCTGGAAGAATCGGTATATCTGATTGAGCAAAAAGCAGAGGTAATGAACATCGTGGCCATGCTGTTTGTATCCGGTATTATCGCGTGGGCGGTGTTCGGAACCTTCGATATGCAAGATCAAATCACCAGTGCTATGGGTAAATCGTAAAATGGAAAAGATCTACTTAAATTTCAGAAATATTCGCCCTCAGAGCCTTAATACCGTTGTTGTGGTGTTGTGTCTGGCGGTGGCGGTTATGGCTTTGAGTTATATTCTGTTCCACAATCCGCACAAAGATTTGCACGCAGCCGTTTTTAAAACCGCCGATAATATCCGTGATTATTATCGTGACCAGCCGAGTTATTGGAAATTATCCGACGAAACAGCTCAAGACGCCTCTTTGATTGATAAAGATCTGCTCAATCAATCGGAATATGCGTGGCATATCGGAGAAGGTGACAAGGGCGAAACCGCCATGCCGAATGACGGCAGTTTTGATATTGCGCTGAATAAACTGAGCAAATCGGCCTGCATCAACCTGAGCGAATTACCGATAAGCAAAAAACAGCAGCTCGGACTGCAAAAAATTACCATTGTCAACGACGGCGGACGCACCGAATTTGTGTGGGGAGATAACGATAATCCTTTGCCGATTAAGCGCTACGACACGCGCCGCATCTGCACAGCGGCCGGCAATACCGTGATTTGGACTTTTCAATAGAGCTTATTTTTTACCTTCCGGAACATCAAACAGCGGACGGCCCTGACTCATACGGGTCATCTGCATTTCGATGGTGGTTGCCAAGTTAATCTTACCGGTTTTGATAATGTTACGGGTTTGGTCACCTTGAGTCGTAATCGGGTTAGCAAACAGGAACTGCACTACCGGACGCTTTTTGCCGGTACCGATTAACTGTTGATGGATAACCCCCAAAATACCGCGCGAAAGCAAGTCGAACGCCAATTCCTCACTCATTTCACCTGCTGAAGCGTGTTTAACGATGGCATCAATGGCATCGGCAACGTTGTTGGCGTGAATGGTTGAAAGCACCAAGTGGCCGGAAGTTGCCGCGCGCAAGCATTCGCTGGCTGTTGCCGGAGTACGAATTTCGCCCACTAAAATATAACGCGGACGCGAACGCAAGGCTGAACGCAACGAGGCTCCCCAGTCGTCATTAATCGGCTGGGTTTGTTTGCACATTCCGATTGAGCCGTTCATAGCCTTGTACTCACCGTCGAGCGGCATTTCAAACGGGTCTTCGATTGTATATGCAAATCCGCCGTTGCGAATTAAATATTCGCGCAACAAACTCGAAACGGTAGTGGTTTTACCAGAGCCGGTAGCACCGCCGAGCAAAATCAGCCCGGAAGCATTACCGAGCGATGCCAAATAACGAATCAATGCCGGAGGATAGCCGAGTGACGACAAATCCGGCACTGTTTTCGGCATCTTACGCATACAGAACAAAACTCCGTACATGGAAACCGTGCGCTCCACACGGAAGAAAAAATCCTCATAAGTGATGGAATAACTCGAACGCCCGGTATAAGAACGTTCCAACAAATCATAAAAAACATCAAAATCATCCGGATGAATCTGTCGCAAGCCGTTTTCGGTCTGCGTATCCGGCACAAATACCTGTTTATCCGGTGTAATATAGATATCCGAGTAGAATTCATCATTAATGCGACCCATTTTTTCCTCCTTGTTAAGTTGGGATTATATGCCGTATTTTCTAAAATGTCTATCAAAAAGCAAAAAATTAATATTCTTATTGTCAGGTCGCAAAAAATATTTTATATTGCATAAATGAGTATTGTCACGAGGGAAGAAATAAGGCGAAAAAACCTAATGAAAGCCACTTTTGTTTTTATAACTTTCGTTATCGGTCTGGCGGCGATTTTAGCGGTGTGTCGCTCGTTTTGGTACACCTTACCGATAACCCTGCCGTCGGAAATTGTTACTGACGGTATCCAAATCGGCAGTTTATGTTTGATTATCGGGCTTTATGTGTTTTGCTGGTTCGTGCCGCTGTTGATTTATATGATGCGGCATAAAATTGCAAACAAAATATCAAGCGTGCCGGCGCTCAAAAGCTATTCTTTTATTTTGCCTTATGTTAAGCCTTATTGGATACGGGCCCTGTTGGCGATTATCATTACCATTCCCATCGGGGCTATGGATGCGGTTATTGCGTGGTCACTCAAACCGTTTATGGATGTTGTTTTGGTTGAAAAACAAACCGGTTGGACCATGTATATTCCGCTGATGATTATAGCTTTCAGTATTTTGCAAGCGCTGTTCACTTATTTGGCGACCTATCTCAACGCTTGGGTCGGCGGCAAAATCGCCCTTGATTTAAAGCGGAAGCTGTATAATAAGCTGTTGCATCGCGATGCTGCGTTCTTTGATAAAACCGATTCCGGCACTATATTGTTCCGTTTTAACAGCGATGCCGAATCGGCTTGCAGCGGACTGTTGAGCAGTATGCGTTTGTTTTCAACGCGCTTTTTCTCCTCAATTTCGCTCTTAATTGTGTTGTTTTATAACTCATGGAAGTTGGCGATTGTGGCCACAATAGTTTTGTTTGGAGCGCTGTTACCGCTGACCAAAGTTCGCAAAAGACTGATGTCGATTGTATCGCAAGATGTCGGCGTAAACACCAAAATATTAAAGAACTACAACGAAGTTTTCAGCGGCAACCGCATTATCGCCTCATACAACTTGTTTGATTATTGCAAAAAAACATTTACCGACAACGTCAACAGCGTATTCAGACTGGTGTTACAAATGCGCACCAAAGCCGGTGTGGTATCGCCGGTTATGCACGTTATCTCGTCGTTCGGAATCGCTTTTGTAATTTGGTACGGCAGCTATTTGATTGTGTCGCAACAAATTACCGTCGGTAATTTTGCCTCGTTTATCACCTCGCTTGTAATGTTGTATAACCCGATTAAATCCATCGGCAACAATGCCAGCAACGTGGTATTTTCGCTGTTAGCCGTGGACCGCGTGGCAGGCCAGCTCAAAAACGAAAACAAAGTAAAAGAAAATCCGGACGCAGTGGAGCTTAAAAATTGTCGCGGCGAGGTCTGCTATAAAGATGTGTCTTTTGCGTATGCCAAAAATAAGCCGGTCTTAAAGCATATCAACCTTGATTTGAAGTCCGGACAAACCATGGCATTGGTTGGTAATTCCGGAGGCGGTAAATCCACCATTTCCGTTTTATTGCCGCGGTTTTATGATGTTACCGGCGGTGTTATTACCATAGACGGACAGGATATCCGCAAAATAAAATTGGACAGTTTGCGTGATAATATAAGTATGGTTTTCCAAGATAATTTCTTGTTCGGCGGCACTATCCGCGAGAATATCTTGCTCGGTCGTACCGATATATCGGATGAACGCCTGAGTGAAGTGATTAAAGCCGCCTGTTTGGATGAATTTATTGCCTCGCTCGACATGGGATTGGATACGCAAATCGGTGAACGAGGGGTGTTGGTTTCCGGCGGCCAAAAGCAAAGAATCGCCATAGCCCGAGCCTTTGTGAAAAACGCGCCGATTCTGATTTTGGATGAGGCAACCTCGGCGCTTGACAACAAATCCGAAAAAATTGTACAGCAAGCTATTGATAACCTGATGAAAGACCGAACGGTGTTGGTTATAGCTCACCGCTTGTCTACCGTACGCAACGCCGACTGTATTGCGGTAATTAACAACGGCGAGGTCGTAGAACGCGGCACTCACGAAGAACTGTTGGCCAAAGACGGTGAATATGCTGCGCTTTATAAGACTCAATTATCTTAGTTATTCACAAAATTTCATTATCATCTAATCATTTGATTTTGTTCTGTTTTTTGATGAATTATTTATGACAAAAAAATATTTTTCGGATATATATTGACAAATTAGAAGAAATAATTTATACTGACCTTGTCATTAACAACTATGGAGGCAAATAATGAGTGATGACCCCCACCCCTGTATGAAGGTGACGAGCCACATTCGTAATTTTTTGACGATGACCGCTGCGGCGGTTGAAATACAGGAACGAAATGTTCCGCATATTACTTCTGATGATGAAGTTTATTCATCGAATTTAATTCTTTGCGCGGAAAATATAGCCGCATTAAATCTTAATCAAATCCGAACAGTCTTTTTTAACGGTTTGAGTCCGTATTTGCTTGTGCCGCAAAAATCGGCGCAAGGGTTACGCACACCTGCCGAAAAAACAAGATTTTTGGCGCGTCGATTTTCGTTGATTTGAAAATCGCGTTCAGACGGTAATATGCCGATAATGAACTACTACTGATTAAGATACGGATTATTTCTTTGGATTAACTCTATCATTCAATATAGGAGGAAAAAATGAGTGATGACCCCCACCCCTGTAAGCAGAAGACGAAACATTTTGATGTATGTAAACTTATTTTGAAAACATTACTTCTGACCGCAACAACTGCGGCCTACGCACAGGGACAAAAAATTCCGCAAACAAATTCCGAAGTGCATAAGGATCAACTTACCTTAACGCTCGGAGCGGAAAATATTTCCGCGCTGACATTACAAGAAGAAAAAACGGTATTCTATAATGATTTGAGACCCAACGTAACAGCGCGGGCGCAAAACAGCAACGGGGATTATGCGCAACTTAAGGCTATGGAAGTCTTAATTTTAGAAGATAAAAACTTTACCCCGATTACTTCCAAATTTATGCTTGAACTCGGCCACTTAATCGGCAACGGAGGCACGGTTGTTTTTAAGGCCGGCCGTGAAAAGACCGAAGGCGCTGCCTTATTTGACCATGCCCTCGAATACTATGCTGATTCACGCGATGCCTATCAAATGGCAAACAGCGCGGAACGCATGGTTTTCGGCTATCAAAAGGGCACCAGTTTTATTGAGCTCGGTATCATCGGCAAAAACGGTGAAGGTTTCTATGTTATACCTAATCCGAAAAAGGCCGATTTCTGGGCTAAAAGCGGTTTGACACTGCTGAATAAAAGCGGCACCAAACTTGATATGAGCGGTGCGATGCGCTACGGCCGCAAGCATAAACAACTGTTAAACTCTATCGGTATCTCGACAAATTCGGGATACGGAGCCAGACTTTTAGGTAATTACGATTTCGGCGAGCATAAAGGTAATTTGGGCTTGCGAGCGTGGAAAGATTTTAAGAACGGTTGGCGGACGATTACCGAAACGGTTTTCAACCAAAATCGCGATATCTATATCCGCAGCGGTGCCACCAAATCGGGTCTGCAATTCTCGGTAGAATACGGAAATCCCAATCAAAAACCGGATTATGTAAATTTGACGGTAGCCGCAAGTCTGGCGCGTTCGCGCATTGCCGGCTTCCATAAATAACTCTTTTAACAACTGTACAATTTCAATAGGAGAAAACAAATGGAAAATTCTAAATTAAACAACGTAATGGATCGTTTTAACATCCGCAACTTTATTGTAAACACTTTGCTTTTAACCGCAACCACCGCGGCAGCCCAGGAGCAAAAATCCGCTCAACCGGAAGCCGATAATGCGGACAATTTGGCTCTGACCATCTGCGCACAAGATATTGCCGGCCTGACCATTGAAAAAGAAAGAACCACTTTTTATAACGATTTTGCTCCGTCTTTTTCAGCAAGAGCAACCAACAAACGCGGCGACTACGCGCAACTTTCCGGCATGGAAGGCCTTATTTACAGTAACGAATCCTGGTCAGCCATTACCATTAAATTTATGGCCGAATTGGGTAAGCGCCTCGGCAACGGCGGCACCCTGACCTTTAAGGCCGGACGCGAAGCCACCGAAGGCGGTAATGTTTTTGATAACCATCTTTATTATTTTGCCGATTCAAATGATATCGGACTGTTGGGGCATGCCTCACAGCGTATTGCATTCGGTTATGAGAAAAACAATCAGTTTGTTGAGCTCGGTATTATCGGCAGTAACGGTGACGGTTTCTACGTTATTCCTAATCCGAAATGTGCCGATTTTTGGGCCAAATTCGGAGTAACTTTGCTCGAAAAAACCGGTGTTAAATTAGATATGACCGGCGCCGTCAGAACCGGCAGCGAGCGCAATTTGTTGCTCGGTTCGTTAGGTTTACGCAGTCGCGCTTACGGCGGTAAAATTTACGGGCACTACGACACCAAGCAACACTACGGCAACTTAGGAATTCGCGCATGGCATGACCTGAAACGCGGTTGGAAAACCATAGCCGAAACGGTCATTAACCAAAACAAAGACATCTCGGTACGCGGGGGTATCGGCAAAGGCGAATTGCAGTTCTCGGTAGAATATAACAAACCGCGCGGACAGTCGGCCGGCGTCAATTTCACGGTAGCCACCAACTTAGCCCGCTCGCACACCGTCTGCGGTCATAAATAACCCGATAAAAAAGCGCGCCATCTTTACGGTGGCGCGTTTTTCTTTTTTAGGCAGTATTATTTTTCAATTATCAATTTGCCGTTTTCCATGGTCGCGGTACCGCCGAGAGGAATGGTGATAATCGGCGTTGAATGTCCGTAATCAACATTGGCCAGCACCGGAATATCTTTAAGTTCCGACTTGTTATTGATAATAAATTCAAGCATCTCGCGCGACATCTTCGAGCCTTTTTGAAAACGTCCGATAACCAATCCCTTAACGTTTTTGAAATCCGACTGATGACACAATGCCTGCAAATTGCGATCAAACACCACATCACTGGTATCACAGGCATCTTCAATCATCAAAATTGTATCCGGAGGAAATTCCGGTCTATACGGCGTACCTAAAAGCAGATTGAAAGTGCAAAGATTACCGCCGACAATCGTCCCCTTGGCACTGCCGTTGCGGATATTCCAAAAGCCCTCGTTTTTGATAAATTCACGCTTTTCCTGATCCAAAAACCACAAATCATCGCTCCATTCAGATGACGGTTTGACCTCAACCGGAGTATCGGCAAACAGCATCTTTTGCAAATAATCGAGCGTGTATTCACAGCCTTTTTTCATGCCGATGGAACTGAAATGCGGACCGTAATAAGTTTCCAAACCGGTGCACGAGGTAATCGCCGCCAACAGCGCGGTAATATCGGAAAAACCGCAAATAATTTTCGGATTAGCTTTAATTATATCATAATCCAAATGCGCCAAAATCTGATTGGAATTAAAGCCGCCGATAACCGTAAAAATCGCCTTAACCGACTTATCTTTGAACGCGGTCATAATGTCGGCGGCACGTTGTTCAATCGCACCGCAACCCTGCATATTCCAGTTTTCGTCGGTGGTATTCGGGGCAAATTCAACCGTCAGTCCCATTTCGTTAAAGCGCTTAATCGCAATCTCGCGACAATCCTGTCCGATGAGTTTTAAGCCGCGTGATGGCGCGATAACCATAATTTTATCGCCTTTTTGCAATTTTTGCGGAATAATTTTTTGCATTATTTTTCCTCCTGTTGCTGAAGCGGCGGTTTGCAGCCGCAATAAATTTGATTGTATAAATTTAATTCTTTGATGAGGGCGGCACGGAGTTCCTGCATTCCGTGTTTGCGCCCTTCGATTTCCATATACGGCACACCGGTTGCGTCCGACGCCTTATACGCCGCCGCATTAACCTGAGCCAAATTCTTCCAACGGGATACTCCCAAAACCGAGGCCACCGCCGTAAACCCGTTTGCGCGTGCATAATCCATCACCCGTTTGAGCCGCATTTCAAAACAAATCGAACAACGCCGGCCGCGCTCCGGTTCATTTTCCAAACCTTGAGTTAAGGCACACCAACGCTCGTTATCGTATTCCAACTCAATAAAATCCACGCCATAAAGTTCACATACCCGCGCGTTTTCATCACGACGTTTTTGATATTCGGCAAGCGGGCGAATGTTCGGATTATAAAACACCACCGCAAAGTTTCCGCCTTTTTCGGCCAAAGTCTTAATCAAGGCACACGAACATGGCGCGCAACACGACAGCAGCAAAATTTTTTCGTTTTTATCAATCATAACCCGAGCATATAAAAAATGCAAAAAATTGCAAGAGTTAAATTTTTGCTTGCTTTTTATGGCTGGTGTTTTAATATAATTTTTGCAGATAAGAGATTATCTGCGGAGTATCACAACTCCCAAGAAGAAAATAACTCCTCAATGGTGGGGAGCCGGCCGAATATATTGAATAAGCCGGACTGTCTTCTTGCAGTTGTGAACTCCCGACCACTTCTTTGAGTGGTCTTTTTTATTTAATTTTGAGGAGTTTCAAATTATGAGTTTGCACAATTTGATCAATAAAGAGATTTTGGCGGAAGTTTGTCCGCAACTTAAACAGTTACGGCTTGAACATCAACTCAGTATCGAAGAATTGCAGGCCGCAACCCATATCAACAGCAGAGAGATTAGGCGTATTGAAAACTGTAAATTTCTGACCTTCAGCCATTTCCGCCGTTTGCTTGATTTTTACGGTAAGAAAATGCGGATTGTGTTGGAGTAAGTTATTTCAGCTTATCTTTCAAATACTTACCGGTAAAACTCTTTTTACATTTAACGATTTCTTCCGGAGTGCCGACGGCAATAATTTCGCCGCCGCCCTCGCCGCCTTCCGGCCCCACATCCACAATGTAGTCCGCCATTTTTATCACATCGAGATTATGTTCGATTACCACCACGGTGTTGCCCTGTTCCACCAACATTTCCAACACATCGAGTAAATGCCCGATATCTTCAAAATGCAAACCGGTGGTCGGCTCATCCAAAATATACAATGTTTTGCCGGTGGCCTTTTTGCTCAATTCTTTAGAAAGTTTAATGCGTTGCGCCTCACCGCCGGAAAGAGTCGGTGCCGGTTGGCCTAACTTAACATAGCCCAAACCGACGCGTCTGAGCAAATCCAAGCGGCGGCGAATCGTCGGAATATTTTCAAAAAACTTGTAGGCATCGTCAATGGTCATATCCAGAATGTCGGCGATTGATTTATCTTTGAATTTTACCTCTAACGTTTCGCGATTATAACGAGTGCCGTGACAGGCATCACAAGGCACATAAACGTCCGGCAAAAAGTTCATTTCGATTTTCATTACACCGTCGCCCTTGCAAGCTTCACATCGCCCACCCGGCACATTAAACGAAAAATAACCTGAAGTATAGCCGCGTGCTCTGGCTTCCGGCAGCTCGGCAAACCAATCGCGAATGTTGGTAAACACGCCGGTATAAGTGGCCGGATTGGAACGCGGTGTGCGCCCGATCGGCGATTGATCGATATCAATCACTTTATCGATATTCTCCAGTCCGATAAGTTTATCATAAGGCCCCGGCGGCACCCGAGAGCCGTTCATTTCTTTATCTATCGCTTTGAACAACGTTTCTAAAATCAGCGATGACTTACCGCTACCGGAAATACCGGTCACGCAGGTAAACGTGCCGAGCGGGAGTTTCAAATCGACATTTTTCAAATTGTTGGTACGAGCACCTTTGAGCTCCAAAAATTTACCATTCCCCTTGCGACGCTTGGTCGGCAAAGCGATTTTCTTTTCGCCGTTCAAATACTTGGCGGTCAGACTGTTCGGATTATGCAACACTTCTTCCAGAGTTCCTGCGGCCGTAACTTCGCCGCCGAAAGTGCCGGCCAGCGGCCCCATATCCACTATATAATCGGCGGCACGCATGGCATCTTCATCATGCTCCACCACAATTACTGTATTACCGATATCGCGCAAACGACGCAGACTGTCGAGCAGTTTATCATTATCGCGTTGGTGCAACCCGATTGACGGCTCATCTAAAACATACATTACGCCGGTCAGACCGGTGCCTATTTGCGAGGCCAAACGAATCCGTTGGGCTTCTCCGCCGGAAAGCGTACCCGATTGCCGTGACAAGGTTAAATAGTCTAATCCGACGTTATTTAAGAAACTCAGCCGCTCGCGAATTTCTTTCAGTATCTTGCGGGCAATTTCGCGCTTTTGCGGGCTCAACTGTGCTTCCACTCCTTCAAACCACTCCAGCGCCTGTTTTACCGACATATTGCTGGCATCAATAATATCCGAACCGGCAACTTTTACCGCTAACGCCTCCGGCTTAAGCCGCTTGCCGTGGCAACATTCACACGGGGCCGCAGATTGATAGTGAGAAAGTTCATCTCGTACCGCCGCCGACTCGGTTTCCACAAACCGACGCTCCAAATTAGGAATAACCCCTTCAAACGGCTTATCGCTCACCCATTTGGAATAAACCATCGGCACACAGCGATTTCCGGAACCGTAAAGTATTGTTTCCTGAGCATAGGCCGGCAAATCTTTCCACGGCGTTTTGTTGGATATATCGAGATATTCACACAGCGAATTAAGTGTTTGCCGGTAAAATATCGAATGACTGCTGACCGACCACGGAGCAATCGCTCCTCCGGCCAAGCTCAAATTCTCGTTCGGCACCACCAATTCCGGATCCATATACAGGCTTGCCCCCAACCCGCCGCAATGCGGGCATGAACCCTGCGGATTGTTAAACGAAAACAGCCGCGGTTCAATCTCCTCAATGGTGAATCCAGAAACCGGACAAGCAAATTTTGAAGAAAATATTGCCCGTGATTTATCGCTGATATTTTCCACATATAACAGCCCGTCACTCAGTTTCAGCGCGGTTTCTACCGATTGTGCCACACGGTTTTGCAACCCTTCTTTGACCACAATACGGTCAACCACCACCTCAATATTATGCTTGTTATTTTTATTTAAATTCGGCAATTCTTCGATGTTATAAATTTCGCCATCAATATTGAGGCGTTGAAAACCTTTCTTCTGCAACTCGGCAAACTCTTTTTTAAATTCTCCTTTTTTGCCGCGAGCAATCGGAGAAAGCAAAATCAGTTTGGTACCGACCGGATATTCCATAATTTTATCCACCATTTGCGTAGTCGATTGCGCTTCAATCGGCAGACCGGTGGCCGGCGAATACGGAGTGCCGGCACGCGCCCACAGCAGGCGCATGTAATCATAAATTTCGGTAATGGTACCTACCGTCGAACGCGGATTGTGCGATACGGTTTTTTGCTCAATCGAAATAGCCGGTGATAAACCCTCAATCAAATCAACATCAGGCTTGCTCATCAAATCAAGAAATTGTCGTGCATAGGCCGATAAACTCTCAACATAGCGACGCTGTCCCTCGGCATAAATCGTATCAAAAGCCAAAGAAGACTTGCCCGAACCGGACAGGCCGGTAATAACCGTCAGTTTATTTTTGGGAATGTTGACATTCACATTTTTCAGATTGTGCTGCCGCGCGCCCTTAATTTCGATATATTTGCTTTCCGCCATTTTTTTCTCCGTGGCATAGATATAAACCAAACAAACGCGTTTCGCAACTGTTTAATCAATTTTCGCAAATAATTTATGCTTGGGCAAAGCGGCCAGCAAAAACGCGGACTCGGACGCGCTGGATGCTTTTCTCAAGCACTACGAAGCGTTTACCGAACTTTATCACGATAAACTGATTAAGGATAAAACGCTGATGCTCGGCGCGAACCGCGGCAAAACCCGGCCGCATCTCACCCGTGATTAAAGCGCTATTTAATCAACCCGAATTTCTTTTTGCCTTGAGCGATTTTGACTGCGCCGTCAACCAAATCGGCTGCCGTAATCACATAATTTTCATCGGTAATCGGTTGGCCGTTGATTTTTAATCCGGCTTGCTTAATCAAACGCCGTGCTTCGCCTTTGCTCTCCACAAAACCGATTTGCAAAAAGGCATCCAACACGCCGATACCGGCTTGCAAATCAGCATTCAAAGTCGGCAAATCGTCACCGGCAACACCCTGTTCAAAGGTTTTGATGGCAGTTTCCTGTGCCGACTTGGCTTCTGCTTCGCCGCGGCAAATTTTGGTTGCTTCAAATGCCAGAATTTTCTTGGCTTCGTTGATTTCCTTATCTTGCAATTTTTCCAAACGACGCACCTCATCCATCGGCAAATCGGTATAAATACGCAAACACTTGCCGACCTCGGCATCACCGATGTTGCGGAAGTATTGATAATAATCATACGCCGGCAGTTTATCTTCGTTAATCCACACCGCATTGCCCTCGGATTTGCCCATTTTTTTGCCGGACGAATCGGTAATAATCGGGCTGGTAAAGCCGAACAATTCGGTGTCGTAGCGACGGCGGCCGAGTTCGGTACCGGAGGTTATGTTACCCCATTGGTCGGCACCGGCAATCTGCGCGCGGCAGTTATATTTTTGCAACAATACGCAGAAATCGTAGCCTTGCAACAGCATATAGTTGAATTCCAAAAACGACATCGGCTGTTCGCGCTCCAAACGGCTCTTCACGCTATCCATGGTCAGCATGCGATTTACCGAATAGCAAGTGCCGATATCACGCAAAAACTCCAAATAATTAATATCCTTAAACCATTCCCAGTTATCAACCATTACGGCATCGGTAGGACCGTCACCGAATCTCAAAAACTTAGAAAATGACTTTTTCAAACCCTGCGTATTGTGCGCCAATGTGGCCTCGTCCAAAAACGGACGCAATTTATCTTTGCCGGACGGGTCACCGATACGCGCCGTAGCGCCTCCCACCAGAGTAAGCGGTTTATGTCCGCATTTTTGGAACCAGCGCAGCATCATCAGCGGCACAATATGCCCGACATGCAAGCTGTCACCGGTAGGGTCGGAACCCAAATATCCGATGGCCGGCTTTCCTGCCTTTTCACACTCATACAAATAGGTATCGAATCCTTCTTCGTTAGTGCATTGATTATAAAAACCGCGCTCGTCCATAATATTTAAAAATTCCGATTTAAATTTTGTCATTGGTTATCCCCTGTCCTTTCTGATTTTATACCAATTTTTAACGTATAGTAGCATAATATTTTATCATTGCAACAGGATTTAATTTGAATGATTATAAAAAGCTTAAATGCCCTCGGTGTATATGGCAATGCTTCCCTTAATTCGGCGGATTTGGCTCTGATTGCAACCGACGGAGTTGACGTGCAGCAGTTTATAAAAACACAAACCGTACATTATCCGGAAGATTTGTGTATGGACATTCGCACGCTGATTGCTCATCGCGATCGCAGCTATGACGAGCTTAAAAATAACCCGGAAGTACAATGCTTGCGCGAAAAAATCAGCCGTTTTTACGTTGAATGTATTAAAGAATTTGCCGCCGACGAAAAGGTTGATTGCTATGGTATTGACGGGCTGACTATCTTCAGCAATCCGGAGGAAAAATGCTCGTATCAGCTTGAAGACGGAAGGGTTATGGCTGAAACTTTGGGACAAAGTATTATTACCCACTTTCACCGCGCCGATTTACTTTCAAACGGGCAAGCATCTCCGTTGTTGCCGGCTTTTATCAACTGTTTGGGACAAACCATCGAAAAACCGGCGCTGTTTATTTGTGCGGATACGGTGGCAAGTTTAATTTATCTGGGGCAATCGGGTGAGCTGATTGCGTTTGATTGTGCGCCGGCAGTAGCCATGATTGAAGATTGGACTTTTCGGCATGCCAATATGCAAACGGATTATAACGGCAAATTAGCGGTTATCGGCAAAACAGATACGCAAATTATCGAATCTCTGTTAAGGCATAAAGTTTTGAAGAAAACGCCGCCTAAAGCCATGGATATAATGTGTTTTGCCGATAAAAAAGAGCATCTTGAAGGTTTGTCGCTTGAAGACGGCGCCGCTACCGCCACGGCCTTTATTGCCGAGGCAATTTATCAGGCGGCATTTGATTTTTTACCGAATATTCCGACAAATTTGTATTTATGCGGAGAAGGCTGTAAAAATCCTACCCTAACGCGCTTTATCAAACAAAATTTTGCCCCGCGTAAATTGCAATTTATAACAGAAATCAACACGGATTTAACGGCAATCGGCGCACAAAGCACCGCTTTCAACACCGTACGGAGACTGTACGGATTGCCGTTGACTTATCCGACAACAACCGGTGCCTATGAACCGATGAGCGGAGGAGAAATCTATGAAAAAATCTGAAAAATCAATTCTTTACATCAGGGATTTGTGCAAAAATTACGGCAACATTCATGCCTCAGAGCACCTCAATTTTGAAGCCTGCACCGGCGATATTGTTGCGCTGCTGGGGCCGAACGGTGCAGGTAAATCGACGCTGATGAATATGATTGCCGGCTATCTGGCACCGACATCCGGTTATATTGAAATTTTAGGCAAAGATATTGCGAAATTTCCGCTGTTTGCCAAAGAAAACATCGGTTTTTTGCCGGAGGGCGCGCCGCTTTATGCCGATTTAACGGTCAAGCGGTTTCTAACATATATGGCAGAACTCAGAGGACTGGGCAGAAAAGCCGTGCAAAATGCCGCTGAAATTGCCAACATTACCGATGTATTAAACCAAAAAGTGGAAACTCTGTCTAAGGGCTACCAACGCCGCGTAGGGTTTGCACAAAGCATTATCAGCAACCCGCCGATTTTGTTGTTGGACGAGCCAACCGACGGTTTGGACCCGAATCAAAAGGATTATATTCGGGCGTTGATTAAAAAAATGGCAAAAGATAAAACCATTGTAATTTCTACCCATTTGCTTGATGAAGCCGAATCGGTATGCAATCGCATTATTGTTTTGGATAAGGGCCGCATCAAGGCAGACGGCGATTTAAAAACTATTTTGCAACAGACCAAAACGCGCAGTATTGCCGCCGCTTTTCGCAAATTAACCAAGGAGGAAAATCCTGATGCATAAAATTCTGACCGTTACCAAAAACGAGCTCATTCGCTATTTTGTATCACCTTTGGCGTATGTTTATTTGTGCTGTTTTGTGCTTCTCAATGCTTCGTTTGCCACCTATTTCGGACACTTTTTTGAGCGCGGACAGGCTGATTTATTATCCATGTTTATGTTTCAGCCGTGGCTTTATTTATTGTTTATTCCGGGGATTTCCATGCGCTTATGGGCAGAAGAATTTCACTCTAAAACCATTGTACAGATTGCCACCATGCCGATTTCGATTACCGCATTGGTGCTCGGCAAGTTTTTTGCCGCGTGGATTTTCTGCGGTTTGGCACTGGTTTTGACTTTTCCGTTTTGGATTACGATTAACTGTCTCGGCACACCGGATAACTTTGTGATATTTATGGGCTATTGCGCCAGTTTTATTTTGGCCGGATGTATGCTTTCCGTCTCGCAAATTATGTCGGCGCTGACCAAAAATCAGATTATTGCATTGGTATTGGCAGTTATCGCAAATCTGATGTTTTTCTGGAGCGGCATTGAATACGTGCTGTCGTTTTTCCGCCTGTTTTTGCCGGATACGATGATTGACGTGATTGCCTCGTTCAGCTTTATTACGCACTTTGATACCCTCACCCGCGGACTGCTCGAATTGCGCGACGTGATATTCTTTTTGTCGCTGATTATTTTTGGTAATTATACCACCGTTTTGATTATCAATTTCAAAACCGCAGGTACTTCCGGTTGGCTGAAATCTTCAAGCAAAAGCTATACCATTACGGCTTGGCTGTTGCTGTTTATCGGATTTTTCGGAATTAATATTTTAGCCAATAACCTGACGATGAACGTGCAATATGACGGTACTGCCGAAAAAAACTTTACGTTGACCGAAAGCACCGAAGCTGTTTTGCAAAATCTCAAAGAGCCGGTATTGGCAAAACTGTATTTTTCGCCGATTTTAGGGCGCCGTAATACCGATTTGCGTGAACAGTTCGACAATATTCGCATTTTGTTGCAAAAGTATAAAAACGCCGCTAAAGGCAAGTTTGATTACAAAATTTATTATCCGATGTTTTTGAGTAAAGAAGAAGACCTCGCCATTGCCGGCGGATTGCAGTCAATTCCGCTGATTGACCTTAATCAGAGTGCCTTATTCGGAATGACGCTGGAAGACAGCTTGCAAAACAAAGAGGTTATTCCGTTTTTCGCCACCAATCAATTCGGGCGCTTGGAGCAAGACATCACTACCAAAATACACCAACTTTCCAAAGAAAAAAAGCGGCTCGGAATTTTAACGAGTTTGCCGATTTTCGGCCGCGGTTCCGACGACGATAATATGATATTCGACGGTCCGTGGGAAATCATCAATATGCTCGATAAAGATTATCGTATTCACCACATTTTGGCACCGGAAGATTTTGATAAATATCATTTTGATGTGGTGTTGATTATGTATCCGAAATTTTTTACCGAAGACACTTTGAACAAGGTCAGAGATTATGCCCGCGGCGGCGGTAAAATCGTTTTGGTTCTGGATCCGGCAAATGAGGCTTCACGACTGTATGCACCGGTGCAAAATTATTTGTCGGCATCTGATTCCGAATTTTTTGAAAAACTGTGGCATTTTAAATTTTATAAGGATTTTGTGGTAGCCGATTTGCAAAATTCCATTACCGTTGATGCCACCACCGACTATGCTACCAATCCGGTGTTTTCGCAAGATATATTGCAATTCAGATTGCATCGTGACAATATGAATCCGAAGCATCCGGTTATCCGTAATTTGCATGAAGTCATGATGGCATCGACCTCGGCAATTATGCCGGATTTGCAAAAGTACAAAAACAATGAAATTGCCTTTTATCCGTTGCTGAAGGCTAGTGATATTTCGGCGATGATGACGGCGGATACGGTAATTGACGGACTTAATCCGCAAGATATTCTCAAAAATTTCCAACCCGATGAAAATAACAAATTTATGGCTGCCGAAATTATCGGTATGGAGCCGGATAACCCGTTTGATGTCATTGTCTTTGCCGATTCCGACTTTTTATACGATCGCTTTTGGATGGATAAAGTTTATTTGTTGGACAGCGAATACGTAACCTCGATTTTTGACAATGCCAACCTGCTGCTTAATGCCATCGACTATTTAGCCGGAGACGAAGCGCTTATCGGTTTGCGCGGCAAGCGTTCTTTGTCACGACGCTTTGAAGATATCGAACTTTTGCGCCGATTAAACTCTTTTCAATATAAGCAAAAAGAGGAAGAAATTTTCGAACAAATAGATAAGGCCAAACAGGCAGTGCAGGAGGTCTGGAGCAAAAAGGAATTCGAAGGTCGTGAAAGCTTTACGGCCGATGAATTGGCAGCTCTTTCCAAAATCAGAAATCAGCTCAACGATTTCAAAAAGCAACTGAGTGATGCTCGTTATCAGGCATATTCCAACATCAATACCGTGGCAGCGCGCGTTAACTTTTTGAATATATGGGCCTTACCGCTCGGTTTCGGGTCGATTATGCTGATTGTGCTTACCATTCGCCTGCTACGCCGCAAAAGAACTTTTTCGTTTATGCCGAAGATTAATCGCAAATTACGCATTTTAGGCGTATTTTGCACCGGTATTTTCCTGTGCGCGATGCTTTCGGTATATTTGGTTAATCGCAGCAGTGTCGACGCTTATGAGAACAAATTGGTATTTCCGGAGCTTATGGAGCATTTGAACAGCATCGACCGCATTACCCTGCAAACTCACAAAACAACTCTTGATTTTAAGCTCCAAAACGGATTGTGGGTTTTGGAAAGTATGCCGGACTTGCCGGTTTATCAGGAGCGAATCCGCCGTTTACTGAGTACCGTTGCCGACGCCCGATATTTTACTCGCAAGAGCAATCAGGCCGAAAATTTAGCAATGTTTAATTTGTTGCCGATTGAAGATGAACACTCCAAGGCGGTCGCAATTTATTTCAAAAGCGGCGATAACACGGTGCAACAATTCCTTTTGGGTGATATAAATCTCGATATAGGGCGCAGTGCTAAGGCCGCCTATATGCGTTTTGACAACCAATTTCAGGTTTGGGAAATCAACGCCGACTTTATTGATATGGATTTGGATTGGCACAAGTGGACTTATTCTTATGTTTGGGATTTACGTTACGGACGGCCTTATGACCGCCACCAAAGCTCGCAAGGCGAAATGTATTTGACCAATATAATGAAGGTTTTGCTCAACACGCCTTTCCAAAAAATTATTGATGCACCGACGGTTTCTCCGCAAAAAATCCTTAAATTGGATATCGAAGACGGCAACTATGTCGATATTTTGTTTTATAAAACGGAGGATACTGCTTTTGTGACCTATCGTTTTGATAGAAATAATCCGAATCGGCATTTAAAATTGTTGGCACAGTTCTTAGGTGATAAGGCGGCTGTTATTGATACGGAGCAAATGGAGAAAATTCTTGAAATCATCAAATAGTAAAATTACCGAATCGCAATATAAATTTGCGGCGGCGATTGCCAGTATTTCCACCGCCTGTGTTTTGACACTGCTCAAGGCCGGTGCGGCGTTTGCCACCGGTTCGCTTTCGGTATTATCTTCAATGGCGGACAGTTTGGCCGATGTGTTTTCTTCCGTCATAACGTTTATTGCCGTGATTTATTCCGATAGACCGCTGACCTGCGACCATCGTTACGGATATGGCAAGGCAGAGGCTATCAGCGCCCTGATTCAGGCGGCTTTTATCAGCGGTTCGGCTTGTTTTATTTTGTATGACGCGGTATATCGTTTCTTTCATCCGGTGGTGTTGGAGCACACATTTGTCGGTGTTTGCGTAATGGCAGTCAGCTTGATTTTGACCGCCGCCCTGATTATGTTTCAAAAATATGTTATGCGTCACATTAAGTCGCAGGCTATCGAAGCCGACAATTCGCATTATGTAATCGATTTGGCGGCAAACGCAACCGTTTTATTGTCATTGGCCGCCGTGCATTGGCTGAATTGGGAATGGTTTGATATTTTGGCAGCGATAGCGGTTTCCTGCTATTTGTTGATTGTCGCCTTCAAAATTGCCGGCAAAGCCTTAGGTGAAATCACCGACAAGGAAGTTGACGCCGAAATCAAGGCCGCTATTGTGCGCGAAATCGGCAAAATTGACGGGATTTTAGGTTACCACGACTTGCGTTCGCGAATTTCCGGTTCAAGATTGTTCTTTGAGATTCATTTGGAATTTGACGGGGAAAAATCCCTGTTTGCCACCCACGAAATTGCCGATGAAGCCGAGCGCAAAATTACAAAAATGTACCCGAATGCACAAGTTATTATACATCAGGATCCTTACGGAATTGAAGAAAAACGGATTGATCATGATATCAGCGGACCGTGCAATTTATGAGTTGCGGCGTTGCTTTTTCGGCTTTACCGGAATTTTAATGGTAAATTCCGTACCTTTTCCGACCTTGCTTTTTACCGTTATGTTGCCGCCGGCTTTCATGATTAAACTGTTCACTATAGCAAGTCCCAAACCCGAACTTTTTGCCTTGCTGTTTGCGGAATAAAATGGTTCAAAAATACGCTTGATTTTTTCCGGCTCAATTCCGATACCCGTATCCTTAACGGATATCACGACTTTATCCCCTTCCTTGCGACCGGTAAAAGTTAAGGTACCGCCTTCTGGCATGGCCTTGAGCGCGTTTTGCGATAAATTCAGCAGCATCATCTTAAAGTCCGCTTCGTTACCGCTGAAGGTCAAACCTGATTCTACTTCCTGCTTGCACTCGGCACCCCGGCGTTTAGCTTCATAATCAATCATCAACATGATATCTTTTATGGCCGCTTCCACATCTATCGAATCAACATCTTTATCCGAATATTGTGCCAGTTTCAGCAATCGTTCCGGAGTTTGTATTGCCTCCTCAAGCTGTTTGTGTGCCATTTGCAGATATTTTTTATAGTCGGCATCTACCTTTTTTTGTACATCTTTATCGCTTAAAATGCCTTCCAAAATAAGCCTGATGGCGCCCAAATTGTTTTTCATTTCATGCGCTAAAGAAGTGGAAAGGAAAGCGAGCGAAGATACTTTTTGCTGGTGTGAAAAGCGTACATCCGGGCTTAAATCATGGATTGCCTCAATAATATAGTACTCATTATTCTTTCGCCCGAATTGCAATTTTGCCGCATTAACGTACAGCGGTATTTTTCCGACTTCGTGAATGGCATGGAATTCATCATTATTTTCTTTAATGTTTCTGATCGGACAATTATAGTGGCTTAACGGACAACTTTCGCATTTATAGCCGTACGCCAAATGGCATTTTTGCCCAACGCACGATTTTTTAAGCTTAAGCAAGCGATAAAATGCCGCGTTTGCCATCACCACATTATAGTTCAAATCAATCACGCGAATCCCGTCCGGAATGGCATCAATCAGCTGTTGTAAAAACTTTTCCCGCATTTTGGTTTCTTCAATATTGTTTTCAATATTTTCCAACATTTGATTGAACGTCTTATACAGAATATCAAATTCATCTTGCAACCACCGATTTTCATGCAACGGCAGGCGGCTCGAAAAAACGCCGGAAGAAACGTCGTTACTGATATCAATGAGCCGTGTCAGCGGATGAATAACCCAACGATCCAAAAACACAATCAGCAACAAAATCAGCAGTAATACTATCACCAAACCGATTACGCAAATTTTGGCACCGACAACAATAGCCTCCTGATTGTTGTTATAATTTTGCCGAAATTCTTCGTTGAGCCTTTGTTCGTTGGTGAGCGCACGCTGGGTAATGTTGATTTTTTCGCCGCTGATATCGTAGTTGTAATACTTATTTTTCAAAATTTCGGGACTTTGCTGGGCAATTTCGGAAATCAGACTTTGCAGCTGAATGTTATCCATCAACAACCCCACCACGTATTGGTTACGCAAGTAAACCGAATTACGACTGTCTTGCATTTTCTGACTGTAAAAGTTGATAAAAATGGCAAAAAACACAACAATCAGCAAGATGGTGAAAATAAACAGGCTGTATAAAATTTTTTTGTTCAGACTGATAAACATTTTTTACTCTCCCGTGTTCGGTTTGCTTCAGAGTTTACCCTTAAAATCGACAAGCTTCGGCCGTTGATCGGTTTTTTCGAGCTTATAAAACGAAAAGGTATAATCGATAATACCCGAAATATTTTGCAAATTACTGTCATGCATCATTTGTGCCGCCAAATTAATACCGTTCGGCGCTTGTTGCATCCGCTGCTGATACATTCGGGTATGACGGAAATAATCATAATCGATGTGCGAATTCAAGCGCAACGCCCGTGCACGTATACAATCTTCCAAATTTGAAAATACGCGATATCGATAATCGGCATCGGGGTCGTCTTTCGGTTTAATCCCCTGATTGGTATACCACACTTCCTCTTTATACAGTGAATTATTCTCGATGGCTAAGCGTGACGTGCCCCAATTGCTGTAAATTATCGCGGTCGAAATCATAATCGACGGCGGCACGGCATCAACTTTTTTGAATAACTGCTTTAACAAGATCAGCGCGCGGCCGTCCCTTTTGTTTGGCGTAAATGCCTCATATTTTGTTGCCAATACTTCAATTCTTTCTGTTTCTTTTTCTGACAACGGTATGGCGCGACGGGCTTTTCTGTACAGTTCAAATACTTCTTTACGCTCCTCCGTAATCTCTTCATTTACCTTCAATACCAGCGGCAACAAAATGCGAATAAAATTGCGATTTTTGGAAGCACTTTCCGGCGCACGATCCCAATCATACGGCAAGCGCTGAAAAAAAACGCGCGGAATTTCGGCTTCGGTTTTGGCATAATTATACGGATATTTGCGAAAGAATTTCATAACATCATCGGTTGAAGATTTTTTCACAACAACCGTGCCTTTATCTTGTTCTGCAACCATTTCGGCCGCAGCGGAGGCAATCGTAAATATCGCGAAAAACAAAATAAGCAGCAGCCGTTTCATTTTATTTTGCCTCCCTCATTTTAATCTCTCTGATTTGCGGCATGCAGCGTACAAAGGCCTTTCTTATCACGTTTTGCAGCGTGTTTTCCGCATACGGACAGCCGGCGCAATGCCCCGCAAACGACAATTCGATGATTCCGTTTTGCACCGAATGTATTACGATATCGCCGCCGTCCCGATTTAAGGTCGGGCGAATCAGTGCATCGGCCACTGCTTCGGCATTTTCTTTATCTGTTGCGCATACCGTTTCGGCAACCAAATTTTCAGCAGTTGCAAAATAATCATCAAGTTCAGCCATAATCAGCATTTTCAATTCTTCGATATCGGTATTTTCATACCGAATCGACAACAGCTCGGCGGTTGCCAACAAACGGCACACACCCCGTAAATTCAAAATATTCTGAAATAAACTGTTTTGCGGCTGATTTGTTTTATCCGCAACATAGCACACATTGCCGATAAGCAGCGGTTTCTCCGGATAAAAATTAATCACTTGCAATTTTTCGAGTGTTTCAATTTTAATCTGCATGACTTTCTTTCAGCACCCCGTTACGAATTTTTTGGGCCGCCACAATTGCGCGTTGCAGATAAAAATTTTGCATAATCAGATGGTTTGGTTTAAACAAACTGTCCGGCGCCCCGTTACGCACAATCATCGGTTCAAATTCGGCGGCTTTTTTAAGTGAATTAACCAAGTAAGTCCATTCCGCATACAGATTCTTTTCCAAAATTATCTCCCGAAAATCCGCGCCCAATGTTTTGGAAATTTGCCACAGAGCAAAGGCGTATCCCTTGCCGAAATAAAACAAATCGTCCGATGATGTATCAATCCAATCCGTCGACTTCTCACGCTGTTGTTCTTCGTTGCGAACCGTGATTTTTTGTAAATTGGTGCTGATTTTTTGCAACAAAGCATCTAAATCTTCGGCTTTAGGAAGGAATACTCCGTCTTTGGCAAATTTATGCAACTCGGCCGCCGCCTTGCGATATTGTGCATTGGAAGACGGCGCCAAATTAAATTTTCCTTTGCGCGACATCAGCCACACATTCGGCGGATAACTCAACAACTTTGCGGCCGCTTTGATATCATCTTTTTGCGCATCGGTATTTTGCTCAAAATGCTTGATAACCGGTACAATTCCCCTAACTCCGGCAACAATTCCTCCTTGAAAATTCGGCATATTATCCAAAATCGAAGCCGGAAAAATAAACGGCAGATTCGGGGTCCACATTTTGTCGTCAACTTCTCTTTTAAGCAAAAAGGACATACTGTCCGCCGTTTCAAACATCGGCAAGTGCTTCTCGGCCAAATTATATTCCGTCGTAACGTCAATGTTTTCGGCCATCATACTGCCTAAAAAATAGTAGAAAAATATAAAGGACGGTAAAAATAACGTCAAAAACTTCCAATGGCTGACGGCTTTCAAAGTTATTTTTTTTACTTTTTGCAATTTAGGCTGCATTTTATGATATATTTTATGCGCCTTATTAAGCTGTTTATGCCAATCGAACTTCCGGACCTTATCCCATAAAGCCGATACTTTTCGGCTTATTGCTTGCAAAAACGGAGATTTAGCCGCGGACAGCACCTCGGGCAACTTAAGTGTCCGCTTCGGCATACGCGTTTTCAGGGCTTCTTTGCTTTGTTTGGTTTTAGCCATGTTTTCTCCTTGCCATGTTTATAATCTGCCGAAAATCAACAATATGTAGTATTTTAACCATTATCAACAAAATTGCAAGCGCTATTATACCGACACCGGCCAAACCCGCAAACAGGCATAATTTGCTCTTAAAATACAACGGAAAGAAACGCATCAGTGCGGCATTGGCACACCATGCCCCCGCTCCCATAACCACCGATGCCGCCGCAATTTTAATCGATTGTTTTATCAGCGGCGGTGTAAATTGCCAATATCCGCGCCGTTTCAGCCCGACCAGATATTGTCCGAGCGACACAAAAGCGGCAATCGTCGTGGCCATAGCTATGCCGACATGCCCGAACCATTGCATTAAAATCACATTAAACACAAAATTGGTCACAAACACCCAAAAACTGTATTTTACCGGCGTTACCGTATCGCCGCGGGCAAAAAAGTTAGGCATCAGTGCCTTGGCCAAAACATAGCACGGTAATCCCACGGAATAGGCAATCACCGCATACGCCGTCATTTTGGCATCAACTGCCTTAAACGCCCCGTGTTGAAATAAAAACGTAACCACCGGATGCGCCAAAACAATCAGCAAAACCGCCGCCGGCAACGACAACAGCAAGCCGTATTCCACCGCCTGATTTTGGGTGGTACGGGCATTTTGTAAATCATCAGCCTTCAAATACTTTGAAAGAATCGGCAGAAGCGCCACGCTGATGGCCGCTCCAACCACACCGAGCGGAAGCTGTTGTAACCTATTGGCATAATACAGCCACGAGATTGCACCGGTTCCGGCCAATGAAACCAATATCGTATCAACTGCCATGTTGATTTGATATATGCCGGCGCCCACCACTCCGGGGGCAATCCGTTTAAACAGCGTTTTAATCTCCGGGTTGTGCATTATTTTAATCAGGCGCAGATACGGATGTATTGAGACTCCGATGCGGCGCAAATTAAAGTAGAGCCACAGCATTTCCAACAATCCGGCCAGCGTAATACCGAGTGCGAATCCGTGTGCCGCAGTCGGCATAAACGGCACCAACACAAACGCCGACAGAATCATGGTTAAATTCAAAATAACCGGAGCCACCGCCGGCGCGGCAAATTTTTCAAACGAATTCAAAATTCCGCCCTGAAACGACACAATCGAAATCAACAGCAAAAACGGAAACGTAATGCGGCAAAGTTGTACCGCCAACTCGATTTTGCCGGCATCATTGTGAAATCCGGGTGCCAAAACCGCTACCACATACGGCATCAGAAACTCAAACAAAATAACCAACAAGCCGACAATTACCGTTAAAATCATCATTGCCTGCGCTGCAAAAAACACCGCTCTTTTTTTGCCTTCGCCTACCAATTTTTGTGAAAACAGCGGCACAAACGCACTGGTAAACGCCCCTTCGGCAAACAAACTGCGGAACAAATTAGGCAACTTAAAGGCCACCACAAAGGCATCGGCCATAGCTCCCGCACCCATAAAATACGCCAACATCATATCGCGCACAAAGCCGGTGACGCGGCTGATGAGGGTAAATCCGCCAAATGTGGCAATCGATTTGAATAACGACATTACAGTCCCCTTTTTCTTTTATTTGAGGCTATTTTAATCGATGTTCGTAACAAAAAGGTTACTTTTATCACAAAATATGCATTTTTTTCAAAAAAAAGGTTGACAAAATTATTTATACGTGTTATTGTTAGACAAAAGATGAATTCATATTCGTCAAATGTTGGCTTATATAAATTAGGAAAAGAGAGATGAGTGACAAATCGCAGGCAAAGATTTTTTCATTAGGCGGCGCCGAGCTGATTGAGATGGGGGCTTCCGATGCCGTACGCAAGTCGTCGGGGGCAGGCATCAAAGATTTAGAGAGTAATTACAATGAAGCTTTGATCCCTATGAAAAATAACGCTCGAGCCGAGAAACCGTATTCGGGAGCCAGTCTGGATGCCTTTGGAGCGATTTTTAATGAAAGGTTGAGTCCGATGAGAAATTATGCGGAAAATGTTCCGCCGCTGTATGAGGCACTGATGAAAGGTATTGAGCGCGGCTATAACAATGCGCTTGAGGTTAATAAACAGAGTGATTCACTTGCACTGTCTGAAAGAGCAATTGCCTCAATCAAGAAAATGAATACGGTGAACGTTACCCAAAAGGATAAGGTTCGCTCAGCTTAATCTTTGCAAATTTTAATCAGCCCGCTTTAATTGCGGGCTTTTTTTATGCCGCAGATAAAGATTCTGCTTGCATTTAGCAAAATAATATGTTACGAACATATCCGAAAAACGAATCGCTTTTATGTATGAGCCGCAAGGCCACCGTAGTAAGAGCACTGTAACAATCCGCTTTGCCCAGCAAAGCATAGAGAAAATGAAAGGAAAACACCTATGAGACATGGTGACGCACATAAAAAATTCAGTATGCCGAAGAGCCAGAGAAGAGCTTTATTCTCTAATTTGACCGGTGCATTGCTGACACACGAACAAATTACAATCACGTTAACCCGTGCAAAAGAACTCAGAACTTTTGCCGACAAGATGATTACCTATGCCAAGAAGGGCGACTTGAACAGCCGTCGTTTGGCTGCCGGTTTCTTGCGCAATAACGAAGTTGTTTCCAAACTTTTCTCTACTTTGGCCGAACGTTATAAGGAACGCAACGGCGGTTATACCCGCGTATTGAAGTCCGGTTTCCGTTACGGCGACTGCGCGCCGATGGCAATCATTGAATTGGTTGATCGCGATGTTAATGCGAAAGGCGCTAAAGATTTGGCTCGTGTTGCTGCTGAAAAGGCTGCCGCTGCCGAAGCTGAAAAAGCAGAGAATGAAGTTTCCGAAAACAAATAGTTTTCAAAACCGATAAATTAAAACGCCGTTCTGATTTGAGCGGCGTTTTTTTATTGTACCGAATTAATTTATTTATACGATTTAATCCAATCCTGAATAGTTGATTGCGTGTTTAAACCGACCTTAAAATCAACTTGTTTACCGTCTTTGAACAAATACATGGTCGGAATACTGCGAATCCCGAGCTGGCCGGCAATTTCCGGTGAATCGTCAACATTCATTTTATAGATTTTAACTTCGTTTCCGATTTCGTTATCGATAGCTTCCAAAATCGGGCCGAGCTGACGGCACGGACCGCACCATTCCGCCCAAAAATCTACCAGCACCAAACCTTTGGCGTTCAATACATTTTCACCGAACTGGCTGTCTTTTAAAGGTTGTGTCATATTTTTCTCCTCATGTTATTAATTTTGCATTATATATAATCCGCTTTAATCCATATTAAAGATAATCTGAATAATTACAACACTTTTTTTAAGCAAAATCGCGCAACAAAGGAAAAATCTCGCCGATTTAAAATAAAAAAAGGCCCGCTATCGGGGCCGTTTATTTTGTGCCGTTAAAAATAACAGCACGTACTTTGGAGGCTCCGTTTTTGATATCGACTTAGTCGAGTATACAAAAAGAAGCCTAAGGACATTTCAATCAGATAACAAGGCTGTGATATACACGTCACAGCAAGAGATTTAAGCCGTATAGGTTGCAAGCACTTAAGTGCCGACCGTGCTAAAAATCTCCTTCGTGCGTTTCTCTTAATCCTCATATATTCTTATCGAATAATAAGGGAGAAAAGGCACGAATCTAAATGAATGTCCGATACATAAACGGTATATATACAATAAAAATGTAAGTTTAATATATCACTTTTTTATATTTTGTCAAGTAAAAAATCATTTCCCTGTATTGCCGTTTGTTTCGCTTGTCGGAGCTTTTTGCGGCGCCGATAATGACCTGATTTGTCTATAATAATCAGAGTTAGGCGTAAACGCATTCAATCGCAAATTAGGCGGAAATTTTTTACAATGAGTTTTAGCCTGATACGCGTGCCGCAAGGCCAAAAACTCATACAATGCCCGAGTATGTGCAACCTTTTTCGAATCGGAATTAAGGTAATTATTCGGCACATAATCTTCACTTTTCGGATTAAAGGCATCGGTCGGTCTGCTGCAATAATCGGCGATGATTCCCGGCTCAAAATGTCGATACATCTCCGCCGGCAATCCATCATCGCCGTTTTTGGCTTCAATCCATTGCAAATCACGCACAACATTCGCCGAAACACTAAAATTCTGCAAGTCGTCAAGTTGCAAAATACCATGAATACCCGACGGCAAATTATATTCTTTGAGCAAATGCTCGGTTGCCCAAACTGCATCTGCAAGAAACCTGTCGCCTCTTAATGTTCTGTGAGACAATTCTTCTTGAGCCCGATTAATTGCCCTTTCTGTAAGAGATCTCTTTTGCTCAACAGAATCGGCTTCTTTCAATTTAAGTTGAACGAGCATATCTCTGGTCGCGGCGGTTTCTGGACGTATATCGTATAAATACGCCAAAGTGCATTCTTTATCAGAACAATGAGAATGTGTTTGCATATAGGCAATCTCGATCAACGCTTTCATATTATTATAAAGCATATAGCGCGCCGCAATTCCGCTCAACTTTTTATCTGCATTCAAGGTATCAAACAAACTCGCGACGTTATTTTGATGCAAAAAATCAGATCTCATTTTGAACAGATATTCACGACACGTCAAAAACTTTTCCGCAAACAGCGCCGGATGACTGAAATCAGCCGGTTTAATATCGGCAAACAATGTTTTCAGCATTTCCGTATGCAAACAGTGGTTGGCAATCTCATCCTTTTCATCATCATTGACGGATTGATAGGACTTTCTGAACGTATCTTGAGCTAAATATGCCGGAAGTAACGAATTAACCCCGTTATTTTGACAATAAGTCAGAGCACCGGCATTTAAAGATAAAGAATTGCATTGTATACCGCGCACTTTGAGTTTGTTGATTTCTTTGCGGAATTTCATCAACTCATCCCAAAAATGCTTCTGCTGCTTGAGGATTTTATTGCGCTCTTTACCGATTTTTTGCCCATTTTTGTTATAGACTTCCAACAATTTGGCGATATGCGCCGACGGTTGCCAGAATTGAAAATATTCTATTACAGCCAGTTGATTTTTCAAAGATACTGAGGCTTCGGTATAGAGAGAATGCAAAATCTTGAGGTTTTTACCGATATGATTTTTTTCCTTGGCCAATTTTTCCATCGGCATTGAGGTAATCCAGGCCAGACCTTCGGCATATATTTCGCCGTCTTGATAAATTCTGTTGATTTTACGCAAACATTTAACGCTTTCATAGCCCCTTGAAGATTGTATCTTTTGGGCGTCAAGCATCATAATCGCCGCCTGATAAATCTTTTGGGCGCTGAAACTGCCTTTATACCTGTATACACGCAAGTCAGAATTATGTATAGCCTCATGCAATAAAGTTTCTCTATTGCAGTACCGAGCCACCAATACTATTGCCGGCTTTCCATAAATAAAAGTTGACATTCCTTCGTATCCACCGCTTTTAGAGTTTCCTCTGGTGGAAGAACAACGGTCTTCGATAAAAATCCGGCCATTTTGCGCCAACGCCTCCAAATGTATCCGTTCCGTCGGATGTTTCAACAACTCATTATATTGTGTTATAAAATCGACGATACCGTATGCCGCCCACTTAAAATTTTCCGGCAATTGATCCCAAACATAAGAGAAATCATAATCACGACAACAACTAAGTTTAACCCCGAATAATTCATCATCGAGCACATTGCCATCAACCTGATTTACCTTGCGCAAAATCACCTGCGGATGGTATATATCCGATCCGTCATACGTATCTAAAATGCTTTGATTGCGTTCCCTTTGCGTTTTTGCTTCCGACATCAGCTTTCCTTTTATTTAACAGCGAAAGACGACACCATTCGTCCTGTGCGGACGGATATACCTTACCAATATACTGAAAATCAGCGAACCGTTACATTTTGCAATTTTATGCCGGTCACGGATTTTGCTTCTGCCGGTTTGCCTGCGGCAACGGTCTGCTCTTGTTGCGGAAGCTTACCTCTGGTTTTACTTAATTTATATTCCGTATATTTTTTAACAGCGTCGGCGGCATAAACTGTACCGTAGCTGCCGACAAGTGTTGCCGCACCGCCGGCAACCAGCAAACCACCGATAATATCGTAAATTCCGTCACCGGCAATAAAATTCATCAAAAAGCCGGCTCCTCCGATGTATACGCCGGTATTACTGTATTCTGCCGCGTTCTGCTTAATTTTATCGGCCTTTTGCGCAATTTTTTCCAATCTTTTTATGGTATTTTCCGTATTCTCTCGCGTCTTCGGCGCTTTTTTGTTAAAAATATTGAAATCCATTGATTTTCTCCTCTTATTTACTTGTTTCAGTATTAATTAATTGTCTGAATTTTTCGAAGTTTTGGGCAGAGAGTCGTTTTTCCATTTCTTCTATAATTTTGAAAGCACACTGATCCCAGTCATCCGGAATTCCCATATCCGGTACAATTCTGACACTTACTTCGTACGAATAAATATCACCTTTCAATTTCTCAACAACTGTCACAAATTCAGACGACTTTATGTCTTCTCTTATGCTTGGCGGAATATTTTTTAAGGCAAAATAATCCTTATTATCCCGATTCAGAATAACGGTGTTCTTGCCGTCATATATAATCTCGGCGTTTGTTACTTTTGAATCGCATTCAATATCGACAACCACCAATATTCCTTCTTCATCTCCGATGAATAATGCGGATTTTTCAATCAGTTTTATATCTTGTTCCGTATTTTTGGCGATGTTTTCTTCAACCATGTGTACACCCCTTGTTTTATATTACCTTTATATTACAATTTATTTAGACTTTCGTCAAGTTTTATCTAAATCTCCATTAAACGCATTTCGTTAGTCCATAAAATATAAGTTTCAATCGGTTTATGCGGATAAATACGTGACGCCAACTCGGCATAGGTTTTCAGCTGATTGAGATATACCGGCGGCGTATGTGCCGCATCCGGACAGGCCGGGCGATTGGTTTTAAAATCGACAATCATAATTTTATCCGGCATAACCACCAAGCGGTCAATCTGCGCCGAAATAATCCGATTGTCGACCGCCCCCATAATCGGCACTTCCGACCGCGAATACGCACCGAAAATATCGGCAAATTGCGGATTGTTTATCAGATTTAAGACCTCCGTTTTAATCTGTTGGCATTCTCGCGGCGAAAAACCGATGGCATACTGACTTAAAAACATATCGACGGCTTTTTCGCGATTGCCGACATTTTGCGGCAAAAATTGCAACAACCGGTGAATCAGCGTGCCACGGCGATAAAATCTCTCATTATCTGCCAGCGGTGAAGCCGAATCCGCCTCCTCGTCGGTTTCTTCCTTAGACGGAGTATACGGTTTTGCCAATGCCTCCTCCGGCTCCAAATTTTCGTTTATCCATGGTTCGACGGCAAATTCTCCGTCATTGATGAGCGATTTTTTCTTTTGCTCTTTGGTCATATATTCCGCCGAGATATTTTCAATAACATCCTCTTTTTTCATATCTTCGACATCAAACGCGCGGCGGCAAATTTCGTACCATGAATCGGCATTGCGATTGCCGTAAGCACAAATATACAGCTCATCTTCGGCACGGGTTAAAGCAACATAAAGCAACCGATGATATTCTTGCATAGCCTTAAGCGCGTTTTGCTTATTGAGCCCCGTGCAAATATCGTCATAATAGCTTGCGTTCAGCGGATAATATCCGAGCTCTCCGTCCTGCAAAAAGGCATTTTCCCGACTTGTTTTCGGCACGGTTCCGGTATCCGGCAAAAAGACAATCGGAGCTTGCAACCCTTTGGAGTGATGCACCGTTAACAGACGCACGGCATCGGTTTCCTGATCATCACTTTCGCGTTTGATTTCGCGCGTACTGCGACCAAACCACGAAATAAATCCCTGCAAACTCGGAATTTGCTGCTGTTCGTAATCTAATGTCAAATTTATAAATTCATCCAACGCATCTTCTACTTCCTGTCCCATGCGCCGAATAAATTTGCGCCGACCGCCCATTTGCGAAAGCACAAAATTAAACAACTCATACGGACGAACGTAATCCAAATTATTCAACAGAGTTTTCAATTGACCGCATATATCGGCACAGCGCGGTTCATGTTCTATTTTATCCCACAGCGATTCACCGCCGGCGCGCTCGTAGCACAAATCTTCCAACAATTTGCCCTCAATAGAAAATAACGGCGATGTCAAAACTTCTGCCAACGATAAGTCATCTGCCGGAAACAGCAAAAATTTACCTAAAGAAATAAGATCCTGAATGGCAATCTGTTCGGAAAGCACCATTTTATCGGCACCGGAAATGGCAACATGTTCCTTTTCGCAAGCCCGAATAAATTCTTCCACAAAATCATTGCGGGTCCGCACCAATACCATTATATCCCGATAATGCAACGGCTTATCCGATGCGGCACTGTCATCTACCATTTGCCGAATCCGATGAGCGGTAGCTTCTGCCATTTTGGTAACCAACGCGGTTTTATAAACGCGCTCCATCGGCGGACGCATATACTCATCTTCAGTGTGAATATCTTCACCTTTTTCCGGTTCCATCAGCGGCAAAATCGTGACTTTGGCATATTGACCGACACGATATGGCTTGTGTTCGACTTTTTTACTTTCTATTACCACACCGTCAGCCGCCTGCTCGGTAGCAAAAATCTGATTAACCGAATCCAAAATTGCCGGAGCCGAACGAAAAGAGATTTCCAAATTTACCTGTTTGAACTTTTTTCCGGCTTTTTTTGCTTTATCCCTAAATGTCTTGAACATATAGTCAAATTTATCCGGATCAGCACCCTGAAAACCGAAAATCGATTGCTTTCGATCACCGACCACAAATAAAGTGCGGTTATTTTCCGATTGTCCGCAGCCGCTGAAAAAATCACCGCTCAGGCCGGCAATAATATCCCATTGTTCCGGCGATGTATCTTGCGCTTCATCTACCAAAATGTGATCAATGCCGCCATCTAATTTATATAAAACCCATTGCCGCGCATCGGATTTTTCCAACAAATTTTTGGTATGCAAAATCAAATCGTCAAAATCCATACAGGCCTGTTGTTGCTTATATTCTTCATAGCGCAGGTTAATTTCCTGTGCCACCGTAAATGCCGCTTTTGTAGATTGATAAAGTTTGCATTTAAGGCGTTTTTGTTCAAAGGCCTGCAATCTTTTGCCGGCGGCCTCAAACCGCGCTTTAAGCTCCGGATCATAACTTTGCGCTTTGGTGTTGGCAATATAACTTTCACCGGTTATCAGCTCGTTTCCTGCTTTCAAAAAGCAACTGCGATACATTTCATAATCGGCCGGAGAAAAATCGTCGGCAATCACCTGCGCCAACGCTTCGGCTTTGCTCATATCCCGCTTGCCGCCGCCATAATTCCACGCGGCAATGTCTGCCTGCATGTCATCAATCCTTAGCCGCAGCGAATCCATAAATTCCCGCACCAATATATCATCGGTATCCGTATCGCGAATCCCGATTTTGGTGCCGAGAGCCTGAAGAAATGCCGTTAAATTGCCGTAGTGATCAATAATTTTCACCATTTTGCGCCGACTGCCGATAATTTTGCGAACCATTTCACCGAAAGTATATTCGGAAGCATTATTCATCAGGTAGCGACGTGCCGCCATAAGTTCCGGACTGTCCGTGGTTTCATCTTCCTGCACAATTGCCGACTTTATTTGCTCCAAAGCGTTATTTACCTGTTCGTCATCCAAAACATCAAAATACGGAGACACACCGGCCTCAAGCGGAAAACGTTTCAAAACGTCGGTACAAAAACTATGCAATGTCTGGACTTTGATACCCCCCGGCGTATCCAACAGCTCGGCAAACAAAATTCGAGCCTGTTTGCGATAGTTTTGCAAATCGTTTCCCGATTTTATTTCATCACCGAGCAAATCATATAAATCTTTATCCAAATTGTTCTCATCTTTTACCGCCCATTCGCTCAAGCGCTGCGAAATTCGCGACAGCATCTCCACCGCAGCCGCCTTGGTATAAGTCAAACACAACAAACGAATCGGTTTAACCCCGTTTAACAGCAGACGCAACACTCTATCCGTCAGGACTTTGGTTTTTCCGGTTCCGGCCGATGCTTCCACCCACACCGATTGTATCGGATTGGCCGCGTCACGCTGCTGTTCGGTAGCGGTGCGGGCGCGATTTTCTTTTTGTAAAGCAAAATCTACCATTTTCAATTCTCCTTATCGGCGTGAACACACCATTCCTGTAAGCGCGCCAAATGGTCGTAATCCGAATTATTATCAATATCGGCCGGGCGCGGTTTTACCAAATACGGCCGCTCGGGATTTGCATATTCGTCAATCAGATTTTTCACGATTTGTTCCATTTTATCCAAAGTTGCGACACAATCGGCGCCGGCAATTTCCTTTGTTTTTTCTTCTTTCAGCGCCCAATACTGCAATTTTGAAACCGGTGCCGCCGCCACATCTTTGAAACCGCCCCGAGCCGCAATCATACCTTCCACCGGAAGTTGCGGTGCCTTACACGCCTTAATTTCCGTAGGTTTACGGCTGTCGTTGCCGGTTTTATAATCCGCAATATTCAGCGTGCCGTCCTTTAATTCTTCAATTCGATCGGCCGTTGCAAAAACTCTGAACATACCGCCGGCCGGATTAGGCAGAAAAATTTCACCATCCCGCTCGTTATACAAGTGTTTGACATCGGTTCGAATTTCCGTTTCCTGCGAGATTACCCATTCAATCTGCTTTACAAACTTCGGCCACCAAAAGGCCATAACATCCGGCGAAACCTCCGCGGCCGCAAACATTTCCCGACCGCGCTCAAGCAGAATTTTGCGAGCTTCTTCCGGTTTGGGATAAAAATCACCGTCATATTTGTTATTAAATTCTTTTAATAAATCATGCACAATATTGCCGAAATTATACGGTTTTTGCTCAACATCGAGTTCATCCAAAGGATACAGTTTCAAAACGTATTTGGCATAAATATCGTACGGATTGCGCATCCACCGCTCAATATTGGTGGCCGACATTTTTTTCGGTCGACGATTTACTTTAGGACACGGCCGCGGTGCCGAAATCGGTTGATATTTGTCAGCTCGATCCAAGTTTTTGGCCCAATAGGCATACGGCTGTTGATACATAAACGCATAAGCTTTTTTAGTTTCATCTTTGTCCTGCGTACCGAAATTTGCCGCCAAAACCGTTTCCAACCGCAGCCACCACCGCGACTTGTTGGTAGGGTCTTTCCCGACTTTTTTGGCGCGGGTGATATACACCTTAGGAGCGTTCATTAAATGTGCAAAATCCGCGGCAGCCACCCCTATTTGCCGCTCCGGTTGCGGCAACCCGAATTTTTCCTTCATCGGCCGCGACATCCACATATCCGCTTCCGGTATTTTCGGCCACGTTCCCTCATTGGCACCGCCTATAATCATAACGTCGTAATGAGTGAGTCTGGCCTCAATCGGTCCTAAAATTTTAACCCGCGGGTGCGTACCGTAACGAGCACGAACGCTTTGTTCAGACAGTAAAATCATTAAAAATGCTTCATAATCACCGATTTTGACGGTGCCGAATGTATCGCAGCGTGTGATAAAATCGCCGACCCATTTGGCGGCAACGTTGCCCGCATCGTTTTTCCAAATAATTTGGGCACCGGTTTTTATATCGGTATCCGCCAAACTTTCGGCCACCTCTATATGCGTTTTGAAAATTGTCGATAAATCCGCGGCCGGTTGCTCGTACAAATCAAGAATCGGCTGAATGCGGCGGCAAAAATCATCATAAAATTTCTGCGTGTCGGCATCAAAAGGTTCATCTTTTCGCAAGGCAAATTCCAGAGCCCGCAGGTTTTGATGAAATGCCCGAATATTCAAACCGCAAGCCGTAAACGGATGCTTCATCAACGCAATCATCGCCGTATCGGTGCGCTCGCTTGCGTACTCACAAATCAGTTGCAAATAAATCCCTATCGGCGACAGGCTCAAAGGCTTTCCGGCCGAATCATCCGCGGCAATATTCCATTTTTGCAACTCCGAGACAACGCGACGCGACAAATTGCGGTCCATTGTTACCAATGCCGCAGTCTTTTCGGGCGTGTTCAGCGTATGCCTGATAATCAGCGCAATTGCCTGTGCCTCCTGCCGCATATCGTCGCAACTTACAAATTTAATATCCGAGAAATCTGCCTCAGACATCGGGTGCTCTCTCAAGTCGCGCCAGGCCTCGGACGTTTCTGCCGGACGCATCATTTCCGCCACGATTTTTTCACGCGAAGAGAAATTTTTCTCACCGATATTTTTGACCGAATCGCGCGTAATCTGCAGACTTTCTAAAAGTTCTTTCAGCTCAAACTGCGGATGATTTTCATCGATTTTTTCCCAGTCCGAATCGGATAAATATTTATCCAATCCGTACAGATAAACCTCACCGTTAGGCAAATTCAAAACAGTCTTTACCAGTTGTTTTAAAACCGGAAATGCCGCTGTGGTACCGGCCACGACAATTCTCTGTGCGGTTTGCGATTTTTCCCAAAATTCAAATTGTGCCCGCAACAGCAAATCGCGCCGTTCAACCGCATTAATCAACCCTTTTTCCGCCAAAATTGCCGGCCAGTTTTCGGTAATAATCTGCAACAGTTTGACGGTTTGCTGCCAATGAGTTGCATATTCCGCATCAACAAAATCGGCAATTTCATCAAAAGTGCACTCCTCATTATAAGCCGTATCCATAAGCTCCGCGAGGTTTTGGGCCAAAGTATAAGCCTGTGCCAGCGACATTTTATCCAAGCCCAATTCAGCTTTTTTCAAAATAAGCTTGGTAAACTGCAAGGCTCTGTCCGTAGGGTCAATTGCCGATTTGATGTTTTCCAAAATATCGGGATTCTGCGTCAGGAAGACCTCATTTTCATCTGCTTCGGCAATCGGTTTCATCTGCGGTAAAATCGTCGGAGTCAGCCCCCGTTGACGCACAAACGCATCAGCTAAACTCTGGCAGGCTCGCAAATTCGGCAGCAAAAACAAAACCTGCGACAACCCCTCGGGATTGTTTTCATATTCTTTTAAATAACGCTCGGCCAAAACATCAACAAACTTTTGACCGGCGCTGATGTTAAAAATTTTCTGCGACATCTCAAAGTCCTCACAAAGATATCAGATATTCCTTAAACTTTTGCATGGCGCGCCCGCGGTGCGATATTTTATTTTTTTCGGCCTTTGCCATTTGGGCAAAACTTATATCATAACCGTCGGGAATAAACACAGGATCATAGCCGAAACCTTCTGCTCCGGACATTTTATTCGGCGCTATCGTACCGTCAACACGGCCTTCAAAAAGCTTATATTCGCCGTTCGGATAGGCCAAAGACACCACACAGGAAAAGTGCGCTTTACGACTCGGATTACCGCTTTGAGCCATGGCGGCAAGCAACTTATCCATTCCTTTATCAAAGTCGCGATTCGGAGCATAACGTGCCGAATATACTCCCGGTGCTCCGTCGAGTGCATCGACGCACAATCCCGAATCGTCGGCAATACACGGAATCCCTGTGGCCTGCGCGATGGTTCGCGATTTTAACAGTGAATTTTCGGCAAAGGTAGTGCCGGTTTCTTCAACATCGGGCAAATCCATATCCGCCGCCGACTTTACCGTAATACCCAACGGTTCAAGCATCTGGCGAATTTCCTTGATTTTGCCGGCATTGTGACTGGCAAACAGAATTTCGGTTATTTTCATTTTATTCTCCCAAAACTTTTTTCTGTGCGCAAATAATCTGATGAATGCCTGACTTTGCCAAACGAAGCAACTCGTTATACTCGCTTTCGCTAAAGGTTGAGCCCTCGGCCGTTGCCTGAATTTCAATAATTCTTCCGCTTTCGGTCAGCACAAAATTGGTATCGGCGTCGGCGTGAGAATCCTCCGCGTATTCCAAATCAAGAATCGGTTCACCGTCATAAATTCCGCAGGAAACGGCCGCCGCGTATTCGCGAATCGGGTTACGTGGCAACTCTCCTTCTTGCACCATTTTACGCAAGGCTAAATATAAAGCCACAAATGCGCCGGAAATTGACGCAGTTCTCGTGCCGCCGTCAGCCTGCAACACATCACAATCAATTTGCACACATATTTCCGACATGGCCGACAGGTCCGTCACGGCGCGGAGCGAGCGCCCGATAAGACGTTGAATTTCATGAGTTCTGCCGCCGACGCCCTTGGTTTCACGCTGTACTCGGGTTTGAGTAGCGCGAGGCAAGAGTGCGTATTCGGCCGTTATCCAGCCGCGATTTTGCCCCTTGAGCCACGCCGGAACGTTTTTATCAATCGTTGCCGTACACAAAACATGGGTGTTACCGACTTTAATCAGACACGAGCCCTCGGCATAAATATTAACATTCGGAATTATTTCCAGCGGCCGCATTTGTTCGGCCGTACGATTGTTCGGACGCATCATTTTTCCTCTGATTTTTGGTGTGTTTGTAAAAATTATTGATGGCGGCAATAACGTGACGCACGGTATTTTCCACCCGCTCGTTGCGCGTTTCCACCACAATATCGGCTTCGGAATAATACGGATATTCTTCAGTGATATATTCTTGCAGTTTGTTTTTCACGGTTTCGTTATCCCCGAGCAAAAACGGACGCCGAGTGCGGCCGGCAGTGCGATAGTACAGTGTATCGATATCCGCCTTCAGCCAAATGGTTAGAGCGTGTTCTTTGGCAAGTTGTCGCGTGGTTTGCGCCACAAACGAGCCGCCACCGGAAGCAAGCACACACGGAGAGCCTTGCAATAAGCGCTTCATCACACGTTCTTCACCGGCACGATATTCCTTTTCGCCAAAGCATTTAAGCACGTCCACCAGAGAAAGTCCGGCCGCTTTTTCAATTTCCTGATCGCCGTCGACAAACGGCAACGAAAGCCGCCGCGCCAAACGCTTGCCGACACTCGTTTTTCCGCTTCCCATCAACCCGACCAATAATATTATTTTGTTTATTTTAGGCATTTTCTTTTCTTTTGTATTCTTAACTATTGACCTCAGCATATAACCTTGTTAATATATAATCAATATTTTTTAACACTTATAGGAAAAAATCAGATGAAAAGCTATTATACCAAACAAAACAACTCAAAAATCATTATCTATGCCGTAGCGTTGATTATTATTTTGGGTATCGGTGCGATTGTCGTACAGGATATTGACGTATCGGCAGAACACGTTTCGCAGGATATTGAAGTTAAACTCGAAAAATAAAAAATGCTCGGGCGAGAAGTCGATAATTTCTTACAGATGATGGCGGCGGAAAAAGGCGCCGCACAAAATTCCATAGCCGCTTACGAACGCGATTTACGGCAATTTCTCGAGTTTGGAAATTTTCAAAATGACACCGACTTAACCAAATCGTCAATCGAGGCTTTTTTACAAGATTTACACTCGCGGCAATTTGCTCCGAAAACCATTGCCCGCAAGCTTTCCGCAGTTAAAGAATTTTGCAAATTTCTGTATTCGGAAAAAGTGATTTCCGATAATCCGGCGCAAAATATTTTAACCCCTAAGCAGGAAAAAACTCTTCCGAAATATCTGTCTGCAGACGAAATCGAGCAACTGATTCAAACTGCCGCGGCCAGCGAAGATTATCGAATCCAGCGAATTGCCGTAATGATTGAGCTGATGTATGCAACCGGTATGCGGGTTTCGGAATTGGTAACTTTGCCGATTACGGCGATTAATTTTGCCAAGGGGCAGGTCACCATTTTCGGCAAGGGTAGCAAGGAGCGAATTGTGCCGACGGCGGCTCGAGCGCTTAAAACGCTGCAAAAATACGAAACGTTGCGCTCGGAATTTACCCAGAAAAATTCTCCGTCGAACTATCTTTTTCCATCGCTGACGGCAACCGACGGACATTTAACCCGCGATGCTTTTTATAAAGATTTAAAAAAGTTAGCTGCCGAGTGCGGAATTTATCCTTCGCGGATTTCACCGCATGTTTTGCGCCATTCGTTTGCCACCCATCTTCTGAACAATGACGCTGACTTGCGCTCGGTACAAAAGATGCTCGGTCACGAAAATATTACCACCACAGAAATTTATACCCATATTACATCGCAAAAGCTTTTTAATACCGTCTGCCAAAAGCATCCTCTGATGAATTATAAAGACAACGCGGAGGATTGAAATGGCTCGAACCGTAAAAATTAACAAAGAACATACCTTAAAAGATCTTACCAGTATTGCGCAGACAGCCTTGCCTCTTACCCGTCAGATTTTGGGGGTGAACGGTTTTACCCAACTTGAGTTGCTTAACTCGTGGGAAATTATTGTCGGCAAGGAACTATCGCAATACAGCCTGCCGCAAAAACTGACTTTTCCGAAA
Source organism: Alphaproteobacteria bacterium (assembly GCA_045111335.1). Taxonomy (GTDB): domain Bacteria; phylum Pseudomonadota; class Alphaproteobacteria; order RF32; family CAG-239; genus RUG410. Next base: position 64,946 of record JBGUGE010000076.1, on the reverse strand, counting down.
GACCGACACTCCGACGGGTGCCTGACGATTATGGTTCCGGCCGGTGCGTTTGCTATGGAAATCAAGCAACGAGAAAATCAGATTATACCGCAAATTAATACTTTTTTCGGCTATCCGGCCGTATCCAAAATCAAAATTTTGCAAAACGGTACACCCGAAGACTTTTTAATCAGGAAAAAACCGATTGATAAAGTTAAAAAAACTGTTGTATCTGCCGATGAAGAATCATATATTACGGAATTAGTTAAAGATATTGAACGCGACGATATTCGAGAAACCCTTGAAAGATTGTGTCGTGCCGTGTATGAGAAAAATAACCGTCAGGAGTGATATTGTGGATGAAATAATCAAAAAAATCAGCAACGCCCTTTCATTAGTTGTTATGTTCTGCTTTTCTGCCATGCTTTATTTTAATTATAAAGGATTTGTGTATGAAAACGGCCGAATTTACTTAAGAGAACAAGTTGCCGATGCCGCCGAATATAACGGTATCGCCACCGTTTTACCTAAAAACATAGCCATCAACGCCTCGCAGAAATTTGCGCACGGTTCGGCTAATGCGCCGCTGACTATGTTTGAATATTCCTCACTGACATGTCCGCATTGTGCCGATTTTCACTTAGACACCATGCCGATGATTGAAAAAGAATATGTTGACACAGGTTTGTTGCGAGTGGTGTTTGTGAACTTTCCGTTGGATAAAAATTCGATGAAAGCAGCAATGCTTTCGGAATGTATGACTTATCAGAATTACGCCGGTTTTATCAATACAATGTTTGAGAATCAGCGTTCGTGGTGGTTTGAAAGCAATAACAATATTCTGTTCCGCTATGCTGCGGATTACGGTTTGTATCATGATGAAGCGGAAGCATGCCTCAATAATAAAAATGTGGCACAGGAAATTATCGCAACCCGCCAAGAAGCCCTTACCGGTCTGAAAATTCAGGGAACTCCGGCATTTTTGATCAGCGGTGCCGACGGCAATGAAATCATCTACGGCGTGGTAACCTATTCGGCCTTCAAAGAATATCTGGACAGCCGTTTGGCACGGGTAAAACACTGAGAGATATAAAATGAAAAAACTGCCGTCAGATATTCGGGAGTTGGATTTACGAATCCGAGAGATGCAAAATAAAGCGGCAACACCGAAAAGTCGTAACCGCTCAAGGTTGCGTGTCTTTTGCGAATATGCCTTCCGCATGGCCACCGAATTTGCCTCGCCGGTTATTGTCGGTTTGTGTATCGGCTATGTTGCCGATGGTTTTTTCAACACCAAGCCGGTTATTATGTTGATTTTGGCAGTGTTCGGTGTAGCCGCCGGGACCTTAAACCTGTATCGGGCCGCGCAACAGATTGATAAAGATATGGACAAGGAGTAGTTGGGATGGAAAATCCTTTGGAACAATTTGAAATTAAAAAGATATTCCCGCTTGATATTAACGGGGTTGATATATCTTTTACCAACTCTTCTTTGTGTATGGTTATTACGGTTTTAGTAGTGTTTCTCGGTTTGTCTCTGTGCCTGAGAAAACGCGGTATTGTACCGACGATGGGGCAGGCATTCTCGGAAGCTATTTATGATTTTGTGCAAAATATTATCGGCGAAACATTAGGCAAAGAAGGCTTTAAGTTTGTGGCCTTCGTATTTACGCTGTTTGTGTTTGTAGCGTTCGGTAATTTACTCGGCTTGTTCCCATACAGCTTTACGTTTACTTCGCATATTGCCGCCGTCGGTACCCTCTCAATGTTTTGCTTTGTGCTGAACATTATTTTGGGCATTAAGCATCGAGGGCTTTCTTATTTTCATACTTTCTGTCCGGAAGGGTTGCCGATTTTTATGGCACCGATGATTATTCCGGTGGAAACGTTATCATTGCTGGCCAAACCGTTCAGCCTCACCCTCCGTTTGGCGATTAATATGTCGGTCGGCCACATTATGTTGAAAGTTTTAGGTACATTTATCATTGCCATGCAGTTGTTCGGGTTTATTCCGTTAATTGCGGATATGTGTATCATAATGTTTGAAATGTTTATCGCTTTATTGCAGGCTTATATATATACGATTTTAAGCTGTGTGTATTTAAGTCAGGCAATCAGCAACGAAGAATAAAAACTAACTTAACTCTAAAGAAAGGATAAAAAAATGGAAAACGAAATTTTACAAGACAAATCTTTGGCATTCATCGCCGCCGGTATCTGCGCACTGGGCATGAGTGTTGCCGCTTGGGGTTTGACCAAACTTTGGACATCTTTGATTGAGACGGTCGGTCGCAATCCGCAAGTAAAGAAAGACGTTACGGTGTTCGGTTTCCTCGGTATGGGTACCATCGAGTCCATCGCTTTGTATATTTTGGTTATTGCGCTGTTGATGATTCTGTAATAGCAGTTTAAAGGATATATCATGCCGCAATTAGATCCGTCATCATACGTTTCGCAAATTTTTTGGTTGCTCGTATGCTTTTGTTGTTTGTGGGCATTGCTCTCGACGTTTGTAATTCCGAAAATCGCCGACGTGATTGAGCAACGCAAACGCAAAATCGACGAGTATATCCAAAAAGCCGATACACTCAATCAACGAGCTAAGGAATCGCTTGATAAATATCATGCGGTTTTAACCGAGGCCGAGCAAACGTCGCAGGCGGAAATGCAAAAAGGCAGAGATGAATTAAATCGGTATTTGCAAGAGGCGGAAACGAATTTATCGCGGAAACTGAATAAAAAAATCGCCGATAATGAATTTACCTTAGCCAAAGAAAAGAAAGATACCATGCAACAAATTGAGGCAATTGCCGCGGATTTGGCCTATGAAATCGTGCAAAAATTGGGCTTTGAAAAAATCAGCAGAAAAGATATTTCAACCTTGAGTGCAAAGGATAAACCACATGAATGAGGAAGAGATTTTGGAAGCAAACGATACTGCAACCGCAACTTCTGCCGGTCAGGAGCTGATTGATGCTACCCAAAATATGATTATGGACGCCGCGGAAAATGTGTCCGAGGTGCTTACCGCAGGCAAAACCGCAGCCTCCGAAATTCATGAAGTTCCTTTCTATTCCGAGGTGGAATTTTGGGTAGCAATGGCTTTTGTATTGGCGGTTGCCGTACTGATTAAACCGCTGGCCAAGGTTATACGCAATTTATTGCGTCAGCGCATTGATAAAGTGGTTCAGGATATTGACGAAGCCGCCAAGTTACGTGATGATGCTCAAGTGCTTTTGGCTGACTATGAGCGCAAATATATCGATGCTCAGAAAGAGGCGGAGCAAATTATTCAAAGATCGCAGAAAAATTTGGAAAATTTGAAAAAACGCGAGATAACCAACTTGAAAAATGAGCTGAAAGATAAAGAAAAAGAAGCGGATCGGCGAATTATGGCTTCAACCCAAAAAGCGCAAAACGAAATTAATCTTTCTGCCAGTAAGGTATCGGTGGAATTGGCGCAAAAAGCCATCAATCGCTATTTGCAAAACACCGATAAAAGTCGGCTGATTGACGAGGCAATTGCCGAGTTGGATAAATTCGTTTCATAAGTAATTAACCACACAAATAAAAACCGCCGGAGCAATCCGACGGTTTTTATTTGTGCTTATCAGCCGTAAATTAAAGCTCACCGGCGGCGTAACGCTTTGCCATATCCGAAAGCTTTATCGGCTTAATTTTATCGCCGTATCCGGCCGCACCAAATGCAATATAGCGCTCTTCGCACACCTTCTGCATTTCTTCGATTGCCGGTTTGAGATATTTACGCGGGTCAAATTCCGACGGTTTTTCGGCATATACCTTACGAATAGCACCGGTAATTGCCATACGCGAATCGGTATCAACATTAACCTTTCTCACGCCCGACTTAATGCCGCGAACAATCTCTTCCATCGGTACACCGTAAGTCTGAGGAATCTGTCCGCCGTAAGCATTGATAAGGTCTTGCAATTCTTGCGGGACCGAAGAAGAACCATGCATTACAAGGTGGGTATTCGGCAATTTTGCGTGGATTTTTTCAATCACATCAATAGCCAAGATTTCACCATCCGGCTTGCGGGTAAACTTATAAGCGCCGTGCGAGGTGCCAACCGCCACCGCCAATGCATCAAGATGAGTCAGAGCCACAAATTCGGCAGCTTCGTCCGGATCGGTTACCAAACGTTTGCGATCCAACTTGCCCTCAGCACCGATACCATCTTCCTTGTCGGCTTTACCGGTTTCAAGCGAACCGATAACACCGAGTTCACCTTCAACCGAAGCGCCTACGGCATGAGCGCGCGCTACCACTTCTTGAGTTACCCGCACATTATATTCAAACGAAGCCGGGGTTTTACCATCAGTTTCAAGTGAACCGTCCATCATTACCGACGAATAACCGTTAACGATTGCTGATTGGCAGATATCTACCGAAGTGCCGTGGTCTTGGTGAATACAAACCGGAATGTTCGGAAACATCTCGATCGCCGCCGCCACCATATGACGAATCATCGGGTCCCCGGCATATTTGCGAGCACCGGTCGAAGTCTGCATAATCACCGGAGCATTAACCTTTTGCGCGGCCTGCATCACGGCCAAAATCTGTTCCATATTATTGATGTTAAACGCCGGCACACCGTAGTTATGCTCGGCAGCATCGTCAAGAATCTGACGCATCGAAACTAAAGCCATATCTATCTCCTAAAAAATATTTAACTGGCTTGAATATATGCCATTTGACTTTTTTTGCAAGTTTTATTTTTGCGGCGGTGCAACAAAAAAGCTGCCGGATTTTACTCCGACAGCTTCTTATTCAGATTAGGATTTTTCCGTGCGTTTTGCCACCTCTTCGTCATAGGCATCCCGCATAAAGATAGTACTCTCGACCAGAGCCTGAATTTCACTTTTTTGCAGGATTTCCAGCGGCTCGTAGCGGAACACCAATCGGTGCAGGTTGCGGTCGGGATAGCGCAGGAAATGCGCGATTGCCTCAACGCAGAGAACGTAGCCGGCTTCGTGGTAGATGGTATACTGATTGATACTCATCTCCTTCTGGGCGGCCGGGCAAATGTAAGTATTCTCGGTGCAAAAAGCCCGCCATTCATCAGCCTGGTTAGCCAAGCGGTGTGTACGAGTGAAAATTCTCTGCTCATAGCGCACCTGTCGGTCGTGCAACATGCCGAAGAAGTGGGTGAACTTATCGTACTTGGCAAATTCTTTAGCCATTTCCGTAGTCGGCTTTTCGCTGAAAGCACTGTGCCAATAGAGATTATCACACATATATTGTGCCATCTCTTTGAGTTGCTTTTCACTCATCCCGAAACGCTCGATGTAATCATAGACATAGCTCATCAGCGGACAGGCCGAATTGTCGTACTCTTCAACCGCGGCATGCAGCAGCAACATCATCTGCGAGAAAGGCAACTTGCCCTTCTTCAGATAATTTTCCAGCGGAGCATACAGCTCTTTCACAAAATCAAGGCTATGCTCCTTTTTAGCATCTTGCTTGATCAGCTGTTGCAGCCACTCGGCGAACATCTCGTCAGTCAGCCGCATTTCACTGTAAATCCGCTCAATCAACTCAAAATGCCTACGAACCAGCATCACCTGTGCCTCGGGGCTCATCAACTTAACCACCTCTTTGTAAATGTCGTTGTCCCGATAGAAGGCCACCTGTTTACGCGCACTGCAGGTGTTCAAATTTCCCAGCGTAATCCAGTGTTTTGCCCACCAATACGGCCACTTGAGCGCGTACTTGGTATAGAACCTGCGCAGGGCTTGAGGAAAGCCGATAAACTCGGCCGTAAAGCGCGACGCATACTCCGGGAAAAACAGATTAAACACAAACATCGATAAAGGGTTACAAGCAAGAATAACCAACACAGCGCCCACAAAAGCGAGGACGGCATCACATACTTTTTCAGTTCTCATAATCAATAAAATTTGAAAGTCCTCCGGTTCACCGCGGAGCAATTTTGATAAAACTGCAAGGGGGAACACTCTGCAACACTAAGTTAAACAGACAAGCAGTCTACTTATTTTTAACGAGCTAAATTACCGGATGATTCAATATTATCAATATAGGAACGCCACTCCCAATCAATAAAAATCTTCACAATAATATACTATCATTATACATAAGTGGCGTCAGTATAATCTCATTCAAGATTTTTGTCAAGCGGTTTGGCGAAGAAATATTTTACACATTAAAAAAGCCCTCTTTCGAGGGCTTATGGGTTCATAACCATTTAACTTGGATAATTTCGTACGAGCGTTTGCCGGACGGTGCCTGATATTCGGCGGTGTCTCCGACTTCTTTGCCAATAAGCGCCTTAGCCAGCGGCGACGAAAGCGAGATTTTATTCTTTTCGATATCGGCCTCATAATCACCGACAATTTGATATTCGCGCTCTTCATCGGTATCAATGTTGGCCACCAAAACCGTAGCACCGAAACGCACAATATCGCCGCTCATTTGCGACGGGTCAATTACCTGCGCACGGCTGATAACCGCTTCGAGTTCCTGAATCCGGCCCTCGTTAAAACTTTGCTTTTCCTTAGCCGCAGAATACTCAGCATTCTCCGACAAATCGCCTTTAGCGCGAGCCTCGGCAATTTCTTCGATAATACTCGGACGGTCTTCTCCCTTGCGTCTTTTCAATTCCTGTTCCAACATGGCAAAGCCTGTTTTTGTCAGTGGAAATTTCTCCATTTCATCCTCCAAAAATCAAACAAAAAACACCTATATTTTCTGTTATATAGGTATCCTCATTAAGGTTAAAAAATCCGACTGCCGAATCTCTTCGCAGCCGCAACATATTGAGTGTATAATATGAGGTTTTCTTTAAAAATCAAGTATTTTTTGCAGTTATTTGTTCAAACTTTGGATTTGATAAAATTCGTAATAAGCTCCTTTAGCGGCCAACAATTTGTCGTGCGAGCCTTCTTCAAGGATTTTACCTTTATTCATAACCACCAGTCTGTCCATTTCCCTTAAGGTGGAAAGGCGATGAGCAATAGCAATCACCGTTTTGCCTTTCATCAATTTCTTAAGCGATTTTTGAATATATTGCTCGCTTTCGCTATCCAGCGCCGAAGTTGCCTCATCCAAAATCAGAATCGGCGCGTTTTTCAAAATAGCGCGAGCAATCGCAATCCGCTGGCGCTCACCGCCGGAAAGCATAACTCCGCGCTCGCCGACACGACTTTCATAGCCGTTTGGCAATTCTCGGATAAATTCATCGGCGTATGCTGCCTTGGCTGCGCTGATAACATCTTCGTCGGTGGCATTAACGTTGCCGTAGCGAATATTTTCCATAATAGTGCGATTAAACAGCGTTGTATCTTGCGGGATTACGGCAATTTGCGCACGCAGACTGTTTTGTCGCACTTTGGAGATATCTTCACCGCCGACCGTGATTTTGCCGCCATCAATATCATAATAACGCACCAGAAGTTTAATCAGAGTTGATTTACCGCTGCCGGAATGTCCGACCAAACCGACTTTTTCGCCGGATTTAATTCGTAAATTAAACTTATTAAACAAATTTTCTTTGCCCTCATAGTGGTAGGCAATGTTATCAAAATTAACCGCCTTGCCGCGCATTTTGATATTGTGAGCATCAGGCAAATCCTTAACCTGATAAGGCTGAAAAATCAGATTCAATCCGTCTTTAACTTGCCCGTACAATTGCGAGAATTCTCCGGCAAAAAAGCCGATATTGGTAACCTCCATCATCAATCCGGTCATCAGCGAGGTACTCATAACCACATCGGCCAATTCCAACCGCCCCAAATACCAAAAATAAAACACGCAAATGCATGAGGCCAAATACACGGAATAAAATACTATTTTGCCCTGCAAATCAAACCACGCGTCTTTGGTGCGCTCTTCCTGCTCGGAGCGTACGGCAGTGCGCAACACGCGATAGAAATGCCCTTTTTCATAAAAATAATTGGCAAAACTTTTTACCAAATCGGAGTTAGTAACCGTATCAATGAACACTCCGTCGGTTTCTGCGCTGAAACGCGCCCGCTTTTCCGAAAACGAGCCGATTTTTTTGCGAATAACAACGTTTATCCCGATAAAAATCAGATTTAAAATACTGATAACCGCCCCCATCAATAAATCGGCCCGGCAAATTAAAATCAAACTGACGGCAATCCCCGTAATCGGCCGAAGTAATCCGAACAAAACATGCCCGTAAATATCGCGAACTCCGGTAACGATGTTTTTGGTTTTAGATGCCACTTTGCCTGACATTTCCACATTGAAAAAATTTACCGACTGATGATGAACCGCAGAAAATATATCTTTATAGATCAGGCTGGTAAAATAGGGCTGAAATTTTCCGCCCATATAGCGCCAGGCATAGTTGGCAATGCCTTCAACAAACAAAAAAAACGCCAGCAAACAAATGTAAAAAATAACCTTGTGTAACACACTCGGATCAGAAGTATATTGCGGCAATACCCCGATTGTTTGTGACATGGCATAAACCTCGCCGCGGTCGGCAATACTGCGGATAATCATACCGACAACGATGACGGTTACCATAAATTTGGTCTTGCGCAAATATTTCAGAATAAAGGCAAATACGTTCATTCCATCATCTCTTTCCGGCGTTTTTTGAGAGCGGCCAATTTTTCGCTGACTATACCTGTATCTTTACCGGCTTGAGCCAGTCGATTATACATTTTTTCGATTTCATTTTCCAAATAAGCCGTGCGAATCTCATCTTGCAACACCTGACGATCAAAGTCCGTACCGTGCTCTTTGATAAAGTCCATACGCTCCGAACACGTTTCGACATCCATATCATAGTTTTCTTTTTGCTTGCTGTAATACGGCAACTCATAAACCAATTTGCGCGACATTACAAACACCTCTTTGCTGTTGCCGTAATCTATATGTTTCAGCTTCAGCCAGCGAAAAGCAATTTCCAACTCTTCCGGATTATCCACCACAATAAACGGCACCGGATCAGCAAATCCCTCTTGGGCAATATGTTTTAAAAACTCCAACAAATGGTGAAAATAGCCGTTAATGTTATAAATAATGAACGGTTTATAAGGCAACATTTCATCTTGCATGGCCACGCAATCGTAGGCCAACTCGTCCAATGTACCGACACCTCCCGGCGTAAACACCACAAAATCGGCCTTAAGCAGCTTCCGTTTGCGTTCTTCCAAAGTGTGTGCCACTACTATATCCATTTTGCGAATCAGCTCATCATCGCTCGGGTATAAGTCAAAATATTTTTGGGTGGTAATTCCCTGAATCGGAAAATCGTCCTTACTCTCCTGTTTGACATTCCAACCGTCGATAACACCTCGGGCAACCGCGCCCATAATTCCCCGATTAGAAAGCCCGAAATCAAGTTTGAACTCCATTTCAATGATTTTGCGTCCCAAAATATAGGCTTCTTCAACGTACTGTTTTTCGCTTCCGGCACGCGAACCGCCGGCCACAAAAACTCTGATACCGGCTTTTTTATTTTCTTTTTTGAAGCTCTCTAATATTTTTTCGTTTACCTCAGCCTTTTTACTCATTCTAAAGCTCCTCTATATCTCCGCGGCGCTGGTTTTCATAAAATTCCGCCACATACGAATCCAGCGTATCGTTCTTAATCGCGTCGCGTAAACCCTGCATCAGACGCTCATAATATCGTATGTTATGCCAACTTAACAGCATAACGCCTAAAATTTCGTTACACTTATGCAAATGATGTAAATAAGCACGAGAATAATGTGTGCATAAAGGGCAGTCACATCCTTCTTCAAGCGGGCGATAATCCTCACGATGACGAGCATTCCGCACATTTATTGCCCCGTATTTGGTAAACGCCTGCGCCGTGCGACCGGATCGGGTCGGCATTACGCAATCAAACATATCAACCCCGCGCAACACCGCACCGACGATATCATCCGGACGACCTACACCCATCAGATAGCGCGGTTTGTCAAACGGCAACATATCCGGAGCATAATCAAGAACCTCAAACATTTTTTCCTGTCCTTCGCCGATAGCCAAACCCCCGATGGCATATCCGTCGAATCCGATTTTTTTCAAAGCTTCCGCCGATTCGGCACGCAAATCCTTAAACACGTTGCCTTGTTGAATTCCGAAAATTCCGTAACCGTCACGATCTATAAACGCATCTTTACTGCGTTTGGCCCAGCGCATCGACATTCGCATTGACTTGGCGCTGTCTTCGTAGGTTGAAGGGTATGGGGTACATTCATCGAGGCACATTGTAATATTGGAATCGAGTTTATGCTGAATTTTCATCGATTCTTCCGGACTTAAGAAAAACTGCTTGCCGTCAACATGCGAGCGAAAAGTTACGCCATCTTCTTTAAGTTTGCGCAGACCGCTGAGACTCATCACCTGAAACCCGCCGGAATCGGTCAAAATCGGCTTATCCCAATTCATAAATTTATGCAATCCGCCCATTTTTTCAACCAAATCCGCCCCCGGACGCAACATCAAATGATAGGTGTTGCCGAGTAAAATTTCCGCGCCGGTGGAAGCCACGCTTTCCGGCAACATGGCTTTAACCGTGCCGCAAGTACCTACCGGCATAAAAGCCGGCGTGTGCACAACTCCGTGTTTAGTGGTCAATTTTCCTAAACGACTTTTTCCGACAGTTTTTTCTATTTCAAATTTTAATCCCATTTTTACCCCTTATAAACATGACTTCCGGCCGGTACCGGAGCACCGAAGCCTTTTTCTAAATTTTTACTGCTGACATAACCTACAACACCGTCATCCAACATGATTTGGTACCACTTTTTGTCGGCCGTAAAGCCGGTAATGCGCACCGTTTGCTGTTTTGCTCCGTTACGCAACGGAGAATAACGCGTATCAGGCCCGTAATAAATAACACAATCGGCGGTCAAATGCGCAATAAATTCCTTGGAATACGGATCACTGTCCGTCTTCATTATGCGCAATTCCACCATATCCGACGGCACTAAATATTCGCCAAACCGCCGAACTTCATAATAACTGTTGTCCGCAGCCTCTTTACCGAGAAAAATACCGTTACGTGCCAGCAAAAAGAGTATCAACAGCGCAATCGCCAAAACCGCCGTAACCGGCAACAAAAATTGGCGACGCCGCAATTCGGCAGCGTTCCAATACGGCAACACCACTTTCTTTTCGGGATGAAAATCGAGCATTTCGATAAAACGGTTCAAATATTGTCGGGTGCGGTCATCGGTTATTTGCAACATTTCCGCCTGTTTGGCATAAATCCACGCCATTTCGTTGTTACCTTCCTGTTCGTAAGCCACAGCATTATGAACCAACAGTTTTAAGTTATCCGCATCGTCGGCATAAACCGATTGCAAATTAAACCGTATTACCGACAGAGTGCGCTTAATACCGCTTTTGTGCCACCATCCCTTTGTCCAGTTTGACATAGCCGTGGTCATCACCATATTTCCGGCCTCACGAATATTACAAATATCCTTGGTTTCGCGCACGCCTCCGGCCATACAATGCCGCTGTTTTAATACCCGCAGTGCCTTATCATCTTTATCGGCTTGATTTTTATATATTTTGAGTGAGCCTATTGTCGGGAAATCGGCACCGCCGTATACACACGAAAGCAAATCATAAATTACTCTTGTCCGCGGATTTTGCAAAATATCATATGCCACCGATGCGGTTTGAAACATATCCTGCGCCTGCGGATCGGTATTATGATCCGGATGCCAATATTTTGCCTTTTGATAATATTGTCGTTTGATTATCGCAATATCTTCATCGGGATGAACTTCCAAAATCGCATAATATCCGAGGGCATCGTATTTTGGCATTATTCTTCTCCTTTTTGCAGAATTTTACGGGCAATTTGCATCACATCTTCCGCCGCCTCCGAGTTAGGGTAGCGATTTAGCAGCAAAAAGCGGTTGCGAATAGCGTCGCGCACTCTGGTATCGCGCCGCACCACCCCCAACAGATCCGGCGTTTGCGTAATATATTCTTCGCAAGCATGACGCAACGTGTTGTAGGTTTGCAACCCTTCCTCGTACGAATGAGCGTGATTAATGATAATTTGCATATTTTTATAGCCCTCGGTTGCCGCGGCGGTTTGCAAAAATTTATATGTCGACACGACATTGGACGGCTCATTGGTACAAACCAAAATCAAATTGCTGTTCGGCGGCAAAATGTTTGTGGCGATTTTTTCCGAAACCGGTAAATCCAGCAAAAGATAATCATACCCCTGTGCCGTAAACATCAGGTCATCACGCAAAATCTGCAATCGACCGACCGGCGTACTCTCCAAAACATTGCTCCCCGTATAGCCGGTGATAACGTCAAATTTGCGCCGGTTCAGCGGAATAATCGCCTGATTAAGCGTAATATCCGAATTCAAAACATCGTTAAGCGAATACTCCCCCGCTGCATCAGTTTGGGCGGCAACATTCAACAGGCCGTTATCGGCATCAAACAACAAAACCGATTTTTGCAAAATATTCAATGCATGCGCCAAAGTTACGGCCATCCACGTTTTTCCCATACTGCCCACACCCGAGGTTATGGCAATGGTGTTGCGTCTTTGTTGCAAAAATAAGTTTTTATTTACATTTATCATCTTGTACTTTTCTTTTTTCTCTTGTAATATGTTACAAAATTATTGATTTTATGCAATCGGTTAAAATCTTTTTAACACAATTTATTTATGCTTAGAAAGATAAATCGGCAATATCGGCACAAACACGGGATACAAAACAATGAAAATTTTTCGGATTTTGTTATTTTTCTTGATTTTGGGGATTAAACCCTCTTTTTCGGCTTCAGATAAGTCAAATATGGTTGATGTCGAAAACTATTTCAATATACCGCTGACAACCGTCGGAATAACAGACTATCCGCCGTTCTCCCGTTACACCAAAACAGAGAAAACCAACCAAGGCTATTTAAGCGTTTTGGAAAGCGCCTTTTTGAGACCGACCACCGATGTTTTGAAAAAACACGGCATCAGTGTTGTTCCGGTTAATTTGGCAGACGATGAAATCGACCCGAAATTGTTGTTGTTAGATGTTCGCAGCGGCAAATATCGGTTGTTCATCGGAGCCTACTCAAACACCAAAGCATTTAACGGAATGCAGCTTATTTTTCCGGCGGTCATCGCTAACCCGATTCACCTGATTACGACGCCGGAAAATGTTTCAAAAATTACCGGATTGCAAGACCTTAAAAATTTGCGCGGAGTTATTTCCAAAACCGAACAGCTCAGTGATTTCATCGCCCGCAAAATTGCCGAATTGGGTGTTGAATATGTTGACACTCCGTATGAGGGTTACGAACAGCTGATTTTAGGAAAAATCGACTATATGTTGGGCAGCCTCTATTATAACCGCATGATGTCAAGTCACTACGGTTTGAGCAGTTTTTTATCTTATTCGCAAAAACCGTTGTTTAAAATTCCGGTATTTATCGCTATATCTAAGGATATGCCGCGACTTTCGCAATATATGGAAGTATTTCAGGCAGAATTTTCAAAACCGGAATATGCCTATGCCGTAAAACAAGAGATTTTGCGTATTGTCGGCGAAGAAGAACACCTTTATGAAGGCACGGTTCCGCCGTCGTTTGTACAGCACGATGCGGATGATGTTAAAGAGGAATTTTTGAATGTTGATGACGATTTGGCGGCCAAAGCCGGTCATGTGGTTGAGCAAAAAGTGGAAGAAAAGTCGATAGACGAGGTTTTAGAGGGAATTTAGGAGGTTTTATGGTTCTTTTGGTACATAGCAATATTTTGCCGCATTGTCGTAAAATTCGGATTTTGATGGCCGAAAAACGAATGCTGTATGTCTTGAAAGAAGAAACACCTTGGGCTTTATCGACGGATATCAAAAAAATCAATCCGGCAGGCGAACTTCCCGTGTTTATTTTTGACGGCAATATTATTGCCGGAAATTACGCTATTACCGAGTTTTTGGAAGAAACATATACCCAAAATCGACTGATTAACGGCAACAATAAAGAACGAGCCGAAACACGCCGTTTGATTGATTGGTTTGATAATAAATTTTATCGGGAAGTATATCAGTATATTGCCGGAGAAAAAATCTATAAGCGTTTTGCGCTGCATCAACCTCCGGAATCAAAACGCATACAAACCGGCATCAATAATTTGCGCTTTCATTTGGAATATATCGATTGGATGGTCGAACGCAACAATTATTTGGTCAGCGGCGGATTTTCCATGGCCGATATAAGTGCGGCGGCACAACTTTCGATTATAGATTATTTGGGCGATGTGCCGTGGGAAGATTTTAAGAATGCCAAACAGTGGTATTCGCAAATTAAGTCGCGGCCGAGTTTCAAAGAGATTCTGAACGATCGTATCAAGAATATTTACCCGTCAACCCACTACACAAATTTGGATTTTTAGCATGAGATATTTGTTGATTTTATTCAGTGTTTTCTTGGGCGCCTGTTCATCTTACGGCGGCAAGGGTCAGGTTATTTACCATTGGGAGCGCGAACACACCGGAGTGGCAAAATTTTCGCGTGACCATTCCGAATGCTTGAAGCAGGCTGAAGGGTGGTTTCATTGGCCGAATATTACCAACTGGTTCTACTCCGAAGAATATCGCTACAATATCCATGTGGATTGGCATAAAGAAAAAGGTATTTGGGCCAGTTATGTGCCATATCGCGGAGCGCAACCGCTGTTAGTCAATTCTATTCGCGATTCGGCAGATTCCAACCCGAAGGACTATCGTTTGTGTATGGAAAAGAAAGGTTATTGGCATCGCAAATATGATATTCCGAGCGTAACCAACGTGTTTGTGTATAAACCTCAGCGTCCGGCCGATCGGATTCCGTTTGAAGATTTAAATTATAAATAAACTTTTCGGATATCTAAACCGGAGCGCCAATAGCTTTATAAAAAGCAATCAGACTTTGCATGATTTGTGCCGTTGCCGCCACATACTCCTGCTGTGCGGTCAACAGATTTTGCTGGGTGCGCATTACATCGGAAAATTCAATCAGCCCGTTTTTATATTTTGTTTGCGTTAATTCGGCTGCCGTTTGCATATTTTTGAGGGCGGCAAATTTATTTTCGGCAACGCGTTTATTTTCCGCATACGCTGTCTGCGCATTTCTGATTTCGGCAACGGCATTCAAGATTGATTGCTTATAATTTTCTAAGGCTTCCTGCCGGATATATTCCTGCAATTCGATATTGTTTTGCAGACGATTCCAATCCAACAGCGGCAAAGTTACCAACGGCGCGTAATTATAAGTCTGACTGCTTGAGCGAATAAGTTTACTTCCTCCTTGAGCGGCATATCCCCATAATCCGCTGATACTGACATCCGGATACAGCTCAGCTACCGCAACTCCGACCGACGCATTTTGTGCCACCAACTCTTGCTCGGCCGCCGCCACATCCGGCCGCAAGCGCACCACATAAAGAGGAAACTTCGATAAATCCGGCGCAGTTTTCTGATGCAAAATCGCATGTGCGCGAATTTCCGCCATATCTAAATCAGACGGCAGCACCCCGATAACCGTAGCCAATGCATTTTTATATTGCTCAACCGCGGCCCGATATTGCGGAATTTGCGCCCGGGTGTTTTCCCACAAATATTGGGCCTCACGATAGGCGGTTTCATCGCTCAGGCCGTTCTGATATTTAGCCTTTACCGTATCCGAAATATCCTTTTGCAGGCGTGCATTTTGTTCGGCCAATCGCAGATTTTCCATATTCTGCAACAAGCTGATGTAATCGGCGGCAATCTCGGCGGCAACGGTCAGTTTTACATCTTGCAGCGTATATTCGGCCGCACTCAATTTTGCCACATCTGCCTCGGTTTGGCGGCGTTCTTTACCCCACAAATCGGCCTCCCATGAAGCATCAAACCCGGCGGAATAATAGTGTGAATTAATCGCCATTCCTATATTGTCGCTGTATTTTTCGTAATTATAACCGCCTTGAAAACCGACTTGCGGAAAATATGCGGCACGGTCTATGTTTAACTCGGCTCTTGCCTGATGCAATCGAGCAACGGCACTATGAATATCGGTACTGTTTTGCAAACCTTTTGCCACCAAATTGTTCAAGTGCGAATCGCCGAGTTGTCGATACCATTTTTCCGGCAACGCTTGGTTTTGCTGTAAGTTCAATTCCCGCATCAGCGTCGCGTCATCATAGAATTCCGGTCTGACATAATCCGGTCCGACATTGCACGCCGCACAAACCAAACTCACGCCGCACAACAAAATCTTACGCATTTTTATTCTCCTTTGGCTGCGGTTGAAAATGCTCTTTTAAGGTTTCAAAAACGGCAAACAGCGGCGGTATAAACACAATCCCGATGACGGTGGCAAAAATCATACCGAAGAATACCGCCGAACCGATGGCAATTTGCGAACCGGCACCCGCCCCTTTGGCTACAATCATCGGAAAAACGCCCAAAATAAAGGTAAACGCCGTCATCAACACTGCCCGATAACGCTCTTCTGCTCCTTTTTTTGCGGCTTCAACAATGCTGAACCCTTGTTCCCGATACATTTTGGTAAATTCCACAATCAAAATTGCATTCTTGGCCGCCAAACCAATCAGCATAACCAAACCGAGCTGAGCATAAATACTTAAGGATTCACCCATAAAGTACAATCCGATCAACGCTCCTAAAATGGCAAATATAGTCGAGAAAATAACCGAAAGCGCCAAAAACCAACTTTCGTACAACGCCACCAAAAACAAATAACAAAATACCGCTGCCAACGCAATTAAAAATACGGCAACTCCGCGGTTTTCCACTTCTTGCAAACTCAATCCGGTCCACGCAATATTATAATTTTCAGAAATTTTCTTCCGAATATTCTCCAACATATCCAAAGCGGTGCCGCTGCTTGTTCCCTCTCGCGACATGGCGGTTACGCTTGCCGATGTGTATTGATTAAAGCGATAAATCGTCTTTGGCGAGAGTTCGGTCTCAACATTGGCAAAGCTGTCAAGGCGAATCAGTTTTCCGTCTTGAGTCCGTACCTGCAAACGACCGATATCTTCTATGCTGCCGCGATATGCATAATCCGCCTGCAAAATAACCTTATTAACCTGTCCGCTTAAAGTAATGTTGTTGATATAGCGCGACCCGAGGTTATTCTGCAGAACCGCAAACAAATCCGCTACGCTGACTTTGTAATATTCGGCCTTGCGACGGTCAATATCAAGATAAATGTGCGGTGTATCGGCGGTAAAAGTTGAGAAGGCGTAACTGAAATCCGGTGAGCTGTTGACCTCGAGCAAATATTTATTCAGCTCGCGAGCTAATTCGGTTGCGGAAATTTCATTATCGGTGGCTAAAAATTCAAACGATATGCCGTTACTCTGCCCTACTCCGACAATTGCCGGCGGTGCAAAAAAGTTAATTTCAGCCTCGGTAAAATCGGCAAATTTGCGACTGAGTTCTTGGCGAATCGCCTCAACCGAAAGATTTTTGGCAGTGCGTTCGCTCCACGGCTCAAGCCCTATAACTCCGAACGCCACATTTTCGCCTCCGCCGCCGAGCATACTGTAACCGGCCACCGTCATAAAATATTTTACACCCGCCGTCTGCAAAACACGTTTATTCATTTCACTGATGACGTCGTTGGTGCGATTAATGCCGGAAATATCCGATAACTGCACATTGGCAAATAAAATACCCTGATCTTCTTCCGGCAAAAACGAAGTCGGTGTCCATTTGAAAAACAGGCAGATGACAACAATCGTAGCAAGTACAATCCCCGCCGTCAGCTTCAGACGCTCCGAAAAATAGCCGACAAAGTGCAAATAATGTTTCTTGGTCCAATCAAGTCCGGCATCAAATTTTTGAAAAAACACACTGATTTTTTGCGAGGCTTCGTCTTGCAAAAAAATGGAGCATAAAGCCGGACTGAGAGTAAGCGCATTAATCGAGGAAAAACTGACGGCCGTTGCAATGGTAACGGCAAATTGCTGATATATTTTGCCGGTGATGCCGGCCATTAGCCCGACCGGAATAAAAATTGCCAGCAACACAAAAGTAGTAGCCACCACGGCCCCACCGATTTCCTGCATGGCTTTTATCGCCGCATCATGAGAGTTTAAGTTGTTTTTACTTATAAGATATTGCACCCGTTCAACCACAATAATGGCGTCATCAACCACCAAACCGATGGCTAAAATCATGGCGAACAACGTCAGAATGTTGATATTGTAACCGAGCGCATAAATTATGGCAAAAGTCGCTATCAACGATACCGGAATCGTCAGTAACGGAATCAATGTGGTGGTGATTTTTTGCAAAAAAATATAAGTCACCAATACCACCAACAAAAATGTAATCAGCAGCGTATCCAAAATACTTTCGATAGAGGCACGTACATAGTCCGTTGAATCATACAGCACGCGGAATTCCATATCCGGCGGCAGCTGTTCCGTCATCTCGGCAATTTTTTGGCGCAAGTTCTTCATAATTTGCAACGAATTGGAGTTTGGGGTCTGATTGATAGCCATAATCAGCGCCGGCGTATCATTATATGCCGATTTCAGATTATAAATATCGGCACCGAGTTCAATATTGGCCACATCTTTAAGATATACAATACCGCCGTCGGCAGAGGAGGCAACCACAATATTTTCAAAGTCTTCCACCGTTTGCAACAACCCCTTAGCCGTCAGCGAAAGCACGATTTTATTGTCGCGATCGCTCGGTGCGGCACCGATACTGCCTACCGATGCCTGCACATTTTGATTTTTGACTGCCGTCATCACATCTGCCGCCGTTAAACCCATGCCGTAAAGTTTGTCGCTGTTAAGCCATATCCGCATGCTGTATTGCGGACCGAAAATCTGCACATCGCCCACTCCCTTAACGCGCGATATGGCATTTTTCAAATTGGTATAAGCATAGTTGCTCAAAAATAAATCATCGTATGTATGATTGGGTGAACGCAACACCAACATCGCTAAAATATTTGAATTTTGTGTCTTAACATCAAGTCCGTATTGCGTAACATCTTGCGGAAGTTCCGAAGTAACCTGTTGCAAACGATTCTGCACCTTAACCTGCGCAATATCGGCATCGGTGCCTACTTCAAAGGTAACCGTCAGCTTATACGAACCGTTGTCATCGGATGATGATGACATATACAGCATATTATCAACGCCGTTGACCGAATTTTCAATAGGAATCGCCACCGTATCGGCCAAAACTTCGGCATTGGCACCTATATAAGTGGTAGAAACCACAATCTGCGGCGGCGTAATTTCCGGATATTGAGCCACCGGCAGCACCGCCAAGGCCAGTAATCCGAGCAGAATCATCACTATTGAAACCACAATAGCAAAGCGCGGACGATTAATGAAAAACGCCGAAAACATTTAATCTTTCTCCGCCAAATTTTTAATGCTGACCCTTTGGTTGATAAGCCGCGGCTCTATACTTTCGTTTACCAAATAAGTATCTGCGGCAAAGTCATCGTTAATTACGTACTGATTGTCAAAAGTGCCATATATGTGAATTTTACGGGTTTTAATCACCCCGTTTTCAACTACGCTTATATAATCGCCGTCCGGCCGCATATCCACCCTGTTTTTGGGAAACAGTATCACATTATCATAGGTTCGCTCCAACAGCACTTCAACAAACGCATTGGGCATCAACTTGCGGTCAGGATTGGCAAATTCCACATATATCGCCACCGAGCCGGTGCTGTTGTCAACCTGATTTGCGGCATACTTAATGGTTCCGGTTTGCTCAAAAATCTCGCCGTTGGCCAATTTTAATTTCACCACCAAATTCTGCGGTTCGTAATTTTTGAAATGATTTAAGTATTCCTTATCCGACACGGAAAATACCACCCGAATCGGGTCATATTGCACCACTTCCATTAAATTACGACTCTGCGGCGATACATATTCGCCCACCGACATGTTAATATTACCCAAAACCCCGTCAAACGGTGCGGTTAAGTGGGTGTAATCATATTCGGTTTGTGCCGATTCCTGTCCGGCTTCTGCTTTTTTGAGGGCAGCGGCGGCAGTCAGGTAATCGGCCTCGGCATTATCCAAATCCGTCGGCGAGACAGCCTTATCTCCGGCATTTTGCATACGTTCAAATTTGATTTTGGCATTAAATAAATCGGCATGAGCGGCAGAAACATCTGCCTCGGCTTGTGCCAAAGCGGCACGATATTCTTCCTGTTTTATGGTCGCCAAAATCTCTCCTTTTTTTACAAATTGCCCGCCGTGAGCGCTGATGCTGACAATATAACCGCTTATATACGGCACAATCTGAGCGGCATTGATAGCATCCACCTGACCGATAAAGTTGTTGGTAACGGTTATATTTTGCGCTCGCGGTTCAAACACCGCAACTTGCGGTAAATCTTCCGCCTTAATCCCTATCGGAGAATGACGATGATGATATGCCCAATAACCCCAATTTAAGCCGAATATCAGCACAATCATGACAATCACACGACCGAGTATTTTTTTATATTCTTCCTTCATGAAATCCTCCGGTTGTTTGCAAGTAAAATATGTTCTCTGCCGACTTTTTCAATACCGCTCTATTGCATTAATTCGATGGCCTTGGTGATTTTGCGAATCGAATTGAGCTCAATTTGACGCACTCGTTCCTTAGAAATATTATAGGTTCTGCTTAAATCGTCCAAAGTAATGCTTTCTTCACTCATCCGACGCTTATACAGAATATCTTTTTCACGCGGATTGAGCACAGTAATCGCGCGATTGAACAGTTTGCGCCGATAGTTCATGGTTTCGCGATATGCCAGCTGTTCTTCCTGATTGGGCTTGGTATCATAAATAAAATCAATCCACTCGGCACCCCCTTCCGCACTCTGAGAATCAACCGAAATATTCAGCGAGCCGTCATGTGCCTTCAGTCGTGTATTCATGTCGGTAACTTCCTGAGCACTGACATCAAGCGAATCGGCAATATCTTGAATAATTTGATTGGAAAGTTCACGATCATCGGTTAAATTGAGATTGTTTTTGATTTTGCGCAGATTAAAAAACAACTTTTTCTGCGCCGCGGTAGTACCCAATTTAACCAGCGACCATGAGTTTAAAATATATTTTTGCACCGCCGCCTTAATCCACCACAAAGCGTAGGTTGAAAAGCGAAAGCCTTTATCCGGTTCAAATTTGTTAATGGCATATAAAAGCCCGATATTACCTTCCGAAATCATTTCGTTAATCGGCAAACCGTAGCCTTTATATTTTGAAACAACTTTGATTACCAAGCGCAAATGCGCCGTAATCAGCTTGTATGCAATATCTTTGTCTTGAGTTTCCTTATATTTTACCGCTAATTCGTATTCTTCTTCCTGCGATAAAAGCGGATATTTGCGAATGTTTTGTAAATAACGCGACAGATTAGTGTCAGGCGAAAAGTCCAGTCCGGTAAGAGCAGTTTCCATCTCGTTCTCCTTTCTGTTGACCGTCTCAAATGATAAGAACGGACGAAAGGTTTCACAACCTGAACTTTAGATGTGAAAACATATAAAGGAGTATATAAAATCAATCGGCTGTTGATAACTCTGCCACTAATTCGGCCATATCCGGCGGTAACTCGGAATCAAATTGCAGCATCTGTTTGCTGCGCGGATGAATAAACCCCAAACTTTTGGCATGAAGTGCCTGTCGCGGAAAGGAATTAACGTAATTTTTAAGCTCGGCAGGCAGAGCTAATTCGGATTTTTTATTTTTAACATACACCTTGTCCCCGACAAGCGCATGACCCTTGCTGCTTAAATGCACTCTGATTTGGTGAGTGCGGCCGGTTTCAAGGTTGCATTGCACCAACGACAGCGTGTTTTTATATATTTGCAGGGTTTGGTAATTGGTAGCCGCAAATTTTCCGCCTGTTTCAACAATCGCCATTTTTTTGCGGTCAAAACGACTGCGACCGATATTACCTTCAATACGTCCGCTCGGTGGGTTAAAAACCCCGTAAACAACCGCCAAATATGTACGCTCAATCGAATGTTCGGCAAATTGTTCGCTCAAAAAAGCATGGGCATAATCATTTTTGGCCGCCACCAAAAGCCCGCTGGTTTCTTTATCAATTCGGTGCACAATACCGGGGCGCTTAACCCCGCCGATACCGGATAAATTGTGGCGACAATGATACAAAAGAGCATTGACTAACGTACCGTGATACGCGCCGGCTGCCGGATGAACCGTCATTCCCGCCGGTTTGTTAATCACAATCAAATCATCATCTTCATAAACAACGTCAAGAGCAATATTTTCGGCCTGAGGTTCGGCCTCTTGCGGCGGAGGAATCGTAATCTGAAACGAATCACCCGTTCGTACCTTGAACGAATTATCGGCAATCACAACCTCTTCGCAAGTGACCATACCCGTTTCTATCAGCTTTTGGATTCGCGAACGAGACATATCCGGCAGTTGTTGCGTCAGATATTTATCCAAACGCATTTTAGCCTCATGTGCCGCAACTTCCGGCGTTATAATCAAATTTTCCGTAATCATGTCGCCTTTTTATATTATTTTTACGATTTTGCTTTTATTTTATAATAAGGGTTGATATACTCAATTGCAAGAAAAGTTTAACGAGGAGTGCTTATTTTATGAATGAAGACGATACTTTCAGCGACGGCGACGATTTTGAAAAACTCTTAAACAGCTTTATTAACTCCAAAGTTGACGACTTTGAGGACGACGATGACAAGACAGAAAACAAACCTTCTGCCGATACGGCAAAAGACGATTTTACCTTAAGCGAGCAGGGAGAAGCCGAAAACAAAGCAGCTTCGGAAGAACTTGATTCGGAGTTGGCGGAAACATTTGAATACGCCCGCGCGGTGATTGATGAAGATGAAAAAACACCGGAGTTAAAAAGTGAGGAATCGGAATTGGCACAGGCCTTTATCAACTATAAAAGCTCCATTAATAAAATTTGCGTAGCCAAGCAACTTCCGGCCATTGACTGGCGTTTTGAAATCGATTATCTGTACCCGAATTATAAGCCGAGTGTCGGTCATTTGCTGGCCGATGACCTGATTACGGGATGGAACGTTTTGCGCGAGGCTTTTCCGGAAAGTGTCGGGCGGTTTCAGGTAACGTCAACCGATGAAGAATTTTTGAATTTTGCCGAAACGTTGCGCGATCAGGATTTGCAGTTGGCCGTTATTTCTTATGTTGAAATTTTAATTGATATGGAAAGTTGTGAGTTGTCTTATCAGGCAAAACTCATCAAATATCAGGAAAAACACATCAAACGCCTGCTGTATGAAGAATATTTGGCACGTAAAGAGCGACAGAATCGGTTTGTGGAAGAAGTCGAAAAGAAAGATTTTCCGATTGATGCCGAGCGCTTAATCAGTAACTATTTCCGAGTGGCACAAAAGGATGTGGACGGCGCATTTCAAGCCCTGACCACCAATCCGGCAATTTTTGCGCCGATTGATTTTGCCAAAATTAAGCCGCGTCTCTTCGGGCTGATTAAGGTCACTCCCAAGGACGGGATTCGTGTTAATATAGAAATCGGCAAATTTATGAAAAAGGTAAAAGTTTAGGCAAAATAAAATAAATGTGGACAAAAACGTTTTTTTATGTTATATTTAATAAAAATTATATGTTAGGCAGGAGATTCTCAAATGGCTGATAGAACGGAAGATTTTACGAACATCGACTTATCCGAGTTCACGATTACAAGCAGCAAACCGAGCTTTTATAATGACGGCGACGGAGTAATTCGCTTGGTGCACAACAGCGATCCGAATAAAAATCTCGATATTATTCAGCGCAACTGCATCATCAACGAGGCTCAGGTTAAAGGGGTTTATGCATTTATGAAAAATAATCCGCACCTGCAACGACCGGTTATCTATAACGATGAATCCGAAGATAAATCACTGAACATTGCTTTTTATAACGAAAAAACCAAAAAAACCGAATCCGTTCCGTTGGCAAAAGCTTCCGAATATCAGGATAGCCAAGAGGAAAACACCGACAAACCGAAAACAGCGGATGATGAATTTATTCTCTTTTGTAAAGAATTGAAAAAGGGACACTTTGATGTTGATACAATTAAGGCCGGAATAGAAAAATTCGGCTTGGATCAGCTTTCGGATTCTCAAAAGGCGCTTTTCCGGACCTTGATGTTTCCGGCTCCGGTGCCTGAAGGTTCCAAAGAAACCGAAAAATTGGGATTTCAGAATCTGTCCGGCATAAATAATACGCTCAAGGCTTTGCAACAGCTGCAACAGGAAGGGAAAGTCGATAATAAGCAAATCGTCGAGTTTATTACTCAGCCTAACCCGCAAAGCGGCAAGAGTATGCTTGATGTGGTGGCAATGAATACTTATGCACTTGAATTTAAGGAAAAGCGCATCAAAGACCCGCAAACCCGTGAAATATTGTATAATAATGCACAAACCATGGTTGAAATTCAGGATACGCTCAAAAATTTTGATGCGGATATGCTTTATGAAGCCTTTAATCATGAAAACAGCACCACCGGACGCAAGATTAGATACAGTGACTTGGCTAAAAAATCGTTCATGATGAAAGATGCTTATGAAAAAGCCGTGCGATTTGCCGCCGAACATCCGCAACAACCGAAGCAGGCAGAACAGACCGAAAACACGCCGGATCCGGTGCGTTTTGGCGGCTTGCCGGAAGACGGTAACACTCTTACGTTCTCGGCACAACCGGAGAACCTGAACGTTGAGACCAACACTCCGCCGCAACCTAATCCGCAAGATGATGAAGAAGAAGAAAAATCGGCGCAAATGGAAAAGCCGGGCAGAGATTCCAAACACGGATCTGGCGGATTCGATTTTCAGGCGGTAAGTGAACAGGATTTAATCAAATACTTATATAACGTATGGTTCTTGGGGTTGATTAACTACGGACTTAAAAAGACTTTTCAGGGAGCTGACGGCCTAATTGATTATCTTACCGGCGAATCCGGTCAAATTCCGCATAAGTCGGCTACCGCAACGGTCCCGCAGAATACTCAGCAAGCCGGCAATCAGGCTACCGGAACACCTCCGAGTGCCACACCTCCGGCAAGAAATTCTCAGGCAAATACGTTGTCACCGGCTGCCACAGGTTTTCTCAAGCAGATGCAGGATATATCTTTTGTTGCCCGTGATGCCTATATTCAGGACGTGAAACGCATATTGGGTAAACCGGAAATGCTCGCCGGTTTGACTAAATATATTAAGCAAAATATCGGTAAAGCGCCGAGCAAATGGAAGCCTGTTCCGGGGTTTAATCCGGCCAATCATCAGGGATTTATTGCCAAGCTCAACAATTCTTATATGGCCGATAAAGACTTGTTTGTGAAAAACATGGATGTTTTAGAGAAGAATCCGAAATTCTTACAAACCATGTTTTCGGAAGAGCAAATATACATGTGTTCATATTTGGCAACAATGGATTATGTTCGTAAAAATCCTGACAAAGAGCTTGTCGGCAATGCTGCGGCGGCGGAGAAAATTCGCAAAGATACTCTGGTTAAAATGTATGATATGGCTGAAACCATTTCGAAGATTTATGAGCAAAAGGAAATTGACTTTAAGCACGAGAAAAACCTCGACCCGAATGCCAAATTATCGCTTAAGCAGCAAAAGGATATTATGGATGCCGCTGCTGCCGAAATGCGTGATACGTATTTGTCGGATATCAGTGTTGCCGGCAGAAATCTGGGCTTTAAACTATGCGAACATCATATTACCGCTGACGCCACGCAAAAGAAGCTGTTAGAACAGGAAATTCGCGCACAGGGTGCAGTGTTCGATAAGGCGTATAACAAATATCGCGAGCCGGAAGACGAGCAAGAGGTGCAACCGCGCGCTGTCAGCAGAAATACGGAAAGAATGGGTATGGAGCAAGCAGCACGCGAAGAAAGAACCGGCGAGCGCAAAGAAAAAGCATGGAATCAAGATATTGTCGACCGAAAAGAGCGCTACGAAGCCGATAATAAACGCAATATACAACGCAAAGATAACTTTAACAAACTCAAAAATCACACCGAACATGACACTGATTCCCGTCAGACAGGCAGCTCCTCCAGAAATAATGGGAACACTCGTCGATGATTAAACAGTTTTTTCATTATGTTTGCGTGATTATTGCTTGTGCCCTGTGGACTGCTTTTTTAGCCGGTCTGGTGCATCTGATTATTTTGCTGGTGTATCACACCAATCCGTTATATTTTTACATCAGTTTGGCTGATTTTTGGGATCAGGGGCATATCGTTCAGGGTAAAGATTTGTGCATCATTTTGGTGATTCTGTTAATGATTCCGCTGTGTATTTACGGTTGGTTCCGGTTGTATCATTTTAAGTACATGAAATTGATTACGGTGCCGCTTAATAAAATATTCAACAGCGGTCTTGACGGTTATGTGGCGCCGGATGTCAACATCAAAAACCTGAAAATAGAAGAAAAGAAAACGCTGGATCAGTTTATCAAAGAACGACTTGATGTAGAAAAAAAGAAGTCAAATCAGGGAAATTCTACTGATTTTCGCAAAGAAATTATTGAGAAAATACAAATGTCGGAAAAATAACAAAAATATATTCACTTTTTTAACGTTTACGTGTTATTAATATAGTGGGTATGTTTATAAACTTACGGAGTGCACAGTTGAAATCCATTTTGGTATTTCTTAGAATTTTAATTGTCGGCTGCCTGTGGGGAATTGTCTTCACGGAAGGTATCCGTGTGATTATGCTGTGTAATTGGCATTTTGATATTTTCTGGCCGGATCATTGGCGGCAATTTATTACCACTTGGAAAGCCGGTTGGGTGCCGCGCGCCCCTAAAGAATGGGCGTTTATAATGTTGATTATCGTATTTTTCCCGATGCTGATTACCGGTTGGTGGACTCTGTGCATGGTAGCGTGGGAAGAAATTATTTGGAGCATCTTGAAACTTCCGTACACGCTGTATATGAAATATATTCGCGGAGTTTCCGTAAATGCGGGAGCGAGTGTCAACAACCGTTACGGCGTCGTGAAGCGCAAATCGTATAAGCTGATTCGCCCGACAGGGATTAACACTTTACGCGTACCGATTTCCGACTACGGTAACACCGCCTCTTCTGCGCCGATGGCAACGGCGGTAGGTTCAAGCTATACTGCGCCGTACTCCGCACCGACACCGGCTCCGGCTCCGGCTCCGGCTACCGTTAAAAAGAAAACCGATGTGGCGGCAACGATTGACCATGCCTTGTTTAAATTTGATGATGATGACGATGATGATTTTGATTTGGATATCGATTCGTTTGAAAAAGCCGATATCGGGAAAAAGAAATCAGCCACGGAATCTAAGCCGAGAAAACGCGCTCCGGTTGATGATGATGAAGAGTTTTCACGCGCTAAGCGCTCAAAGCCTAAATATGACTTTGATGATGAAGACGAAGACGAAAATGAAGATGATGAAGATTCGTTTGAAGCAGCTCGCACCGCCCGCCGTGAAAGCAAGCCGCGCGAGCGAGACACACGCAGAACTTCCCGTCGCAATGAGGAAATGCCGCATCGCAGTACTCGCATCCAACCTGAGGAGGACGAGGATGAGGGCGAAGTTACGCGCAATCGGCGCGGTCGTACGGTTGAAAGTAAGGCGGCAGGTACTCCTCATGGTCCGGTATATGATGCGTTGGCACAAAAGGGATATGAGATTATCAGTAATGTCACCGTCAAAAATACACTTATCGACTTTATCGGTGTATCTGAGAGTGATATCTATTTGTGCCTGATTGATAAAGAAAGCGGTGATTGGTTGGCCGACGAGGAAATGTTTAACGGAGAAGAGCCGCTGTGGTTTTCGGAAAGCAGTCACCGTGTATCGCCGGTATGCAAACTGAACAGCGTCAAAAAAGACATTGAGGAAGCTTTGGATGATGGCGGATTTGAACAAAAAGTTACCTCATGCGTTGTTATTCAGATGGCAAACATCATCAACGCCGACGATATGTTCGATATATGGAACGACATGGGAATAGAAGTTACCCGCATTAATCGCGGAGCTCCTAAGGAAATTAAGCTGTTTTCGAAGTTGTTGACCGAAGCCGATGGCAAAGTTTCAAAGAAAGATACGGAAAACTTGCGCAAATTATTGAAGAATATAAAATAATTTAAGAGGAAATTAAAATGGCAGGCGAGCGTGGCGAAGAATGGAAAGAATATGACAAAGCGGTCAAATGGATGTTGATTACTTTGCTGATATGCACGTTGTTGAGTATTTTCTTCTTTATTTTCGGATTGCCGCTGTCATACATTGTCGGCAACGGCATTTCTAAGTCGTCCACGGCAATGGTGCAAAAATTCTTGGGCGTAATCTTCAGAAATCCGGATCACTTGTTCACAATGTACGGTAAGTGGTGGAAGCAATTATGGAATCATCGCGGCGAATTTTCTTTAAGCCTGTGGATTCCTATTCTGCCGTTCATTACCATTCCGCTCGGCATTATTATCAGTGCCTTGTTCAGTCCGTACAAATTCCAAGTTAATTATCAAGGTCAGGCCAAAATTGCCGATTTGCGAGATATTAAGAAAATGCCGCTTTTGGGTTTTGACGGTTTCTGCCAAGTGGTCGGTAAATTTGACGGCAAATTTCTGCTCTTAAAAGAAACACTCGCCACATTGTGCTGCGCGCCTCCTGGTACCGGTAAAACCGTGGGCGTGGTGATGCCGACTATTTTCCACTCTGAGGGATTAAGTTTGGTGATTAACGACCCGAAGCCGGAGTTGTGTTACAAAACATCAGGTGCCCGCGCTAAGGTAGGGCCGGTATTCATCATCAACTGGGGTGCTGAAGATAACCCGAGTGAAGGTATTTATTATCCGAGCTGGAATCCGCTGTCACCGAACTGTATTCCGGAACAGGGACCGGATCGCGATATGTATGTGGATTCCATGTGCAATATTTTGGTGGAAGATCCGAAAGGCGGCGCTGACCCGCACTGGTCGCAAACCGGTCGTGCCGCATTAACCGGTTTTATTCAATTTGTGGTTTCCAAGTGTGACCGCGCCCGCGCCAACGACTATTTTATCGGCCGCATTTATGAGGGCAAGCTTGATGAAAAAGATAAGGAAGTGTTGGAAGGTTATTATCAGGATATGCGTGATCCGGGAGCACCGCGCGCCATTCAAAACCTGAAGAACGGCACTCTGACCATGGAAAACTATTTACCGATCGGTACATGGAACCTTTTGCCGTCGCGCTGGATGGGGCGTGAGGCGTGTATTGCCATGATTATGGAATGGATTACCGAAGCACAAATTAATGCCGCTCAGGAAATTCAACGCCGCTTGGATGAAGGTGATCAGATGGCGGCTATGGCCGACCCGACGCACGATATGCTTGAAGAAGCGATTAAAGAAGCACGTAATTACGGTTATGCCCAACGTTGCGTAACCGAATTGAGTACGCTCAGCAACACTCCGGATAAGGAACGCGGCTCTATTCTTTCAACCGCCTTTGCCGGAATTAACGTGTTCAAAAACCAAGCGGTTAAAGCGCGTACCAGTTTTTCCGATTTGCAATTTAAGGATTTGCGCGGAATGAAAGACCCGATTACCGGTGAGTGGAAGCCGATTTCGGTGTATCTGTCGGTTAACCAGGTAGATGCCCGCGCTTTGGGCGTTATCAGCTCAACCTTTATTGAGTTGATGTCTTCTTACTTGATTTCCAACCCGCCGAATCACGTTAACCGTACCGACGGCAAGATGGGGCCGTTCCCTGCCCTGTTCGTGCTCGACGAGTTCCCGCAAATGCCGAAGATGAAAGCGATTATTGACGGACCGGCCGTAGGTCGTGGCCAAAAGGTGTCGTATCTGCTCATCGGACAAGACTTGGGGCAAATTTCCGGTAAATACGGAAAAGATGATTTGGAAACGGTGATTTCTACCACTGCCTGCAAGGTTATTCTTTCCCAAAACAACGAGGTTACGGCGCAACGCTTCTCTAAGATGATCGGCAACAAGACGGTCAGAATTTCGTCATTCTCGCGTACGGAAGGTTCTCTGGGTAAAGACTTTAACCCGCTGGCAAAGAACGTGAACTACCAATTGCAGGGCATTCCGGTTATCAGCTCAACCCAACTGTTGAGTTTGCCGATGCTTAAACAAGTGGTATTGATGCAAAGCCATATTGACCGCCCGATTATCGCCGACTCGCCGCGTTGGTATTTGGATAAGAAGATGACGAAGTTGGCCAAGCTGCCGCCGTGCGCCAATGTGCCGGATTGGATTGTGGCACAACGTGAAGATATCAACGACGATATGCTGGCCAAATTGGGCATTGAATACAACGCCGAGGAGGAGGAAGTCGACGGCTTTGAAATGGATGCTCCACAGGCTTAAAAAACGCTTTATTTTAGAAAGAAGCCTCCTTTACGGAGGCCTTTTTATTATTCAAAAACTATTTGCACCTTTTTTGCCGTAAATTCACACAAGCGACAGAAGGCGTTGTATTAAATGCATCTTAAAACGCAAGCAATATGTTGCCTGATTTATCCCTGACAATGTGTCAAATCGGCAACAATCATCGTAAGATTTGACGTAAACAGCTTAACCGAAATTGAAAGCAAAATAATCCCAAACGCCTTTTGGAAAATACAAATCACTCCCGGAGACAGGATTTTTTCTAATTTTGCCGACGATTTAAGAACAACATAAACAACCAATACATTGGCAACCAACGCCAACAGAATATTAAAATCCGAAAATTGCGAGCGAATCGACAACAATGTCGTAAACGAACCGGCACCGGCAATCAGAGGAAACACTACCGGAGTAAAGGTGGCGTCATTACCGGCAACCTTATTCGGGCGGAAGATTTCGATATCCAAAACCATCTCCATGGCAATGATGAACACGATTATTGATCCGGCCACCGCAAATGAAGAAATATCCAAGCTGAACAGGCTTAAAAAAGCCTCTCCCATATACATAAAGCCCACAAACAGCAACAAAGAGATAATACTGGCACGCGATGCACTGACTATTCTGCCGTTGCGTTGTAAATTCATTACAATCGGTAAAGTACCGATAATATCAATAATAGCAAACAGAACCACAAAAGCCCCGAAAAATTGAGTTAAATCAAATGACGACAGTATTTCGGTAATATTCATTTCTTTCTCCATTAAAAACGGCGACATTATAACAATGCCGCCGTTCTAACAAACTAAAACGAATTAGTCAACACTTAATCCATTTTTTTAGCCTCAATTCGCATAGCGTAGAAGGAGCGCCATACGAATACCAAGCCAATAGCCAGGAACGTGCAGGCAATGCCCAAAGCAACATTCGGATTTTCTTCCGATACTTTGGCTGACATTTCTGCCGCAAGCAGGCCGAACAAGGTTGTGAATTTGATAATCGGGTTCAAGGCAACCGATGCCGTATCTTTATACGGATCTCCGACCGTATCGCCGACAACCGAGGCATCGTGCAAAGATGTACCTTTTTCATTCAAATCAACCTCAACCACTTTTTTGGCATTATCCCAAGCGCCACCGGCATTAGCCATGTAAAGTGCCTGATAAAGACCGAAGATAGCGATTGAAATCAGGTAGCTGGCAAACAGCTCCGGTCCGAAGAATGCAAACGCAATAGCAAATGAGAAAATCACAATAAAGATATTGAACATACCTCTCTGCGCATACTGAGTGCAGATTTTAACCACCGTCTTCGAATCATCAACCGAGGCCGCCTTCTTGGTATCAAGTTTAATATGTTCTTTAATGTAATTCACTGCGCGATAAGCACCGGTAGAAACCGCCTGAATTGCCGCGCCGGAGAACCAATAAATAACCGCGCCGCCCAAAATCAGACCGATTAATACGCGAGCGTCAATCAGGTTCAATTCCAAATGCAACAGCAAAATGATTGAGAAAATCATGGTGGTAGCACCGATAACCGCCGTACCGATTAATACCGGCTTAGAGGTGGCCTTAAAGGTGTTACCGGCCGAATCGTTGGCTTCAAGCAAGTGTTTACCATGTTCAAAGTCAGGATCGAAACCGTATTCCTTTTTGATTTCCTTTTTAATGCCCTTCAGGCTTTCGATTTGCGACAATTCAAATACTGACTGAGCATTGTCGGTAACCGGACCGTAGCTGTCTACGGCAATCGTTACCGGTCCCATGCCGAGCATACCGAACGCCACCAAACCGAATGCAAATACCGTCGGATAAATCATAATGGCACCGATGTGCGACTGTTCCAAAACCTCGTAGCCGAACAAAACGCTCATCAAATCGGCAACATAGCCGGAAGCCGTAGCATAAGCCAAGCCCATCAGGCCGGCAATAACCACACCCTGCCAGAAGCCGGAGAAGTTACCGGAAACAATACCCGAAAGAATGTTCAGCGAGGCGCCGGCCTCACGACTGGCATTAACAACTTCCTGAACATGTTTTGACTTCGACGAAGTAAAGATTTTGGTAAATTCCGGAATAATCGCCGCCGCCAAAGTACCGCAGCTGATGATAACCGACATTTCCCACCAGATATTCGGGCCGAAATTTCTTTGCGGCAACATAATATAAGAAACCGCAAAAGTAACGACAATGGATACTAACGAAGTAATCCAAATCAGGCTAGTTAAAGGCTTTTCAAAGTCAAATTCCTTAGATTTACCGTAAATCAGCTTAGAGAAGAAGCCGTTGATGGCATACGAGAATACTGAGGTAATAATCATCAAAATACGCATCACGAAAATCCACGTAATCAAGCGGGCTTGCAACTCAGGAGCATGAATATCCGCCGCCAAATTACCCTCAGAGGTGAAGAAATATCCGGCAGCCAAAACAATGAAGCTGATTAAAGCCACACCGGTAACACCGTATGTTTCAAAACCATCCGCTGTCGGGCCGCAGGAATCGCCGGCATTGTCGCCGGTGCAGTCGGCGATAACGCCCGGATTGCGCGCATCATCTTCGTCAATTTTAAAGATAATCTTCATCAAATCGGCACCAATATCGGCAATTTTGGTAAAGATACCGCCGCAAATACGCAACGCCGAAGCACCCAAAGATTCACCGATGGCAAAGCCGATAAAGCAGGCACCGGCCGTTTCACGCGGAACAAATACCAAAATGAACATCATCATAATCAGCTCAACGCAAATCAGCAAAACGCCGATAGACATGCCCGAACGCAACGGCAAATGCATTACCGGATAAGCGTTACCTTTAAGCGAAGCAAAAGAAGTGCGAGAGTTGGCATATGTGTTAATGCGCATTCCAAACCATGCAACCGTAAATGAGCCTAAAATACCCAAAATCGACCACAGCAGAATAATCGCAACCTGCGGCAACGGAGTGCTGTTCAGGCCGGCAAAATAATAAACTATGCAAGCACCGATGAACAATTCCAAAACAAACAGCAATTTAGCTTGTTGTTTCATATAGGTTGTGCAGGTAGCATAAATTGTTTCCGACACTTTGAGCATGGCTTCATGTGCCGGCATTTTCTTAATGCTGAAAAATTCCCACAAGCCGAAAATCATACCCAAAAGGCAGATAACCATACCGCACAAGAGCAGCAAATTACCGGTAATCGGCAGGCCAAAAATCGTATTATGGCCGAAAATACTATAAGTTGCGTCCGCCAAATTCGGAATTACCAAA
This sequence comes from Alphaproteobacteria bacterium, assembly GCA_045111335.1. Lineage (GTDB taxonomy): Bacteria > Pseudomonadota > Alphaproteobacteria > RF32 > CAG-239 > RUG410. Next base: position 31,340 of record JBGUGE010000076.1, on the reverse strand, counting down.
TCCAATTCCGATGCGGAAGCCGTGCTTACAGCAGAAAACAATACAGTCAAGGCTGATAAAGCAACCTTACAAATTTTTGCTTTGCTAAACATTTTTCCTTCCTTTTTAAAATTAAACTGTGGCCAAAGCAAACCATCTTGCTCCGACCGGTTGCCTGTATACTAAAGCATAAAAAATTACTTTTCACTATCTTTGTGATAAATTTTTACATATCGTGGATAATTTCGGCGGGAAGCAAATCTTTTTTATCAACTTCAAGGTAAGTTTTACCGTCAGAATCGCGAAAATAAACATCGGCTCCGGCCGCAATAAGCTGTATGGAAATATCCGCGCAACCGTAGGCCTCGGCATAAAACAAAGCGGTTCGACCATTCTGATCCGGCTGATTGACATCGGCACCTGCCTCCAACAAAATACCCACAATTTCGCTGTTCCACGGATTGGTAGCCGCCCGCATCAACGGTGTACCGACCGGAGTCTCCTGATTAACGTCGGCTCCGAGTTCTATCAACAGACGTACAACTTTGGCGGCGTGTTTCATTTCGGTAACGGCGGCCTGTTTAAAATCATCTTCCATTTCGGCACGATTTTCCGGACGCAACTCTTCCGTAAAAACTTGTGCTGCCTCGGCCTGTATTCTTTCCGCTGCCGCTACGGCGTACAGCAACGGCGTCTCCCCGGTGGCCGGTACCGGCGCGTTTAAATCGGCACCGTTGTCGGCTAAAAGCCGCAATATATCGGCAGAATGGGTGTTTACCAGCGCAAAATAGAACAACGAATTGCCTTGAGCGTCGTGCTCGTGCAAATCCAAACCGTCGGCAAGCATTTTTTCAAGCGCATTTGCGTCTTCTGCTTTAATAGCCGTTTCAGCGTCGACAATCGTTGCGGCATAAACCGTTGCCGGTAGCAAAAACAGACTCAATAAACATAAATACAGATATTTCACTTGTTTTTCTTCCTTGTTGCTTTTTTTGTTTCCGAATTTTGAGCTTTGCGTTTGTTTTTCTTTTTATTGCTTGCTTTTGCCGTCATTTTGGGAGCAATATCCGCTTCTTTTTCATCATCATTTTCGTTGGCGGCAACGACCGGTGTTTCGCGTAATTCGGCAGTTTCCTCCATACGGATATATTGCGCATCAAAAAACGCCAATATCATCGCCAAACAAATCAATTTCAGCAGACAATCGGCAAAATCCGTTACCACTGCCGTAGCTAAATAATTGTAATTTTGCATCATACGATTGAAAAAAGCAATGGCATGCAGATTAACCATCAGCAAAATTATCATCAACAGTAAAAATAACATCACGCTGATATATGAGCGTCCTCCGGTATAATCAAAAACTTTGCGCAACTGCAAACGGCCGGTGTTGAGATAGTAGGCAAAGCACGCCGAACAGCGCACCATCAGTAACGGCACCAAAATCAGCATAAATGCCGCGATAAACCAGCAAAACTCTATTCCGAAATCCGGATTCGCCGGCCGACGGATAATATAGACGGCTGCCATCGTGCAAGAAACGGCAAGCAGCATTATCGTCAACAACATGCGTGCCGAAGCCATCTTCTGGCGGCTGAGAACCAGAACATCTTTGGGTTTAAATACACTGTTTTTAAATAGACTGTTGTGTAAATCGGTAATAAAAGCCCCGATAAGATAAAGCAACAAAGCATAAAATACGACCAGGCATGTAATAATAAGGTATTTATTGGCAGGCAGGCTCAGGCACCAATACCCTGAAATTCCGTGCTGACAAGCATAGGACCAACGACCGAACAGGGCACTGATAACCGTAATCACCGCAGCATAAACCGCAAAAATTCGCCATTGAGCGGCAATATGCACTAACTGCCGTGTCCATGTATTCAATACGCCGAAGAATGTATATTTGTTTTGTTGTTTCATTTTACAATTCCTTCACTAAGGTTACACCGGATATTGCGCGAATGTTGGTCATCAACTTACCGTTATCCAGAGCATAGCTGTTTTTAAGTTGAATCCGAACATCCCAATCCGGCATTTCCGGTTCAATGTATATTTTATACGAACCGTAATGTTCGTGCGATAACATTTCTCTGACAGGCCGTACCGCCGTAACGTCATTAATACGAATAATCAGTCCTTTAGAGTTATCGGTTATCTGTTCATCAAGCGTGCGTACAATATCAAAAATTACCCGTGGCGGTGTATCGTCATCCTTTTTTTCGACTCTGGCTCCTAAAAACAGCGGTACACCCTGTGTTACAGCTTCTTTGGCCGCGGACAGCGTGTCGCCGAACACAAAGCCGTCAAACGCTGAAGACGCATCGGTCATACGCAAAATGCCGTATTCTTTACCGGTTTTTCCGGTGCGTTTTTGAAAATTCTGCACGCATCCGGCCAAATTAACCAACACTTTATCCCCGTTTTTAATACCTTTAACCGCATCCGTAAATTTTTTAATGCCCAATCGTTCGACACTGTCGGCATAAACATCAAGAGGATGCGCCGAAAGATAAAAACCAAGCGCTTCCGCCTCATACTGCAACTGTTCCAAATCCGACCACCCGCCGCCGCTTTCCAGCTTAACATCCGTTACCAATTCCTGCGTTCCGAACAACGAAGTCTGAGCACTGTTTTTGGTTTCACAAGCCGAGGCAATATGCCGCAAGATACTGTCTATATTATTATAAAGTTTGGCGCGATTACTTTCAAGTGCATCAAAAGCTCCGGCCTTAATCAGCTGCTCTAACTGTTTGCGGTTGATTTGCTTGATATCCACGCGATGAATAAAGTCCGACAGACTTTTAAATACACCGTTCTTGGAGCGTTCTTCAACGATGGCATTCATGTTAGCCTCGCCTACCCCCTTTACGCCGGCAAGCGCAAAGCGAATATTGCCGTTTTCTACCGTAAACAATGCATCGGAATGATTGATATCAGGCGGTAAAACCTTAAATCCCATTTTACGCACTTCATCAGTATAAAACGAAATTTTATCGGTATTGGTAATATCAAAATCCATCACCGCGCACATAAATTCCACCGGATAATGCGCCTTCAGATAAGCGGTTTGATACGAAATCAGCGAATAGGCGGCAGCGTGTGATTTATTAAATCCGTATTCGGCAAACTTGGCCATTTGGTCAAAAATGGCACCGGATATTTCCGGTTTGATACCTTTTTTAGTGGCGCCTTCCATAAACATTTCGCGCTGATGCGGAATTTCCGCCACCATTTTCTTACCCATAACTTTACGCAACTTATCGGCACCGCCGAGAGTATAACCGCCGAGCACCTGCGCAATTTTCATAACCTGCTCCTGATACACCATAATCCCGTAGGTTTCATCCAAAATCGGCGCCAAATCAGGATGCAGATATTCTATTTTTTCAAGGCCGTGTTTGCGATTGATGAACGTCGGAATATTTGCCATCGGTCCCGGTCGATAAAGCGAAATCACGGCAATTAAATCCTCAAAGCGGTCCGGCTTAATCTGCTTCATCACATCGCGCATACCGGCCGATTCAAATTGGAAAACCGCACTGGTGTTACCATCTTGCAGAATTTTATAGGTTTCGGCGTCGTCCAACGGGACTTCCGCCATTTTGAGCTCAACACCGTGAATTTTCTTTACCCATTCTACCGCTCGCTCGATTACCGTAAGTGTTTTCAAACCCAAAAAGTCAAACTTGATCAGTCCGGTTTCTTCCACAAATTTCATATCATATTGGGTTACCGGCATATCGGCACGCGGATCTTTATAAAGCGGCACCAACTCATCCAACGGACGATCGCCGATTACCACACCGGCTGCATGCATACCGGAGTTACGATAAAGCCCCTCGAGTTTTATGGCAATTTCAAACAGCTTATTGATCTGCGGGTCGGTATCGCGCATTTCACGCAGCTCCGGCACCAATTCCAAAGATTCCGGCAAGGTCGGATTTTTGCCGCCGCTGCCCGGAGGTATCATTTTAGAAATTTTATCGGCCTGACTGTACGGCATTTGCAACACTCGCGCCACATCGCGAATAACCGCTTTAGACTGTAATTTGCCGTAAGTGATAATCTGCGCCACCTTCTCATGACCGTATTTTTCCTGTACATACTCAATGGTTTTGTGGCGGTTTTCCTGACATAAGTCCACATCAAAATCCGGCATATTGACGCGTTCCGGATTTAAGAAACGTTCAAACAACAAATCCAGCCTGATCGGATCCAAATCGGTAATTTTGAGCGCCCACGCCACAATCGAACCGGCACCCGAACCGCGCCCCGGCCCGATAGGCACACCGTGTGTTTTCGACCAGCGAATAAAATCCGACACGATTAAGAAATAGCCGGGAAAGCCCATTTTTTTAATCACGCTTAACTCATATTCCAAGCGTGCATAATATTCCTCATCTATCGCCAATCGCTCTTCCGACGTAGTTTCAGGCGTATAAACTTGGGCTTCCATTCGCTCATGCAGGCCTTTATAAGCCTCTTCGGTAATAAATTCATCCTGAGTTTTGCCGTCCGGACACACAAATATCGGTAGTAGCGGGTCAATTTTTTTAGAAAGATAGTTACAACGTTCGGCAATTTTTACCGTATTTTCAACAGCTTCCGGAATATCGGAGAATAATTCGACCATTTCTTGTTCGCTGCGCCACCGGTTTGTCGGCAGATATTTGCGACGCGTATCGTCTGCCACATACTCTCCGGCCGCAATACATACCAATGCATCGTGAGCCTCATACATATCCTCGTCAAAAAAGAAAATATCATTGGTCGCCACCAGCGGAATATTGTGTTTATAGGCCAATTCCAAAAATACCGGCTCGGTCGTCTCTTCCTCATCATAACCGACGCGCGAAATTTCAACATACAATCGATCACCGAAAATTTCCTTCAATTCCAAAAGTTTGGCTTCGGCATCGGCAACCCGATTTTGTAAAATAAGCTTCCCGATAGGTCCGTCATAGCCGCCGGTCAGGCAAATAATTCCTTCGTTAAACTGTCTTAAATCAGAGATTTTTATTTGCGGATAAATACTGTTTTCAGTATTGTCGATGTAGTAGCGGCGAAACAATTTCATCAACGAAGCATACCCGCTTTCGTCTTTTACCAGCAGAATGATGCGATTAGGCTCCAATTCCTGACCTTTAGACAGAGCCAAGTTTTCGGAATCGTCATTATGCAGGCTCAATTCCGAACCTAAAATAGGTTTAATTCCCTCATCCGATGCGTACTTTGAAAAAGCCTTGCCGCCAAAAAGATTGCCGCGGTCAGTGATTGCACACGCCGGCACATCTAAATCATGGAGTTTATGAATGAGCTTCGGAACCGGTATGGCACCAAGCGACAAAGAATACGCCGTATGCACCCGCAGATGTATAAATTTGGGATTTCTCATTCATAAATTCCGCTACTCATTTGAAGCTTTATTGGTTATCGGTACCGGATTTTTGATAGCAACGACAGTGGCAAATTCCGTCACGCTCGATATCGCTGCGGCACAATTCCGAAATACAATATCTCTTTTCGTTTTGGCCGTCACACGGGCAACGACGCCATTCGCTCTCGCCAAACATCATATTTTTAGCTTTAGCGATTTTTTCGATATTTGCCGTCGGGTGATATCCGGCTTTTTTGCAGTTTTCCAACATCATTTCCAAGATTGTAGGCATTTTATTCTCCTTAATATATCAACGTTGTTCCAAAATATCCAGAATAGAGCTGAGCTCCGCCGGATTATTATATTTTAATGTTACACTACCTTTTCCGTTTTTACCAGCATTAATTTTGACTTTTAGACTCAATTTACGTTCTAAGTCAGCCATAATTTGCAATAAATCGCCGTCGGTTAATTTTTCCGGTTTTTGCTTGGGATTCTTAAGATCGGCAATCAGTTGTTCGGTCTGGCGCACGTTAAGTCCCTTTTGCACGATTTTACGGGCAACTTCCACGGCATTCGGTAAACCCACCAAAGCACGGGCATGGCCGGCAGTCAGGCGGCCGTCGTTCAGCATTTCTTTGATTTCGGCCGGCAAAACCAACAAACGCAGACTGTTAGCAATATAGCTACGCGACTTACCGATAACTTTTCCCAACGTATCCTGCGTATATTCATATTCTTTCATCAGTCGATTCAGGCCTTCGGCTTCCTCTACCGGCGATAAATTTTCACGCTGCAAATTTTCAATCAGCGCTACTTCCAAAACTTCCTGATCATTGATATCCTTAACAATTACCGGAACGGTTTTCAGACCTGCCTTTTGAGCTGCACGCCAGCGTCGTTCTCCGGCAATAATTTCGTAGTGCTCACCTTTTTGACGCACCAACAAAGGTTGCAATACACCTTTTTCTTTAACCGATTCGCTGAGCGACAACAACGACGCTTCATCAAAGCTCAATCGCGGCTGGAACGGACACGGACTGATGCGTGTGGTTTCAATTTCAAAAACATCGGCACCGGCATCTTTAAATACAGTGTTCTTAACAAAACTTTCGACATCTTTACCGGTATCAAAATCAAGCTCGTCATCACCCAAAAGCTCGCTTAATCCCCTACCCATAACCGGCCGTTTATTGCTTGCGTTCATCTACATCTCCTTTTCACGTTTCAAAAACTCTTTTGCCAGTTGAATATACGCCTGAGCGCCTGTGCATTTAAAATCGTACACCAAAATTGGCTTTCCGAACGACGGAGCCTCGGCAATACGTACACAGCGCGGAATAACGGTTGTATAAACCTTATCACCGAAATATTTGCGCACATCAGCTTCAATCATTTTACTTAAGTTATTCTGCCGGCTGAACATTGTCAGAATAATTCCTTGCAATTTCAAATTCGGATTGAAATTGCGTTTGATGGCGTTGATATTTTTAATCAAATCAGCCAATCCCTCGAGTGCCAAAAATTCGCATTGCAACGGAACAATCACCGAATCCGAACACACCAACGCGTTAATGGTGATTAAATTCAGCGACGGCGGGCAATCAATCAGCACATAGTCGTATATCTGTTGCAATTTCTGCAGAGCGTTTTTCAAAACAAATTCGCGGCTCGGAACCTGCACCAACTCAATTTCTGCCGCCGCCAAGTCCGGCGAGGACGGCATAAGGTCAAATTTAGGAATATCTGTATGCACAATCGCCGCAGACGCATCGCAAAGCCCGGCCAACACGCTGTATGAAGAATATTGCCCTTTCTTTTTGGCAATTCCGAGAGAAGTTGTTGCGTTGCCTTGCGGATCAAAATCGATAACCAGCACCTTTTTATTGATGGCCGACAACGCCGTGGCGATATTGATTGTGGTGGTGGTCTTCCCTACGCCGCCCTTGCGATTCGCAATAGAAATTATTTTCATTTGACCTTCCTTAACTTATGTATTTCCATAACCACACCGCTATCATCATATTTATTGGGATGAGTTATCGCCGTATATCGCCATTTCTGCTTAGCCGTATTTTCTTCTTCGGTATAAGACCGACCTTTTAAGAACAACATCTTAGTATCATTACCGACAATTTTTGACGCATAACCGAACAACACATCTAATGATGCCACTGCCCGCGCCGTAATCACATCAACATGTTTAAATACAATGTTCTCGACGCGATTATTTTCGATTTTTACGTTTTTTAAGTCCAATTTTGAGCAAGCATCATTTAAATACACTGTTTTTTTGGTAATGCTTTCAACGAGAGTTACTTTTGCCGCCGGAATTTTCTCTTGCATATAGATAGCCAGCACTACCCCGGGGAAACCGGCGCCACTCCCTATATCCACTAAATATTCGGTATTCTTTGGCAAATAATCGGCAAGTTGCAACGAGTCAAAAATATGGCGTTCCCACACATTCTCCATCGAGTTTTTGCTGACTAAATTCATTTTTGTATTCCAGTCGCGCAAAAGCTCCGCAAAATCCTTCATTTTCTGGATTGTTTCACGTGAAACATCATATTTCTGCAATTCAAAATCTATATCCATCATACCCTCTGAAGGATAGTATGAAAGATTCTTTTTATTTTGCAACAAAATATGTAGGTTATTAAACTAAAATTTTAGCCGTTTGGTAATACCGGCTTTTTCGATTACATCTTCCGCCTTATCAAAATCCTCACCGAGTTCCGCTGTCGTGTGAGCGTCGTCACTGATAACAACCGTCAGATTGCGAGCGGCCGCCGCTTGTAAAATGCTGAAATCCGGATAAAAATCTCCTATTCGCCGCAGCCCTTTAGTGCTGACTTCCAATGCCGTACCGGTATTTTGCAGAGCATCCAAAACAGCATTTTTCTCATCCCAATATTTATCCGGACCGTAATTTTCGTCAGCAAATCGGCGAACATAATCAATATGAGCCAAAAACTTAAACATTCGCGTATTTACCGCTTGTTCCATCGCCCGAAAATGCCGTGCGTAAAATTCCTTATTTTGCCCCTTGTCGGTACAAATGCGCGCTGAATGTGTCATATTTATAATCTGCTCATAGTTTTCCGTACCGTAAAAATGGTTACCGGTATGCAGGTAGTCAATATCCAATTGCGCCACAAACCACTTAAATTCATCTTCCCAGCCGTCATACGGAAAATAATCAACCTCAAAACCGACCAACAGCCTGAAATTTTCCTTGCGAGAAATCCGACGAATATCCTCGCAGTGGCGCTGATATTTTTCTAAAATGCTTTTAAAATCACTGTTATAAACATGCGGTGCGCGATTTTGTTCCATGTATGGCCAACTCGGGCTTTGATGCATATTTTTATGAACTATCAGGTGGTCACTGACGCCAAGCTCGCAAAAACCTATTTCTTTGGCGCGACGCACCATGGCGATCAAAGTGTCGTACCCGTCAGAAAAGTCCGTATGATTATGATAAGAATAATTTTGAACTTTACGCATTTTTTATATACCCCAATAAAGCCGTAACTGCCGCCGGAGTCACACCGGTAATTCGTGATGCCTCCCCGATGGTTTTCGGGCGCACGGTTGAAAAGCGCTGCACCATTTCGGTAGAAAGGCCGCCTATTTTATTATAATCGATATCGTCGCGAATTTTCAGGTTCTCATCCTTTTTGAATACGGCAATATCCTCATATTCCCGCTTCAGATATCCGGCATATTTGGCATCAATTTCAACCTGCTCATAAACCTCATCGGCAACATTATTAATTTCAGAATCAATTTTTACCATTGTTTCACGTGAAACATTCGGGTAGCTCATCACATCTTTAAGTGTTTTTTTGCCGTTATGTTTTACGCTCAAACCCTGTTTTTCAATTTCGGCAAACGGGACAACCTCAGCCTCGCAATATGCATTAAATTTTTCAATTGCCGCCCGTTTTTGCTTAAATGCACTATATCTTTCGGCGCCCACACAACCGATTTGATATCCCAATTCCGTCAGCCGCATATCCGCATTGTCGGCACGCAACAATAAGCGATATTCCGAACGCGAAGTAAACATTCTATACGGCTCGTCAACTCCCTTGGTAATCAGGTCGTCAACCATCACGCCGATATACCCCTGGCTACGATCCACATAAAATTCGCGATGGTTTTTTTTGGCACTCAGCGCCGCATTTATACCGGCCAATAAACCCTGTGCCGCCGCCTCTTCATAACCGGTGGTACCGTTGATTTGGCCGGCCAAATATAATCCGCCAACTTTTTTGGTTTGCAAACAATGGTCCAGCTCGCGCGGATCGACATAGTCATACTCAATCGCGTATGCATGGCGCAGAATCTCAACATTTTCCAAGCCTTTCATCGTATGGATAAAAGCGTCCTGAACATCTGCCGGAAGTGAGGTAGAAATTCCGTTAGGATATACAACATCGGTGTCATAACCCTCCGGTTCCAGAAAAATCTGATGCGAGGTTCGGTCGGCAAAGCGCACAAGTTTATCCTCAATACTCGGACAATAACGAGGACCGCGACCGGTAATCAAACCGGAAAAAAGTGCGCATTTTGAAAAGTTTTCGCGAATTATTTGATGTGTTGATTCATTGGTATAAGTTATACCGCATTCAATCTGCGGATTCGTAATTTTATCGGTCAAAAAAGAAAAGGCCTGAGGATTTTCATCGCCGGATTGGCGTTCCAAAATTCCCCACTCTATCGTTTTGCCGTTAAGACGAGCCGGAGTGCCGGTTTTCAAACGTCCCAAAGTCAGTCCCGCCTGTTTTAAATACGGTGTTATTCCCTTACAGGCGGCATCACCGACGCGCCCGCCTTCAGTAGTTTGGTGCCCGGTAAACATCATACCGTTTAAGAAAGTTCCGGTAGTCAAAACCACGGCGGAGGCGCGAATATTGTGATTGTCCGATAAAATAACTCCGTTAACGCGACTATCCTCTATAATCAGACCTTCCACCGCAGCTTCTAATATTGTTAAGTTATTGATTTTGCGCAATTCTTTAAGCATATATTTTTTATAAAGCACCCTATCGGCTTGCGCCCGCGGACCACGAACGGCAGGTCCCTTAGAAAGGTTCAACATTCTGAATTGTATACCTGCCTTGTCAATAACGCGCGCCATAAGGCCGTCCAGCGCATCAATTTCACGCACCAGATGACCTTTACCTAAGCCGCCGATGGCCGGATTGCACGACATTTCACCGATTTTATCAACTTTGTGCGTTACCAACAAGGTGTTTACACCCATACGTGCTGCCGCTGCCGCCGCCTCACATCCGGCATGTCCGCCGCCAACCACGATTACATCAAAAACTTCTGTCATATTATCCTCTTTTTAAGTTGCGCCGAATATAAATCAACTTAAATAAAAATGCAAACAAAAATCACCAAACAGCATTTAAATACACCGTTCATTTTAAATAAAGTTTAATTGAGTCGATTCAATATCTTACAGAATCAACTTCAAATATTGATTCAATTCATTTAAATACAGTGTTATTTTCCGATACAAAAACTGCTGAAGATTTTATCCAAAATCTCATTAACTTCAACTCTGCCGGTGATTTTGCCGATAGCTCGACAGGCCAATCGGATATCTTCCGCGGCAAGCTCGGTTTCTTTGTGTAAATTAAACCGTTTCAGATTATCCAAACATTCCGATAATGCCTCTTTATAACGATGCCTCGTAATCAGTGAGGCCGCGGCCGGTTGATATATTGATTCAAAATATGCGGATAAACGCTCTGTAATTGCAGAAATATTTTCATTATTTTTTGCACAAATCAACAAGCAACCGGACTGCTCTAATTGAGCCTTACGCTCAGGTGAAATTTTATCTGCCTTATTAGCCACCAACATATAATTTGTGTTGCGAGCGCAATATTCGGAAAAAATATCCGGAGACGTATTTTCCGCATCAAACAAGAAGATATTATAATCGGCCGAGGCAATCTTATCTTGCGCCAGTTTAATGCCGATTTGTTCAATTTCATCATCGGATTCCCGCAAACCGGCAGTATCCGAAAAAATTACCGGAAAGCCGCCAATATCAACGTAAGCATCAATAACATCACGCGTTGTTCCGGCAATATCGGAAACAATTGCCACATTACGTTTAACAATTGCATTAATCAGACTCGATTTACCGGCATTGGTCGGGCCGGCTATTACCACCTGAAAACCCTCACGCAAACGCTCTTCAATTTGATTATCGGCAAGATGTGCGGAAATACTTTCAATTAATTTAAATACAGTGTTTTCCATTTTAAAAACAGTGTCTTGAGGAATTTCCTCTTCGGGAAAATCAATAAACGCCTCTATGTACGCCAACATTGCCACAAGTTCTTCCCGCCAAGAATCATAAAGATTGAACAGTGTTCCGTTCATTTGCCGTAACGCTGTTTTTTGCTGAATTTTGGTTTCGGCATCAATTAAATCCGCCAAACCGTCCGCCTCGGTTAAATCCATTTTCCCGTTATAAAACGCACGCCGCGAGAATTCTCCGGGCTCGGCCAAACGAAAGTCGGGCAGGGCAGACAGGGCGTCCAACAGACTGCGAATTACTGCTTTAGAACCGTGACAGTTTATTTCTACCGTATCTTCGCCGGTAAATGAATTAGGAGCCTTAAATCCCACAATCATACAATCATCCAATGTTTCATGTGAAACACTGTCAAAAATCGCCGTGCGATACATCTTGCGACTGATTACCTCGACGCGTTTAATCGCCGTCATTTTATCAAAAACGTCAAAAGCCCGCTCTCCGGAAATTCGCACTACCGCAATTCCGGATTTTCCGAACAACGTCGATAAGGCATATATTGTTTTGTTATCCATATTTTGTTCCTAAAACACAAATCGAATTAAAGGCCGTTTTTTTGACTCTACGGCGATATTTTTATTTTTCAAGCACCGTAACTCATTTTTTTATAAAATGCAAGTTCCTCGGACGTTTATCGCGGTCAATTTTCAGTGCGTGTTTTGAAGCTTTTGCCGCATACGGGCAGACATCAGCACCGAACAGGATTGTTTCGATTGTCCGTTGCGGGCAGGAGGCGGATTTTGCTGCGAGCCGGAAGACTGCTGTTGAATTTGTTGCTGCCGATGTTGAAACTTATTTAATTCTTCTGCCGGAATTCCTAAGCGATTAATTTGCGAAAAATCGGTAGGAACCGCACCTATCGGTTGGCGACCGGTATTGATGCAGGCAATATACAAAAGCAACGCTTGCTCCTTGCCGAGTGTATCCAAAAACTCAACCGGAGCATTGCGATTGTTCGGTTCTTTAAGCATTTTCACATACAAATCAAAATCGGCGTTTTTGCTGATTTGCACATCTTTTTGCGAAGTATAACGCACCGTGGCATCTTTAACCTTGAACTTATATTCTTCATTATTTTTTGCCACCTCACTGTAACCCTCAATACCGCTCCAATACTGTTGCAAGTCGTTACTCCAATCGGCACGGTCATCGGGAATCGGATTAGGATTCGGAGTTGGCGGCGGCGGAGGGGTAGGGCCGTTTTCCGGTTCATACAACGAAGAAATCCGGAAATTATCGATTACATTAACAAACGCACTGTTTTCAACGCCGCCGCGCATTAACGCTTTTGCCGGTTCCACCAGCGCCGGATTAATAGTTCCGCCGGCTCTCTGCGTTTCAAAATTCTGCAAACGCGCATTCAGCCGATTTTTTTGCGGCGTAATAATCTCGTCCTGTATTTTCTGATCGATTGCCACTTCCATATCCGGCGTCAGATAACGCGATAAATCCACCGATTCCATACGATGTGTCTGCGGATTATAGATTTGATAGTTATAAAACAGCGAGCGCAATTTTTTAAATTCGGCGCCGTCCGTATCTTCCGGAGCACAAAGCGGAGCACGATCCACATAATTCTTGGTGTTTTGCAAAAACTGGCGCAATTTGCTGTCACCATCGGCATCAATATCATCAGCGGTCAGCGTGGCATTTTCCGGTCCGTAATCATAGGACGCACGGTGATTTGCCTCAAAATCCTGCATTTTCTTGGCAACCAGTGCCGGCCAATTCTGCACATAAGCCAAACGTTCCGCCGGTGTACGCAAACGCTTCAAATCCTGAACAAAAGTGTAGTTATTGACATAGAACATCGAAAAATCATCATAATCGCCCCGTCGCAAATAGGTATTGATATTATGCACCAATTCTTCCAAATACGCGCTACGTTCGTCTTCCACTGCCGCCCGATAATAATTTTCGACACTCAGGCGCTTACTTCCGCATTTTAAGCTCAAACCGTCATCAAACACGGCATTTTTTATATGCTTCATCTCATGAGCAAGAGTAGTGCTTAAATTGCGAACATTTTCTGCTTTTTGGGCATAAAAATCAAACAAAGCGCTGTCTTTACGGTCAGTCAGATGATTGAATGCGAATTCGTTTTCCGTTAAATGCGGATTAATCCGCTTGGCTTGCTCATACTGCGCCTGCAACTGTTTCAGACGACGAAAATCTTCCGGCGAAAAATGGAAATGATTGCGTACAATCGACAATTCACGGCTGCCGGAATTAACCGCTGCCGTGGTTTTTACAAAATTCACTGCTTCATATTGACCTGTCGCCGGATTGTAGCGTGTTTCATAAGTCTTATCAATCGGCTTGACTTTAAACCCTAAATTTTTGAATACTTCCGGAAAAAACGAATCTTCAATCCGGTAGGAGAGGGAGAGCGTATCAGGCTGTGCCGGCGGCTCGTTAAGCGTACCGTTTTCAAAACGAGCGCGATCTTTGCGATAGTGATAACCGTAAATCTCTTTATTCAAAAAATCGGTATTAACTCCGTCGTAGCTAATTCCGGCGCCGAAATTTATCCTATACCCGCTGCGATAATCAATATTTTTAGCCAACGTCTCGCATTCGAGTTTAAGACGAGCTTTTTCGGCGTTATTGGCAAAGTTAATAGTAAACGCCAACACGCAATTATCTCTGGTTCTTGCTACTAAAGCTTCAACTGTCATAATCTGCTCTCCATCAAATTACGTACATTATAGCGCATTTTGACAAAAAAGCAACAAAATTTTTAGATACGTTGATTAAAGTTACCGTTTTGATATTGTTCACGCTTGATTTCAAGCTGATGATCTTTGAACTGCTGGTCTAATTCCCGACGGAAATTACGCAGCAATGTTTCATCTTTCGGCGCGCGCTCAATTGCCTCAATCAATTTATCGCCGTTGCGCCCGTTCAAGATGGCAGTCATCATACTGCGCTCGGTAGCATCAAGGACCATATACAGATTGATAATCAGGTTTTTCAAAAAGACATTTCCTTCCAACGGCGGACGTGAACCATATTTATCTTCCAAAAATGCCGCAAATTTTTTGCGCACACCTTCTTCTTCACGGCGACGACCTAACTCTATTTCGTTATATTTTAAAATCGCCTTTTGCCAGATTTGCTCGCGATCATCAATTGATAGTCCGAGTGCCTTGTACGAACTTTTACGTTGTTCCGGATTTTTGCATTCTTCGCATTTCATCGACAGTCCGTGCGTAATTTGCAACGGACGGCGAAACAGCTCGCAAAATGTGTTATTTGCCTTCAAAAACGGACAATATTCCGGACATCTTTTATTTTTATCGTCTTCTGCCATGATTTATTCCTCGGTTTTGTTGTATAACACAATAATAATTAATATGCAATAAAAAAGCGGGGATAAATCCACCCCGCCTTTTTTTTATGTTTTATCAAAAAACCAACGCTTTATGAACACCAACCCATCTTGGTGCTGAGCTTGGTCCAAGTTCCGTCATCATTCATCTTTGCACTGTAGCAAGGACAGTAGTTGTTGGAGCTTGAAGTTCCCTCACAAGTATACGGTCTGCCGTCGGTGGTTCTGCACAAGCCGTCACCCTTACATTGTGAACATTCACCATGTGCCGTGCAGAAATAGCGAGCTCTATAGCCTTCCTTATACTCCTCAAGGGTCCATGTTTCTCCGGCATAACGGACATATTCTCCGTTAATTTTCTTGGCACAAGTCAATTCGTTGATATTGCCATACTTTGCCTTGAAGCGGGTGTCATCGTCAGCAAGTGCTTCACACGTACTGTATTTATCGCATTCCAAACACTTACCGTAGAAGCAATAGAGCGGGAAGTCGGAACTTTCTTTACAATCCGCATCGGTATAGCAAATATCATCAACCCATCCCGGACCGACCGGAGGAGCTACCGAATAGAGACACTCACCGCCGTCCGTACATTCTGCAGCATCTGAACCATCTTCCGGTTCAATACAGCCATAGAAGTGATAAGGTTGACCGGATTCATGATCAACGGCAGGATATTTACTACCCGTACATGCCGAAGATTGATTCGGATCTTTCTTCATGCAGTAATTGCCGATGTACTTATCACAGCCGGAGGAAGATTCGATATAGAACCACTTGAGTGACTTAGCCTTGCGTCTTGCCACATCTTTACAGTCACTCAGTGTTTCGCATTCTCTGCATACGCCGCAACCGTTAGCGTTCTTCTTGACGCAAATCAGCGGATAGTCGGAAGATGCCTGGCAATCGTCATCGCTGGTGCAAGCCGAACCCCATTGTCCCGGCTGACCATACGCACCGCCGGAACCGACATTACAACATTCCGAACAATAGTAGCATTGAGTACCGAATTGTGTACTGCTTCCTTCTGTTCCGCCGCATTCGCAAGTCTTTTGCTGCGGATGCGGACAGTCATCCGGCAAAGGTTTGCAACACTTGCTGCCAAACGGTGTATCGTGAGAGCTGTAGTTACCGTCTGACGGGCAACTTGAACCTCTCGGATATTTAGTATATGTACTGTCATTACAGTTATCCGACAAAGGTTTGCAACACTTGCGACCGAATTCGGTCCATTTAACATCGTAATTACCGTCCGAAGGGCAACTTGCATTCTTTTCTATCTTAGAATATTGGCTGTCCGGACAGTTATCCGGTTTTGCCTTATGACATGCCGAGCCGTACGGAGTGGTATACGGATCATAATTATATCCGTCGTTCGGTACTGCACCGCGTGTAAATCCTTCTTTGCAGTTATCATCATAGCATTTATAACATTTCTCACCGGTTACCGATGTGCCCTCATTCTTAGATTTCCAGCCTGCTGTTGCGCATTGATCGCTGAATTGCGGTGCATTGGCCGGACACGTGTCGTGTTCTACCCTGACGTTTATCGTTATACTACGCTTTGTTGCCTCATCAGCTTGCGTTTGAACTATATTAAAGCTGTATGTCAAATCCGTATCATGGCTCTTATTTACCGGTCCGGTTAACTTTAATTGCTTGCCGCCGTTAAGTTTTTCTATTTGCAACTGAGCCTTCGAAGTCGGTGCATAATATTCCCAGAATAAAGAGGTGTTGCCATCTTGCCACGAATCAACATTTATGGTTTTGGAAACACCGTTAGCCGGTAATACAACTTCCGTCTGCGATACGCTGAAACGATATGTGTAGTTATGACACTTGCACATATATTTACCGCTGATCAAATCTCTCGATTTATACTGGTCTGAACCGCACATTACCTCTTCTGCCCTATAGCAAACCGTACCATCAGCCGCCGGCGTGGTCTCAAAAGTAAAGCAACCGTCATCTTCATACTTTGCTTCTTTTTCCGCCTGCGTCATATACTCTATTTTCATACTATAGCACTTGTAACATGTCCGCGAAGAATCAAGCTTCTTTTCCGGAGAACATGTATAACAACCGATCGGCGGAGTTAAATACAAACCTTCGCCGCAAGTGTTCAACACACAATCGCCGCAGCTTTGATTGCCGGATTTGCCGTATGATGCTACCGCTACCCAGCTCTCACCTTCTTGACAGTTCGATGCCGCTTGTGTTTTTCCGGAAGCACACGCCTTCGGCTCACAACTCCACCATAATGAATTTCCCTGCGTACAAGATTTACAGTCATACGTATCATCCGGATAATACGCTTTCTTTTCTCTGTCCGTCAGCTTAAATCCCAATATCTCACATGTACCTCGCGTACAATAATACAACGAGCAACCGTTCAGGTTGGTCTCATCGCAGTGAATATTGTTGGTTTCATCTGTGTGATCTTCCAAAAAGTAATTTATATTATCTATATAATCCGAGCATTCTTTTACTATTGTTTTGCGGGTAACAGACCCTTGCTCGCATATTCCGGTCGGCAAAAAGCATATATCCGCCTTGGCCGGAATTACGACCGTTATGCTGCACAGCATCGTGGCCGCAAAACCCAAAATACATCGGGATATCCATTTTTTTATCATGTTTTTTCTCCTTGTTGTAAGCGCACTTATACATTATACATTCTACTACTTTTTTACTACATAAAGTATGAATTTTTTGTTACATTTTTTTATTATTCTGTCACTCTTTTGCGAATCCGGCAACAAAAAACTTAATGTGCATCGTTCCAATTATGGCCGGATCCTACTTCTGCCTCCATTTTAACTGCGGTGTCAGCGACGTTTTCCATAACAGATTTCATCAATGCGGCAACTTCCGTGGCAACATCTTCACGCGCTTCCACCACCAATTCATCATGAACCTGCAACAGCAACCGAGCGTCTAAATTTTTTTCTTTTAACGCGGCATCAATCCGCTGCATAGCCAATTTAACAATATCCGCCGCACCGCCTTGAATCGGCGCATTTATCGCCGCCCGCTCGGCAAACGAAGATATGCGGTGATTGGGGTCGTTAATTCCGGCCACCGAGCACTTGCGACCGAACGGTGTTTCAACATAGCCGTAACGATGTGCAAAAGCCATGGTTTTATCCATAAACTCTTTAACTTCCGGCATAATGGCAAAATATGAATCAATATATTGCTTTGCCATATCGCGCGAAACGTTAATTTGTTTGGCCAAACCGAACTGTGAAATACCATAAATAATTCCGAAATTGATGGCTTTGGCCCGACTGCGATGCTCACGGTCAACTTTATCCGGCTCTAAACCGAACACCCGCGCCGCCGTCGCCGCATGAATATCCACACCGGAGGAAAATGCTTCTTTTAAGGCCTTAACATCAGCCACCGAGGCCATCAGACGCAACTCCATCTGACTGTAGTCCGCCGCTACTAATTTATAGCCCTTTTGTGCTTCAAAACAAGCACGAATCTTGCGGCCGATGTCGGTGCGGTTCGGAATATTTTGCAAATTAGGATTTGATGAGGCTAAACGCCCCGTATTTACAACGGTTTGCGTAAAGGTAGTATGTACGCGGTTTTGCGAATCGCGTACTTCCAACAGAGCCGTGGTATAAGTCGATTTAAGCTTGGAATAGGTGCGCCATTCCAATATTTTGGCGGCAATCTCATATTCTTCCGCCAACTGCTCCAAAACCTCGGCACCGGTATTATAGCGACCGGTGGCGGTTTTTTTACCTTTTAAGCCCATTTTTTCAAACAAAATATGCCCGATTTGCACCGGAGAATTGATATTAAATTCTTCACCGGCCAAGGCATAAAGTTCCTTTTCAATCTCTGCCATCCGCTGTTCAAACTCGGCGTCGAGTTCGCGTAAAGCTTTATCGTTCACAGTTATACCGGCGTCTTCCATATTAAGTAATATCGCAGCCAAACGGCGATCCAAATTTTCATAGACGTAATTCTTTTTCTCGCTGAAAATACGTTGTTTCAGCAGCGGATATAGCCGTAACGTATAATCAGACGCAGCAAACACATAATCACCGTATTCGGTCGATTCAAAATCAATCGGTTCGCGCTTTGACGATGCTTTCGGTTCGGCCAAGAGTTTATCCAAGAACATTTCGGAGAGTACCGGCAATGTATGTTCATGTTCGGAACTGTCCAAATCATACGACATAATCGCCAAGTCGTCATACGGCCACAAGTCAAGTTTTTCGTTGCACAGTGCATTTAAATGATGCCACTGAGTTTTGATATCGGCAGTAATTTTCAAAATATCCTTATCATTAAAGATTGCACGCAAAAATTTGCACACGGTTGCAAACTCGAGTTCTTGTTTTTGCAACATATCAAAGGCAAACAAGTCTCCGCCCGAAAACTGTTGCGGTACCGGCAAATAATAGGCAATATACGGCGTTGAGCACAAGCTGATGCCGGCTGTTTTGATGCCGTCGAACATAACCTTAAACGCCACCTGTCCGGCCGCCTTGATTGCCTTATAAGCGCCCTCCAATCCGACACGGTCGATAATTTTTATATATTGCGACTGTTGCTGAGGTTCAACTGCAACTGCGGATTTTTGAGCACCGACTTCTCCGCATCGCTCTTCCGCCCATTTTTCAATTTTCGGGCGAATGCTTTTGAATCCGTATTTATCGACAAATGCCAGTAAGTCAGTACTGTTCGGCGCCTTACACTTAAATTCTTCCAACTGATGCTCCACCGCTACATCGTTTTTAAGGGTTACCAATTTCAGTGAAATTTCCGCATCTTCCTTATGGGCAATCAAAACCTCACGCCGTTTTTGCTGTTTGATTTTATCTGCATTTTGCAAGACACCCGTCAATGAGCCGTACTCGTTTACCAACTCGGCAGCAGTCTTCGGCCCGATCCCCGGAACTCCCGGAATGTTATCGATTTTATCTCCGGAAAGTGCCTGAACATCAACCACTTTTTCCGGATATACGCCAAACTTTTCTTTTACGTCTTCCGGAGTGTAAAACTTATCTTTCATACCATCGTAATACTCAACTCCGTCGCGAATCAGCTGCATCAGGTCTTTATCGGCAGAAACCACCACCGCATCTTTACCCGAATCGAGTGCCTGTTGTGCATAGGTAGCAATCAGATCGTCGGCCTCATAACCTTCCTGCATCACATACGGCAATCCCATCAGCTCCACCGCCTGATGTATCAAATCAAACTGCGGAATCAGCAGCTCGGGTGTTTCGGCGCGATTAGCCTTATATTCGGTAAAATATTCGTTGCGGAAATTTTGGCGTTTGGCATCAAACAACACCACACAATAATCGCACGGAATATTTTTTAACAACCGCATAAACATTGTTACAAAGCCATATACCGCATTTACCGGCGTACCGTCCGGAGCCGTCATGGTCGGTAATGCATAAAACGCCCGAAAAATATAACCGGAACCGTCAATAAGGCAAACTTTACTCATCTTTTTTCTCCCTTGTGCTTAATATAATCCCGTTTTGCCAACGGCGCAAAGTATTTTAAATTTTGCCCCAAACTTTATGATTTCTTTAACTTATTGCGTGCATAATACTGTAAATCAACCAACGAGGATAAAATGGCAACTACATCCGCAAAAACAAATAAAAGCAAATCTGCATATACCAAAAACGTAACCGCAAAAAATAAAACTCAAAACCGCCGCAACACCGCATTGCGTAAAAATTCCGCACATGCCAAGAAAAAAAGCACCCGCACACGGCGTAATTCATGGAAATGGCGGCTGTTTAAGTGGGCACTAATCGGTGGGTTTGCTCTGTTTTTAAGTATTTGTTGCTATGTTTTTTATTGCTACATTACCATGCCGGATATTCAAAAAGCGGTTTCACGCACTCGTCAGCCCTCAACGGTAATTATGGCTGAAAACGGCAATGATATCGCTAAGTTCGGCAATATTTACGCTCAGGTCATTTATCCGGATAATCTGCCGAAAAACCTGACTGATGCGGTTATGGCCATTGAAGACCACCGTTTCTACAAGCACTTCGGCTTTGATGTTTTCGGCTTTACGCGCGCCGTATTTACCAATGTTTTTCGCAAACGCTACGCGCAAGGAGCTTCCACCATTACACAACAGGTGGCGAAAAACATCTTTTTAACTCCAAATAAAACGGTGCGCCGTAAGGTTCAAGAGCTTTTGTTGGCGTTGTGGCTCGAAAAGAAGATGAGTAAAAATCAAATAATGGCGCTGTATCTGAATCGAGTTTATTTCGGCTCGGGAAACTATGGTGCCGACGCCGCCGCCAACTGGTATTTCAATAAAAATGTTTATGATTTGAACCTGCACGAGGCCGCCATTTTGGCCGGAATGTTGAAGGCTCCGAACCGCTATAATCCGATTTTAAAACGCGATATGGCATTAAAACGCGCCGCTGTCGTGCTCGACAGTATGAAAAAATATAAATTTATCACCGAAAAAGAGCGGCAAACCGCACTCAATCAACCTATCGGCAACGGTCAGGAATATCGCGTTAGCGGCGGCAAGCATTTTGCCCAATTTGTTTATGATAAAGTAAATGATTTTATCGGCGAACGAATCGAAGATATTGTGGTTATGACCACGCTCGACCAAAAATTACAGGAAACGGCCGAAAAGATTTTGCGTGAAAAAATCGCCGCCGCAAAAGATAAAAACGTGACCGAGGGAGCCGTGGTGATTTTGGATAAAAGCGGAGCCATTAAAGCCATGGTCGGCGGAGTAGATTATAACCGCAGTCAGTTCAATCGCGCAACTCAAGCTCGGCGACAGGCCGGTTCGGCTTTTAAGCCGTTTGTGTATCTCACGGCGTTGCAAGTCGGATTTACGCCGTCAAGTATAATTTCCGACGCACCGATTTCTATCGGCAAATGGAAGCCGGAAAACTATACCAAACGCTACTACGGCGAGGTATCTCTGACCTATGCTCTGGCACAATCGCTGAACGCGGCAACCGTCGCCTTATCCAAAGAATTATATCTCAAAGATATTGCCGCCAATGCGCATAAAATGGGTATCACAACCGATTTGACTCTCACGCCGTCCATGGTTTTGGGCACCAACACCGTCAAAGTTATCGATATGGCAACAGCATACACAACTTTAGCCAACGGAGGTTATGAGGTTTGGCCGTTTGCCATCAACGAAGTTGCCACTCACGACGGTCGTCAGATATATTTGCGGCAAGCCGAAAAACCGGCACGAATTTTAGAGGCCGCTGATGTGGCAAATTTAACCAAAATGCTTGAAGCGGTAATCAATCAAGGTACCGGACACAACGCACGTTTGCCGATATTTGCCGCCGGAAAAACCGGCACCACTCAAAACTATCGAGATGCATGGTTTATCGGTTGGACCAACAAATATGTCACCGCCGTTTGGGTGGGTAATGATGACGACAAGCCGATGAATAAAGTCGGGGGAGGGAGTCTGCCGGCACAGATTTGGCACGATATCATGCTGACAACTCTCAAAGATACGCCGGCCGGTGCGCCGCAATATCAGCCGTTGCAAATGCCTAAAGAAGATATAGGTTCGCTGATTAATGATGACGCAAGCGATGATGACGCTATCGGTGCGTTGATTGAGCTCACCGAATAATTGCGGCAACGTACATTTGTAATAAAAATTTAATATCTTTTTATCTTAAAGTATGGCATACTGATACCTGGAACGGAGAGGAATGTTGGAAGAAGCGTCATGACAGAAGATGATGTAATTGACGCAATACCGTCGCAAACGCTGAACCGATACCATCGGCGGGCTGATGCTGAGTTGAAAACAGGGGCATATATAAATGCCGGTATTTTACCTTTACGCAAAAATGCTCTATTCCTATTATTTTTTATTGGCGTGATTTCGATTTTTATAAATCTGCACAAATGTCCAAGCACATAACACAATATTGGCTATTGCCGAAGGGTAGGCTTGCACGTAGAGATTATGTACAAACCATAACAGCATATTAATCGTCAGTGCCCAGCGCATCTGCTGTTCGTTTTTGGTTATGTAAATACATATCGTATAGCCGGCAGAAGCAATTATCGGCAACAACCCGATTAGCGCCAAATTATTGGCGTACAGCCCAACAATAACGCTGATAATCAAAAGAAAAATCGTGATGTTTTTACTCAGTTTATTCTTGTACGAAAGTATGTTACGAATAAAGCAGATAACACTTATTACCAGTGCGGCATAGGCAAAAAGGGCAATATTGGCGATAATACCGAAAAGAGTGTCACCGATTTGCCAATACATAAAATCTTTTTTGCTTTGCTTAATGGCGGAAACAGCAATACAAATTGCTGACAACAAAGAGAAAAAATTGCCAATTATCAGATATGTCTGCATTTATATATTCTCCGACATTACTTAAATAAGTCAGCGACTTTATCAAAAAATCCCTTGATTTCCGGTTGGCAGGAATCGTCTTTGCTTTCAGCGCGGAACGCTTCCATTATCTCTTTTTGTTTTTTGTTCAACTTGGTCGGAATTACTACTTTGACGTTCACATACAAATCACCGCGTTTTTCCGTATCGTAAAGGCGCATACCTTCGCCCTTAACCTTTATCAGCGTATCGTTTTGCGTACCGGCAGGCACTTCCACCGTTACTTTTTCGCCGTCAATCCCCGGAATTTCCACTTTACCGCCCAAAATCGCGCAGCTGACCGAAATCGGCACGGCCGTATATAAATCCGCACCGTTACGTTCATACAGTTTATGCGGTTCCACCACTATCCCGACGTATAAATCGCCGTTTTCGCCGCCGTGAACACCGGCCATACCTTCGCCGGCCACGCGAATACGCATATTGGTTTCCACACCCGGCTTGATTTTTATTTTAAGTTTTTTATTGATTTTTTTCTGCCCCGCACCATGACATTCCGGACACGGATCGGTTACGGCGTAGCCGCTGCCGCCGCAAGTGGGGCAGGTGGTTTCAAACACAAAAAATCCGCCTTGTTGACGGCGCACTTTGCCGGTGCCGTGACAGGTAGAACATTCTCCCGGTTTTTCACCGTTTTTGGTACCGTGACCATGACAGGTTTCACAAATTTCGGTGGTCGGATATGTAATTTCTTCTTCCGTACCGGTAAATGCTTTTTCAAGAGTGATATTCAAATTATAGCGCAAATCGCTGCCGCGCTGTTCATACGCGGTTTTGCCTCCGCGTCCGCGGCCACCGCCCATAAATTCCGAAAAAATATCGTTAAACACATCGGCAAATCCACCGCCGAAATCAAAGCCGCCGGCACCCATTCCGCCCATGCCGCTGACACCTGCTTTGCCGTAATGGTCATAAGCGGCACGTTTTTGCTCATCTTTCAAAACCTCATAGGCCTCGTTGATTTGCTTAAATTTTTGCTCGGCTTCTTTATCCCCCGGATTGCGATCAGGATGATATTTCATCGCCTGTTTTCTGAATGCGCGTTTTATCTCGTCGGGAGAGGCGGTTTGTGCCACCTCCAACAAATCATAGTACTCAGTATCTGCCATTTTTTTACTCTTTATACATTATTCATGTCGGTTATTTAGAGTTTATTTTTTGTAAATGCAAGAGGTAACGACATTATTCCGCTTCTCCGGCGGCAATTTTAGCACGCTTGCGGGCAATCGGATCCAAAATACGCTTGCGCAACCGCAACGATTTCGGGGTTACTTCCAATAACTCATCGGCCTGAATATATGACAATGCCTGTTCCAAACTCAATTTGCGCGGCGGAATCAAATCAATTGCTTCATCTTTACCGGCAGCACGAATGTTGGTCAGTTGCTTTGATTTGGTCGGGTTTACATCAATATCGTTATATTTATTGTGTTCGCCGATAATCATACCGACATAAACCGGTGAATTGTGCTCGATAAACATCGGGCCGCGGTCTTGTAACTTCCACAGCGAATAAGCAATCGCCTGACCGTCTTCGCTCGAAATCATCACTCCATTACGCCGATCTTCGATCTCACCCTTATACGGCTCAAAAGCATAAAAAATACGATTCATCACGCCGGTACCGCGAGTGTCGGTCAAAAATTCGGAATGATACCCGATTAAACCGCGAGACGGCGCATGGAAAATCAACCGTACTTTGTTGCCGATTTGTGACGGAATCATTTCTGTCATTTCGGCGCGACGTTGTCCTAATTTTTCAACCACCGTGCCGGAAAACTCCTCATCCACATCAACCACAACCTCTTCAATCGGCTCCAAAAGCTGGCCGTTTTCATCGCGTTTCATAATTACCCGCGGACGTGAAATTGAGAGTTCGAATCCCTCGCGACGCATAGTTTCAATCAAAACACCGAGTTGCAACTCGCCGCGTCCCGCCACCTCAAAACTGTCGGTATTATCGGTACGTGAAATTTTGAGGGCAATATTGCCTTCAGCTTCTTTTTCCAAGCGCGACCAGATCACGCGTGACGTTACTTTATCGCCTTCGCGACCGGCAAGCGGCGAATCATTTACCGAAAACGTCATTACCAATGTCGGCGGGTCAATCGGTTGCGCGTGGATATAGTCCGTTGCCGGCACATCGAGAGCGCAAATTGTATCCGCCACCGTGCCTTTAACAATACCGGCCACCGCCACAATATCACCGGCGTGTGCCTCATTTAAGGCCACCCTGTCCAGCCCCTGATAAGCCATAATTTTAGTGATTTTGGTACGCTCCACTTCGCCGTTTTGATTTATTACTTTCACGGTTTCATTAACTTTTACGCTTCCGCTCTGAATTTTTCCGGTTAAGATACGACCGACAAATTTATCCGCTTCAAGGGTGGTAGCCAACATTCTGAACGGCTTATCCGGTTCGCACACCGGCTCACTTACATACGAAATAATGGTTTCAAACAGCGGGGTTAAATCTTTGTGTTCATCTTCCAATTCGCGCACCGCCCAACCATTACGTCCGGAAGCATAAAGAGTAGGAAAATCAAGTTGTTCATCATTGGCATCAAGGCTCACAAATAAATCGAAAATCTCATTTAATACCTCGTCCGGACGAGCATCAGGCTTGTCGGCTTTATTAATCACCACAATCGGTTTCAAGCCTATTTTAAGCGCTTTACCCAAAACAAATTTAGTTTGAGGCATCGGGCCTTCGGATGCATCCACAAGCAGTACCACGCCGTCCACCATGGAGAGAATACGCTCAACTTCACCGCCGAAATCAGCGTGTCCGGGCGTGTCGACGATGTTAATGTGGGTACCGTTCCAATCTACCGACGTGCATTTTGAAAGTATGGTAATTCCGCGCTCACGCTCCAAATCGTTGCTGTCCATTACGCAATCAACTACTTTTTGATTGTCGCGAAATGTACCGCTCTGACGCAAAAGCCCGTCTACTAATGTGGTTTTACCGTGGTCAACGTGGGCAATAATCGCTATGTTTCTCATACTCATCTTTATTTTCCCTCATAAAATACGTCTTTTAAAATTTGCCCTACAATAACGCATTTTTTTTGAAATTCAAGTATTTTTGTATTTTTGTGTTGCTTGTTTTTTTATTATGAAATTTACGGTAATACATCTGTTTTTAACAAAAAAATTTTTTTTCATAACTTAACTGTTCAGGCAGACATCGGATTGCAGTCTTCGCCTTTTAAGGACTCAAATACACTCTCGACACAATATATGTTAATAATAAAAGAATTTCCCTTATTATAGAGTTTTTTTGGACAAGAGATAATATCTTTTTGCTCTTAAGCCGATCAGAAAAAGGCGAAATTTTTTAAGAAAAAAGATAAGATGTACGGCCGAACGTAATCAACGGACGCCATAACCGCTTGAACTTATTTTTATTGTTCTCCGTATTACAAATAGAAAATGCTCTCGATACGGCGAATATTATCCGGCGTAACAAATACCAACAGTTTATCGTCGGCCTGCAAGCGAATTTCGTTATAGTCATAAATAAGCTCATCCTCACGGGCAATAAGCATTACTTCACTATTTTCCGGAATCTTCAGGTCAGCAACCGTTTTACCCAAATTAATACTGTCTTCGCCTAATCTGATTTCCCAGATTTCTCCCATGCCGCGACCGATAGAATATGCTTCGCGAATGCGCGCTTTACGCAGATATTTCAAAATTGCCGAAATTGTTATGACCGAACGGTCGATAATCACGTTGTTGCGAATATTGGCAATCAAAAGGTTATAATCCTTCGAGTTTATCAGCGAAAGAGCCTGTGTATCTTTATTGCGTGAAGCCAGCAGTGCCAACAACATGTTATCCTTATCGCGATCGGTTACCGCCACACTGACGTCGGCCGTATTAAATCCGGCATCTTGCAAAATGACATCGCTCATCATTTCACCGGTTATAACTGCCGTAGAATTTAAGCGCTCGGCCAATTTTGCCGCTACTGCGGCATCATCCTCAATAATACGGCAACTCGAAATATTGTCGTTTTTTTCAATTTGTGATGCCAGGTAATATGAAATGGCATTACCACCGAAAATCACGATTTTTTCATACGGATTATGGTCAACCCCGAATAATCGCATAACTTCTGTATTATGTTCGGAATAACAACTGATATAAATAATATCGTTGCGCTGTAAGCGGGCTTCATCTTCTTTGTTAGGCAAAATGCGGCGATTGCCGCGTAAAATCAGCACAATTCGTGCCGACATATCCTGCAGCTTCTGATTAATATGATTCAGCGAAAATTTCATAAACGGAATATCGTTGGTTTGCAACCTGAAGGAAAACACGTTCATCATATCGTTCATAAACGGGAAAACCGCCGTACTTCCCGGAAAATCCAACAAACTTTCGATAAACTTGGCAATTTCAATATCCGGAGTAATAATCAAATCAATCGGCAGACTTTTTTCGTTATACAGAGTATTCCACAGCGGATTCAAAAAATATTCCGAATCAACGCGGGCGATTTTGCGCGGTACGTTGAACAGCGTATATGCCACCTGACATGCCACCATATTAACCTCATCGCTGTCGGTAACCGCAATCAGCATATCCATATTTTTCATGCCGATATTTTCCTGAATATCCGGTCGAGAAATCGAGCCTAAAACCGGTTGAACATCATATTCTTTGGCAATTTCATTCAACTTTTCGGCATCTTCATCCACCACCACAATATCATTGTTGCCTAAGCTCAGATATCCGACAATACTTTTTCCGACGCCGCTGGCGCCGCCGACTACGATTTTCATTGTTCTATCCTTACAAAATATTCGTTAATCAAATCTTGTGCCTCGTTTAAAGTGTTCAATTTGGTATATTGCTCGCGAAACCTTTTGGCATCATATAAGCTCTTTACATACCAACCGATATGTTTGCGCGATATGGCCATACCGCCGCGCTCACCATAATAATTCACCAACAGCCGTAAGTGCTTCAGCATCATTTCCCGCATTGCAAAAACGGAAGGCTTGGGCAAAATTTCGCCGCCGATTAAATAGTGGTGAACAGCGTTCAACAGCCACGGGTTTCCTAACATGGCTCGGCCTATCATCACTCCGTCAACCCCGCATTGCTGCAACATTTGTTCGGCTTTTTGCGGCGAATCGACATCACCGTTACCGATAACCGGAATTTTGACCTCGCTTTTAACCGCACGAATAATCTCCCAGTCGGCAACTCCGCTGTATCCCTGTGCCCGTGTGCGACCGTGCACCGTGATATAAGAAGCGCCGCTTTGCTCGCACATCTTGGCAAATTCCACCGCGTTGATGTGCTCGTTATCCCAACCTTTGCGAAATTTTACACTGACTTTGAGCGGAGTGGCTTTTACCGTTGCTTCAATAATCCGCGCCGCCAACGACAAATCTTTCATCAAGGCCGAACCGGAATTGTTGTTGACGATTTTTTTTACCGGACACCCCATATTGATATCAATCGAGCGAGCACCTAAATCCGCAACCAACTTGGCAGCATCGGCAAAAAGTTCGGGATTATTACCGACCAACTGCACCACCACCGGATACGGCTCGTTTTTAACATTGGCTATTTGATAGCTTTTCGGGTTTTTGCGCTGAATGGCATTTACCGCCGCCATTTCCGAAATCAGGTTACCGGCACCGCAAGAGGCTAAAATCTCCCGCCACGGCGCATCGGTAATGCCGGCCATCGGCGCCATAAAAACCCTGCTGTTAAACCCCAAAAATGCCATCAGCTTACTTTACCCAACGCCCTTGCCAAAATGTAATAAACCTTGCCTATATCCGAACCGGAAATCAGCGCCAACAAAGTACCGGCACGTTCGCTTTCGCGGGCCACCGCCACCAAGCTGTTAAAGTCCTCTATATATTTATCCGCCAAAATTCTGAAATCACTCTTATTGGCATAATCATTTTGAATAGCCGCCACCTGCTTTTTAGTCATATTCTTGGAAAGATAACGCACAAACACACCGTGGTCTCCCTCATAATATTTTTTCCACAAATCCTCGTCTGCCTTATGGAAAACGGCGTTAATATCAATCGAAATCGCCTCCAATTCATTTATTAAATCCGTGGAATTGCGCATAAATGTATCAATACTTGCGGCCTTAAATTTTTTATTAAGCGCTTCAACCTGTTCTTCGGTTTTTTCATAACCGGCGCGCAAATTGGTCAAATGTGTATCGACAAGTTTTTCAAAGCCGCTCATCTTACTTTCGTATTTACTCAAAGTAGAACCGACTGCCGTGCCGGTTTTTACCAGCTCTTTATTGAGCGCGGCAATACTTCCGGTGATCTGCTTCAAACTATCCATCGATTTGTTGACAAACGCGTCTTGTTCCATCAGCAATTCGGCATTTTTCTTGCTCTGTACCGTAATACCGTCGGCACTTTCGCTTAATTTGGCGATATTGCTTCCGACTTCGTTATTGATTTCATTAAACTTGATAAAAATATCACCGGTTTGAGCGCTGAAATTTTCAACATTTTTGTTCAGACCGTCGCTGATGGCATGTAAATTATGTGCCACATTGTCAAATACTTGTCCGAATTCGCTGTTTTTATTTTGCGTAGCGTCATAAAATTCTTTGAGACGACCGAGCTCTTCTCCCAAGCGGTTAACCGTAAGGTTGATGTTGTTGACCGCCTGCAAGCTTTCACTTTCAAGCAGTTTACGTTTGGCTGCTACTTCATCGCCGAGCGAAGCAAAGGCCTCCGCTACCTGTTCCGATGTTTCCTTAATACTCTTGAGCTGAGTTTGGATATTTTGTTCCAAAGTACCGGAACGCTCGACCATTGCCTCAACTTCCAAACTGATTAAACGACCGTATTCACCGAGTTTATTATCGAGA
The DNA here is from genome assembly GCA_045111335.1 of Alphaproteobacteria bacterium. Lineage (GTDB taxonomy): Bacteria > Pseudomonadota > Alphaproteobacteria > RF32 > CAG-239 > RUG410. The sequence continues at coordinate 1,002 of JBGUGE010000076.1, read as the reverse complement.
TAAGCCGAGTTTTTATCAATCAGTCCGGATTGAGTTTCCACTACCTGTTTTTGTTCTTTAATACTGTTTTCAATGTGCGAAATACCCGAATCCAAGCGGCGGAATAATTCTTCGCAATTTTCGGAAGCGCGCAAATAAGTCTGCTCCAAATTTTCGCCCTTGGCCGCCCACGATTCAATCATACGGCTGATTGAGCTTTGACTGGTTTGCGAATATTGATTAAGCTGTTCTTGTGCTTTGGCGATATTTTCGTTATTTACATTTACCACCTCTTTTACACGCTCGGCGGCAGTCACCATTTCGTTAACCATCGGAGTCAACAGCCCGACGATTTTTTCACCGTCTTCACGCATTTGCATGGTGTTCACCCGAAAATCCGCCATGGTGGAAGATGCTTTTTCGGCTACAAAATTAAAATTCTCCACCAATTTTTTGATTTCGTCATTAAGTTCCAACAGAGTTTGCGACGAATATTTATCGAGAGCCTCGGTCAAACTGCGCATTTCCGTTACCCGCTCGGTCAGTTCACGTTTAATAACATCGCTTTGCGCACACACGTCGCGGGTTGTTTCTTTGAGTTCAGAAACCTGCTCCTTGATGGCGGCGGCAATCATTTTGGAAGCCTCATTACCGTTCGAATCCGGAAAAATCACATGATTAAGCGAATCCCGCAACATTCGCGTTTCGTTTTTGAAATTACTGCCGCGATCGATATACGCCATAATCACCCACACAATAGCGAGCGGCAACGTAATACCGGCCATAAAGCCGCTAAATTCGTTCGGCAACATAGAAAAAAGCTTATCCCAACCGAAAAATTTGGAGATATACACAGCCACAATGGCAAACCACATTACGCTGAAAACAATGATAAAACGGTGCAATCCGTTGGCAAACCAGCTTTCGTTCTCTTCATCAACCATAACGATGGTGCTATTGTTTTTATTTTTTGAATTTTTTGCGGACATATCAGACCTCTAAATGTTATTCAGACACTCATTT
>JBGUGE010000075.1:0-7181 GCA_045111335.1 Alphaproteobacteria bacterium | reverse complement strand
TGCATAACGAGTGGCTGAAATTGTTTGATGATATTGAAATTCCGACACCGGCATGGACGGATAACAATAACTTCAAAATTAAGAATTTTATGCGCAATTTCCCAGTCGGGATATCTGCAACGTTGGCGGCATCTTCATTGGCGGATAATAGCGAGAAATAACGTTTTTTTGAGGACTGAAAATGAGATTTTTGCGGATTTTACTGATTTTAATCGCCGTATTTATTACCGCAAACGCCCGTGCCGAAAATTTTTATATTGATGATTACGACATCAATCTTAAAGTTTTGCAAAATCGCACGGTTCAGGTTAAGGAAGCGATACGCGTGGTGTTTACTCGGCCGTCGCACGGTATTATCCGCTCGATTCCGCAAAGAAAAAGCCATATTTATGATGTTGCGGTCAATGAGCCGTTTACGACTTACCATAACGGAGATCTCAATATCAAAATCGGTGATGCCGAGCGATTAGTCAGCGGGGTTAAGAGTTATCTGATTGAATATACGCAACAAATTTATGATTATAAACCGGAATTTTATTATAATCTGATTGGTACCGATTGGGGAGTACCGATTGAGCATGTTCGATTTCAGGTGCAAATGCCGGCGGATGTCGATGCCTCAAAAGTCGGGCTTTCTATCGGCAGATACGGAGTTCGCGGTTTTGACGGCGGAGCGGAATATGCGGTTAACGGTTCTTATATTTGGGGACAAACCCACCGTGTTTTGCAACCAAACGAAGGCATAACAATGCGGATTGAAGTGCCGGAAGGATATTTTGACACAACGGACGATAATAAAATCGAAAAATTGATATGGACTTGGCTATCGGTGTTGACTGCCGTCTCCTTTTTTATTTGGTATTTGTTAGGCAAAGACGAGCATGTTACGCCGGTGGTAACTTTTCATGCACCCGCAGAAATTTCACCGGCCGATGCCGAGTTGATTATGACCGAAGATGTGACGAATAAAGGCCTGGTTGCCATGATTGTCAAACTGGCCGATGACGGATATTTCAAAATCAATTCGGATAAGAAAAAGTTTGTGTTGTCGGATTTTCAGCCATATACCGGCGATAACGCAATTGAAAGAGAGTTACTCCTTGCTTTGCAAGAAGCCGGAAATGACGGCAAGGTCAGCGATTCGGATTTGAAGAACTCTACCGAATTTTTCACCTCATGGGAGCATCTGATATGCCGGGCCGGCGATAAACCCATCAAACGCCGCTATTACGAAAGAATTTCCTTAAATTTTTTGCTCAAAGTCGTTATGTGGTTGCTGATGTTGGGTACGTTGCTGCTTACCCTGTTCCCGATGACGGATTATCAGGCATCCGACAAAGCGATGCCGTGTGCCATGGCAATCATGTTTCCGTATTTTCTGATATACGGATTACAGAGCAAAACCACTTTGGGGCAGAAATTATATGGCATTATTTTCATAATTTTGTTTTTTACGCCGGCATTTTTCATTTTTTTACAAGATTTTCATAAAGAAAATCTTTCCTTGATAGTCTTTGGCTTTTGTTGCTTTGTAATCACCTCAACATGCTGCCGCGAGATGGCCAAACCTAATGTTAAAGGTCGGTTGCTCAAGGGTAAACTTTTGGGGCTGAAAAAGTTTATCGAAGTGGCGGAAAAAGACCGTTTGGAGAAAATGGCAGAGGAGAACCCGCAATATTTCTATAAGATTTTGCCGTATGCCTATGTTTTGGGCGTATCGGACACATGGATTAAGCAATTTGAAGGGATTGCCGTGCCGCCGCCGACTTGGGCAACCGATCAAACCTTTAATATCAACAATTTCAATAATTTAACCAACAGTTTTCAATCGGCGGTTTTACCGACTACCGCCAATGGCGGAATTTCCACCTCCAGCGGCGGTGGCGGCGGCTTTTCCGGCGGCGGTTTCGGTGGCGGTGGCGGCAGCTCGTGGTAAAACGGGCTGACAGCTTTAATTTTGTAAAATACGCATTATCTCTGTATCAAAGGAGGTATCATGCGATTTATCAAACCAAGCAGTTTAACCGCACAATCATTTATTTTAGATGTTCGCACTTTAGAAGAACATAATCGTTCGGCGCTTAAAATGCCGCACATTCATCGTGAACTTGACAGTTTGCACCCCATTCAGTTTATTCGTGACAACAGCCTTACCGAAAATGATACAATCAATATTTTATGCGCCTCGGGCAACCGCGCTTCGCAGGCAGCCGAAATGTTTGAAAAAGCCGGTTTTTCGAATGTTACGGTCATTATCGGCGGTATAGTCGAAGCCGAATATTCCGGCATGGAAATCATCAAACATTAACCTGTCCTTTGCCCCTGAAATATACATTCTAAAATACAATAAAATGTGGCCCAAAACTCTACTTTTATGCTTGTTTTTACCTTTTAAAACTTATAGATTAAAACATAGAAATATAAAGGAGAAACAAATGAAAAAGCTGTTGTTTTGGTTAATTGTTTCGGTTATATGCGGCGGCGCGTATTATTGGCAGAGTCGTCCTCAGTCCGTGCAACCGCTTGTTTTGTACGGCAATATTGATATTCGTCAGGTTAATTCATCGTTTCGCGTCAGCGGTCGGTTGAAAACCATGAATTTTGAAGAAGGCGATGAGGTACATGAGGGTGATACTTTAGCCACACTCGATGATGATGTGTTTATCGACACCAAAAATCAGGCGTTGGCCAAAATTTCTCAGGCAGAAGCGGCATTGGTTAATGCCCAACGCATTAATCGCCGCAAACAAGCTCTGTGCAAAACCAAAAATGCCTCGGTGCAAGACTGTGATACCGCTCAAGCCAATCAGGATATCGCCGCGGCTGATTTGGAATATGCCAAGTCGAGTGCCGATGTGGCTCAAACCGCACTTGATGATACCGTGCTGAAATCGCCGGCCGACGGGGTTATATTAATTCGCATTTACGAACCGGGAACAATGATTTCCGCAGGAGTTCCGGTTTATACAATTTCACTTAACGGCAGAATGTGGGCAAGAGCCTATATTAAAGAAACCGATCTCGGACGGGTTAAACTCGGCACACCGGTTAAGATTTATACCGATTCCGGCGATAAAATATACAACGGACAAATCGGTTTTATCTCCTCTACCGCAGAATTTACACCTAAAAGCATTGAAACCGCAAGTTTGCGCACCGATTTGGTGTATCGTCTGCGTATTGTGATTAACGATGCCGATGACTTTTTGAAACAGGGTATGCCGGTAACGATTAAGTTGGCGGATTAAATGGCTGATGTTGTTGAAATAAAACACTTAAGTAAAATATTCAAAAATCCGGACATTACCGCGATTGACGATTTAAGTATAAACCTAAAACAAGGTGAAGTCATCGGGTTGGTAGGTCCGGACGGTGCCGGTAAAACCACTCTGATCAGACTTTTGTTGGGGCTTTTGGTGCCGACTGCCGGAGACATTTCCGTATTAGGTTTAAACCCGATAACACAAACCCATAAATTACACCAGCTGATTGGCTATATGCCACAAAAATTCGGACTTTATGAAGATTTAAGTATTGCCGAAAACATGAATCTGTATGCAGATTTGAAAGAACTTACGGCAGATGAGCGCAAACGACAATTTGCATGGCTCTTGAAATTCACCGGTTTGCAACCGTTTACAAAGCGCTTGGCCGGACGCCTTTCCGGCGGCATGAAACAGAAATTGGGGTTAGGCTGCACTTTGCTCGGACATCCGCATTTTTTGCTGCTCGATGAGCCCGGTGTCGGGGTTGATCCGATTTCGCGCCAAGAGTTAATGAAAATGGTATACAGCCTTCGCGACAACGGGATTACGGTGCTATGGTCAACTTCTTATTTGGACGAAGCGGAAAAGTTTGACCGCGTACTGCTTCTGAATGACGGGCAACTCATTTTTAACGGCAACCCGAAAGATTTGACCGCAAAGCTGCATGAGCGCGTATTTTTAACCGCAAACCCCGACAATCCGCGGCACATTTTGCGCAACCTGATGCAGAATCGGGCACCGTTGACCGATGCCGTTATTTCAGGGCAAAACGTGCGAGTGGTGTTGCAAAAAAACACAGCGGTTGAAGCGCTCAAAATTCCGATACAACCGGTAACTCCGCGTTTTGAAGATGCGGTTATCGATATTTTGGGCGGCGCACCGATGCGCCCCTCGGAAATTGCCGAACAAATCGATATTCATAACATTCCGGAGATTGTAATTAAGGCAGATAAATTAACCAAAAAATACGGTGATTTTACCGCGGCCGAAAACATTTCATTTAATATAAAACGCGGTGAAATTTTCGGATTGTTGGGGCCGAACGGCGCCGGCAAATCAACCACCTTCAAAATGTTGTGCGGATTGGCCAAGCCGACGTCGGGACAAGGCTTTATTTTGAATACGGATATGATTGAAAATCCGACGGCAGCCCGTGCTAATCTCGGCTATATGGCACAAAAATTTTCGCTGTTTTCCACCTTGTCGGTAATGCAGAATCTTCGCTTTTTTTCGGGAATTTACGGATTGCGCGGGAAAAATCGCGAAAACCGTATTAAACAGATGATTGCAACATTTGAATTAACGCCGTATCTAAAGCAGCCGGCCGGCAATTTACCGCTCGGTTTTAAACAGCGATTGGCTTTAGCCTGCGCAATTATGCATAATCCGCCTATTTTGTTTTTGGACGAGCCGACATCAGGGGTTGATCCCCTTACCCGCCGCGAATTTTGGAATCACATCAATTCAATGGTGGAAAAAGGCGTAACGGTGATGGTTACCACCCACTTTATGGACGAGGCCGAGTATTGCGACCGTATTGCACTGATTTATCAGGGACGAGCCATTCAAATCGGCACTCCCGACGACCTGAAAAAAGCAGGAGAAACCATGGAAGATGCGTTTATCCGGCTGATTAACGAATACCAAGCGGAGGACGCGGTATGAAAATCTTAAAAGCCTTGATTTATAAAGAGTTTTTGCAGATTATTCGTGATCCGAGCAGTATTTTGATCGCATTTATTTTGCCGTTTATTTTGATTACGATTTTTGCAACCGCCATTAATCTTGATAATAACGCCATTGAAACCGGTTTGGTTATTGAAGGCGACCACGCTCAGGCCAATGAAATTATTTCGTCGTTTGACGGATCGCGCTTTTTGAAAATCACCCGCTATAACAGTCGCAAAGAAGCGCAGACCGCACTAACTCGCGGTGATATCCGCGCCTTGGTGGTGTTGCCTAATAACTTTGCCAAAGCGTTTATCGGCGAACAGGCAGCCGTTGTGCAGGTTATTGCCGATGCTTCCGACCCGAATATCGCGCTGTTTACCGTCGCATATGTTCAGGGGATTATCGCAACGGCGCAAAAAATTTTGATTGAAATATACGGCTATCAAAAATCGGTAGGTATCCAAATAGATCCGGTTTCGTGGTATAATCCGGAGCTGAAAAGTCGCTACTTTATTTTGCCGAACTCGATTGCGATTATTATGACACTGATCGGTATGCTTTTAACCGCGCTTGTGATTGCCCGCGAATGGGAACGTGGTACCATGGAATCGCTTTTGACCACTAAGGCTTCGAAGTTACAAATTATTTCGGCTAAATATATATCATATTATTGTTTGGCGATTCTTTCCGCCGCTTTTTGCACTTTTTTAAGTGTAATGATTTTCGGGGTGCCGTTCCGCGGTTCACTGTTGGTATATTTTATTACCTCAAGCCTGTTTTTATTTGTTTCCATCGGTATGGGATGTTTAATTTCCACGCTGACGCGTAATCAGTTTTTAGCCTCGGTGGCGGCGGCGATGTTCGGTTTTTTGCCGGCCGTTATTCTTTCCGGCGGATTGTTTGAAATTTCTTCAATGCCGAGAATTATTCAAATTGCGACCAACATTATACCGGCGACTCATTTTGTGCCGATTATCAAAAATTTGTTTATGGCCGGCAATATATGGCCCATTATTTTCAACGAAAGTCTTAATTTGCTGATTTTCGGGCTGATTATGTTTGCCCTGCTGTATAAGGTAACTAAAGAAAGGTTGGAATAATGGCGTTGTTTATGGCAAAATGCGCTGCAATTTGGGCGCTGGTGATAAAAGAATTCCAAATAATTTGGTCGGATCCGAAAAATCGCGCCATGATTCTGTTTCCGCCGCTGTTGATGCTGACGGTGTTTGCTTTTTCCGCCACCTTTGAGGTTAACAGCATTGCAATGGTGGTTTATGATAAAGACCGCTCACCGGTTTCTGCCGCACTGATTGATAAAGTTGCCAATACTCCGTATGTTAAGCATCTGTATATGGTGGATAATCCGCACGACTTAACCGAAAAAATTGATACGGAAAAGGCCTTTGTGGCACTGACGATTCCTGAAGATTTTACCAAAAAACTGTATGTGGGAGAATCGCCGACGGTGCAATTGATTTTAGACGGTCGTAAATCAAACACGGCACAGGTCGTAAGCGGATACCTTACTCAGATATTCATGGCCTTTCAATATGAGGTTGACGTGGCTGATATTGCCCAATCGCCGATTACGCTCAGAGTGCGCAATTGGTTCAACCCCGATTTGAATTATCAATGGTATATTGTGATTTCGTTTATGGGAGTGCTGATTTCGGTAATGATGTTGGCGATTACGGCTCTGTCAGTGGCTCAGGAAAAAGAACTCGGCACTTTTGACCAAGTGTTGGTTTCCCCGCTCAAACCGTGGCAAATTCTCATCGGAAAGACCATTCCGGCGATTGCGGTGGCTTATCTGGATTTTACCATTATGCTGATTGCCGGCCGCTTTATATTTCATATTCCGGCAGAAAGCGGCTATTTTCTGATTTATGCCTGTATTTTTGTGTTTTTGCTTTCGATTGCCGGTATCGGGCTGTTTATCTCAACCGTTTGTAATACCCAACAACAGGCTATTTTCGGTGTGTTTGCCTTTTTGGCACCGACATTTTTGCTTTCCGGTTTTATTACGCCGATTGAAAATATGCCGCTGTTTTTGCAAAAACTAAGCATTATCAATCCCCTGACCTATTTTTTCAGGCTCTCACGCGGGCTGTTTTTGAAAAACATTGATTTGCCGGCAGTCTGGGCCGATATTTGGCCGCTGCTGATTATCGGCGCATGTACCATGAGCTTTGCCGCATGGTTTTTCAATAAGCGCCTGAATTGATACTAATAAATGGTCTTATT
>JBGUGE010000074.1:0-47447 GCA_045111335.1 Alphaproteobacteria bacterium | reverse complement strand
ACGCAAGCTACTGCGGCGGACTTTTATGATCCGTCAATCAGTTATTATGTGCAAAATTTGGATCTTTCGCCGGAACAGCTTGATTTAGCGCAACAAATAAGTGTTGCCGAACAAAAGGATAAAGCTGAGATTTTGCGGCAATTAGAAATATTGAGGCAAGCGGTATATACACTGGAAGCAACCGGTTTGCACGCATTTGAAGCGATTTTGAACGACGAACAAAAGGCTAAGTTTCAAGAGCTGCGAGCAAAAAGGTCGGCAACAAAAGAGGGGCTTCAAGAAGCTCCGGTTACAGCGGATTTGCCGCAATCAGAAGAATAAAATTTGTCATATAAATATGGCGTAAAAAGGCGAAATATTCATTTTTTTTGCAAAAAATAAAAAATTTTTGTTGCAATATAAAAAAAATGTATTAAAAGATACTGAGTTATCGGAGTGTAGCTCAGCCTGGTAGAGCGCTACGTTCGGGACGTAGAAGTCGCTGGTCCGAATCCAGTCACTCCGACCAAAAACACCAAAACCCGCCAATATGGCGGGTTTTGGTGTTTTTGTGACGAGTGGCGGATGAGGACCAGCGAGAAGCTGGTCCGCTGAGAAATACAAGCCGGACGGAAGTACGGCGGTCGCCAACGGCGATGTATGACGAAGGTCGTGAGCATAGCGAAGGACAATCCGATTAAAATATCACCGTTGCGGTAGAGAAAGTACTAACCAACAGTACAATGCCAAAATTTGACATTTGTAAATCCGATTATGCTTGCCTTTGCTATGCGGCGTGATACAATTGAATTGTAAACATTATCAGAGGAGACGTGTTATGGCAGAATTACTGTTGTTGCTGGTGCTATATTGGATTGTCAGCCTGTTTAGCGGTAAAAAAGCAAAGTCAAACTCTATGCGCAAGAATAGAAATTCCGAGGACGATGATTTGTTTTTCACGGATTTGGGTAACGGTATGGGATTTTGAGGATTAAGAGGAGCTACAATGGTTAAAGCCAGAAAATATGTAATATTTTCTCTTTCGGATTGACGCTGAAAGATTTATATAATACATTTACAACAGAAAGGATAAATTTTTAAGGCAAAAACATGAAACTGCATCAAATTACTGCACCCAAAGATATTGAGATTGTAAAAAGTTTCTTTTATCAAATATTTCCTGAAGAAAATAAATATGATTTGATTCATTTTAAGCAATCAATCTCGGGACAACATAATTTGCAACGGTTAGAATATTATTTGGGTTATGAAAACGATATTATAGTAGGTGTTTCAGGCGTTTATGCCGATAATAACGATGAGTGCTGGTTAGGGTGGTTCGGAATACGTCCGGAATATCGTCGGAACGGGTATGCAAGTACCATATTGGATTTACAGCTTCAAATGATGAAAGATTACGGTTATAAAGTGTGTCGCCTTTATACCGATAAAGTTATCAATAAACATGCAGTAGATTTATATATCAAAAAAGGCTTTCAAGCAGACTATGTTTATAAAGATAACATTATAACGATGTCAAAATCATTGGATAATGGTGTTGTTGTCGATAAATGGAGCGGAGAACCTTTGGGGTTGGTTTGAAGATTGGTTAATGTCCGCCGATTGCAAGATGATGCCGAATTTATACTTGCATCGCCGGATTTTTTAATGTAGGCTTGAAGTGCCAATATTTAACAAAAGAAGACTCTGAATAATTTATGAATGAGCGACTATGAGAAAATTCGGATTTAAGCTATTCAGCAGCAATTTGCAGACAACGCCGGACATAATAAACGAGTGCGCCGAATTTGTTAACTCGGTACCTGATGCATTTGTGGAATTGACGGCACTTCAGAGTGCTTCGCCAGACGATTTTATAAAACTCAAACAAGAGCTGAACAATGCAGAAGTCAGAATCCACGCCTCTTATATCGGGTTGGATACCGGTAATCGGGCGCTTAAGGCGCATAATCGCAACATTGTGGCGCTGGCGCAAAAGGTAGCGGACATGTTTGATTCAAAAACAATTATCGTGCATCCGGGGTGCGGCCATGATCGGCAGTATGTTGAAGAAACGGCCGAACAGTTCAGAAGCTTGCATGACGAACGTATTGTGGTGGAAAATCTGCCTTATTGGGGGCGGAACAAAGAGCTTTTGCACGGGTATAATGCCAAAGAAATAGGCTATATAATGCAAGAAAGCGGGTGCGGTTTTTGTTTGGATTTCTCGCATGCGGTATGTGCGGCGCTCAGTACAAATATGGAAATTGAAACGCAACTTAAGGAGCTGTTTGCCTTAAAACCTCGGGTGTACCATATTTGTGACGGTGATATTAAAATATCCGGGGACTGCCATTGGCATTTTGGTGCGGGCAACTATCCGCTACGGCATTTTATAGCCGATTTTACCGATGAAAATGCATATATCACAATGGAAACCGGTCAAGGGGCCGAGCCGCATTGTGAGGCACGGATTAAAGATTATCATTATCTGAAATCACTGTTGCCAACACAATTTTAAGTGCGACATTTGGGTAAACGGTGTTTATATTCCGTTTTTAGATTTTGCAAAACGAGATTTTTTTGTTATAAATAATCTGTTGAAAATAAACAAAGGAGAGGAAGATGGCAACATTAAAAACAACGGTTTCGGGAATTGAGTTTGAAAATCCGTTTATCTTGGCTTCGGCACCGCCGACGGCAAAAATCGAAAGTATCGATAAAGCGTTTACACTCGGTTGGGGCGGAGCAGTCTTAAAAACGATTACGCCGGATGATTTGGAGATGATTGAAGCCAGCCAGCGCTACGCTTCTTGGAAATCCGGCGGGCGCGTTTGCGGGTTTGAAAATATTGAGCTTTTAAGTCATCTTACCGTGCAACAATGGCTTGACGGGATTAAATATTTGCGGCAAAAACACCCGACGAAGGTGCAAATAGCCAGTATTATGGCGCCGGTGGTTAAGGCAGAATGGCAGAAGCTGGTTAATACCCTCAATGAAGCTCAAATAGACGGTTTTGAACTGAATTTTTCCTGTCCGCACGGTATGCCGGAGAAGGGTATCGGTATGGCCATCGGTACCAATCCGGAGATTTCGGCGATGATTACCGAATGGGTGATGGAAGTGGCAAAAAAGCCTGTGTTTGTAAAGCTGTCGCCTAATGTTACGAATATAGCTGAGATTGCTAAGGCGGTGGAAAAAGCGGGAGCCGACGGTTTTTCGGCGATTAATACCGTACAATCGCTGATGGGAGTTGATTTGGATACGTTTGAGCCGATGCCGAAGGTGAACGGGCAATCGACTTTCGGCGGCTATTCCGGAATGTCGGTTAAGCCGATAGGGTTGCGTTGCGTGGCGCAAATTCGCCAGAACAGTACGTTACCGATTTTAGGCATCGGCGGTATTACCAATTGGCATGATGCGGCGGAATATATGACGGTTGGCGCCGATGTGGTGCAGGTTTGTACTGAAGTTATGATAAACGGATATAAAGTGATTAAGCAGATGAAGCAAGGCTTGTTAAACTATTTGGAAAACAAGGGCTTCAACAGTCCGGCAGATTTGAAAAACCGGGCAATTGCTAAGCTTACGGCGCACGAAAAATTGCATAAATCAGAGCAGGTTTATCCGCACATTGACGACGCTTTGTGCGTGAAATGCGGAACTTGCGTGATGGTTTGCGACGAGTGTGAGCACAGCGCGTTGAGCTTGGAAAACGGTCATGTTACGGTTAATCGCGATAAGTGTGTGGGATGCTCGCTTTGTTCTCATGCCTGTCCGAAGGCGGCAATTACGATGAAATAAGCGCCGTATATCACTGATATGATGCGGCAGATTATTTGACCAGAAACCTCTTGTTCAGAATGTATTGCTGAACTTGAGCCGGAGAGTATGCGGTTACATTGTTAAATATGTTCAATTCCGGGTTATTCTTCATAATATTCGCCATGCCGCGGGCGACATACATGGCGAGCGCGTCGTTATCAGAGTGCAAATTACTGACAAGAAATTTTTTGTTGCCGTTTGGCAACTCGGCAATAATCTTGTCTTTAACATAATCCTGATATACTTTTTGAAACAATAGAGTGAGTTTATTTACGTCGGTTATAACCTGATTGGTTAAAATAACGGACATACCGAAAAACGCTCCGGCACGTCCGGCCGAGTCCGTAAAATTATGCCCCTCCGGAGGATACATCAGATAGTTATAATATGTGTCTCCGTTTTGGCGACGTTGAATTTGCAATTGATTATTGTGGCGGCCGCGAATGTAATCCAATCTTAAAAATTCGTAGTCTTCATGCGAGCAATCAGAACAACTGAAGCCTAAGGGAACGCCGTATAAAATAAATCTGGACATATCATTACTCTCCGTGTAACTGCAATAAATTTTATCAGAAAATTCAAGTAAATGCAATATTTTTCTTTTGATTTTGGCGGATGCGTTTATGTTTCGGAGGCAGTACATTTATTTTGCTGTGCAATGTTAACGCGTCGGTTTGCCGCTGAGTTTTTTTTGCATATTGAAAGTGTAGGAGAGGCCGGCGCCGGCTTGTTTTTTTTCGGTGTTATACTGCGCATAAATCTGCATACCTTTTTTACCCAAGCCCAAACGCAAATCTACGCCGCGACCTTTGCCGGCGTGTACCAATTCGCTGATGATGCTTGAGCCGTTTTGCAGGTTTTTGTAAATTCGCACCAAACATTTATTTTCGTTATGGTTAAAGTCGCGTTCAAATAAAGTCATAGCGCCGAAACCACCGGTAGTTTCGAGGGTGGCGGCGGCAATGCCTATACGCTGGTTTGCGCCTAAACGGGTTGCGGCCTCCAATGAGAGCCTGACGTTGCTTTTATTTAAGACAGATAAGCTACCGCGTCCCCAAAAATCGGCGGTTTCTTTGTCGGGACAGATGATGTATTTACCGGTGCCGGTATCCCATACGGTGCCGGCTTCGAGGTAGTTGCCGTTTTTATCTCTGAGGCCGAAGACTAATCTTTCAACGTTGTTTCCGAAATCTTCAATATCATTTTCGGCCATATAATCGATGGCGTTGTCGGAAACATCGGCATCTTGCGTTTCTTCGCGGCCGACTCTGACAAACAATTCTCCTCCGCCGTGTAATTTTTTGCCGATTTCGGCCGTAAATTTACTTAACACGGAGCTGACAGGGTCGTCGTTATGTACGGTTACTTCAACCAAAGCCGCAAAATCGGCATAATACCCTCGCGGGGTTTTAGTATGAGCTTCAACATGCGGCTGGAGATTATTATAAAAAACGGTGCCGTCTTTTTCTATGGCTAAGGCCGAGATATTATCGATGCCGACGGCAAGACGGTGTGTCATGCCGGTTGTCGGTTTGCAACCGGAGGTGCTGTCGGGAGCAACGGCGGTTTGCGCCTGTGCCTTAGCGGCGGCAGAGGCAACGGCTAAATAAAACATACTGCTCAGAATGTATTTACATGTTTTGCGTTGCTTAATTTTGTTTTCGGCAAAATCTTTCATGGTTTATCCTTATGCCCGATTATGCCACGAATTTCGATCAAAATCAAATATTTTTTAAGGTCAGCTCCGATACATGAATTTATTGACAAATTTTATAGATTAATGTATATTGTGTGCATATTATCAAAAGGAGATAAGAATGCCGAATAACAAATCTGAAATATCGCAATCCGAACAAAAGAAAGTTGATAGAAAGTTGGCGTTGGGACGAGCGCTGAATACGGCTAAAAATAATTGGTTTGTGCGCAAACTCAAATATATACTGTCTACACCGTATCGGACGTTTTCGCCGCTCATCAGAGAAGATATGCCGCCTTTGGTGCGCAGAGAGGCCGGCATGTTGCCGCTGTATCGCTGGCTGAGTAAGGTAATTAAGAATAGTTGGTTGGTAGAAAAACTCAGACATTCGCGGCTTAATCCGTATCATACGTTTTTGACTAATATTAAGGCGGACAGCTATGAAGAAGCTAAGGAAAAGGCCTATGCCATGGGGAAAGTACAGTTTTTATACAATGGTACGCGTTATTATTCGGAAAGGCATGATTGTTCGGCCAACGAGGAGCATAAAAAATATAACAAGCTTCTGCGCGGACGCGGTGATGTTTCCGACAGAGTGCCGCGCAATGAAAAAGGGGAGTTGGATTTGTTTGCGGAAGATCCGATTATTATTGCAATTATGCCGATAGAGGGACCGTCTTTATACGGCCACGTCGGAATGCAGTATAAAGACCGAGTGGTGAATCGCCTGATTTCTACCATTTATACCGATCCGGTATATGATACATACAAAAAATATACGGAATACTATGCCATTTATCCGAGTAAAATCGGACTTGATCCGAAAAAAATAGTAAGAGAAATAGATAAGCATAATATCAGATATGGTTATCAAGAGTTCAGTTTAGGGTTTAATAATTGCTCTAAAAATGTTGCAAAAGTTCTGGAAAAGCTCGGCGTTAAGGATATTGATTTGTTGGGGCCGGATAAGTTAGGCATAAGATTTGCTACTCCGGGGAATAATCCGTTCGGTTTCGGGATTAAGGATTGGTGCTTCAGAAACGGAGTGCATGTGTATCCGGAAGAAGTTGAAAAAATGACCGCACGTTATCCTATCACGGATAATGAAAAAAGACGCGATGAGCAGGAAGAAATCCGCTTGAGATATAAGGCGGTAACCAAGGCTAAGGTCAGAACCAGAAAAGAAGCGGAAGAGGAAAAAAAGGCCAGACAGGCGAAAAAGACTCAAAAAAATCAAAAGTCGGAGCAAATTACAAGTCAGAGCCGGAAAAAATATTCGGACAGTATCGAAAAATAAACTTGTGGTCGGAATATAACGAGTAAGTTTTTTAAGCGTTCGGTCAGGGCGATGTAAATTAAGAAAATTGTTATGAAAAAGGTTGTTTTATATATTCACGGAAAAAGCGGAAGCGCCGATGAAGCCAAGCATTATGAGCCGCTATTTGCCGATAGCGAGGTGCGCGGTTTTGATTATAAAAGCACTACACCGTGGGAGGCAAAAGCTGAGTTTACCGAAGCATATCGGGCTTTGGCCGCTGAGTATGACAGCATCACAATTGTAGCCAACAGTATCGGTGCCTGTTTTGCAATGTACGCCGAGTTGGCGGCAAAAATTGAGCGGGCGTTTTTTATTTCGCCGATTGCAGATATGGAAAAATTAATTACCGACATGATGAGGTGGGCCGGTGTCAGCGAATCCGAATTGGCCGAAAAACAGGAAATAGTAACCGCTTTCGGCGAAACGCTGTCGTGGAAATATCTTTGCTATGTGCGCGCAAACCCTCCGGTATGGAATGTGCCGACTGATATTTTGTACGGCCGACAGGATAATCTGACTTCATTTAATACAATTGCGGAGTTTGCCAAACGGCATAATGCCACGCTGACCGTAATGCCGGAGGGTGAACATTGGTTTCATACCGATGAGCAGATGAAATTTTTAGATGCGTGGTTGCGACAGTGTCTGAGAAAAAAGGCATCATAACAGATTTTTTAAGCGGTGCCAAAAAGTGTATTGACAATCGGTAAAACATCAGATATAAGTGTTACGGATTTAGCGCCGACATAGCTCAGTTGGTAGAGCAACTGATTTGTAATCATTGCAAATACTTGAATCTCCGTAATTTTAAGCTATTGAATTTAAAGACTTTTCCTTTTACCGTTAAAGGTTTCAAGCATTTTTATTTTAAATTCGACCTGTTTTAAAGTTATCGGTGGAGTCGATAGCTGTTTCTTGCTCACTCACTCGGCGCTCACTCAAATTTTAGTATAATATCCCATACAGTTTGACACATTAAAGAACAATATTTAATGATGATGAAAAAATATCAAGATTTATATTTTTCACTGTTTTGAGTTTTGAGAAGAAAAAAACGAAATAAAATTTTTGGATAATCTGATAAATAGGTATTGACAACGCTAAAGTGTTAGTATATAAGCGTCTTCAGTTGCTATGCCGACATAGCTCAGTTGGTAGAGCAACCGATTTGTAATCGGTTGGTCGGGAGTTCAAGTCTCTCTGTCGGCACCATTTCAAGCCCTTGATTTTCAAGGGCTTTATTTTTTGCGGGAAAACCTATTACAATCTAAGGTAGTGTTTTTGTGTAACTTAATATTAAAAAAAATTGTTTTATAGTATAAGCTCAAACTTAATTTTCAAGAGAGGTTATACAATGACATTTCCGAGTAAAGAATACTTTTCTGTAACGGAAGTAGCCTTTCGTTGGCAAAGAAAAGTAAAGGACGTTGAATACTGTATTGAAAATGGCTTAATAAATGCTCACATTAAAGTTTGTGCCGTCAAATTATCCCCTGTCACAAATAATAATGAGAGCGAAATATGCGAATTTACCGGCTGTATGAGAGTATCGCCGGAAGATTGCCATATTTTATTTCGTCATAACAAAAGGACTATCTCTGAACTACTAAGTAAAACTGAATCTCAAAAAATAAGGCTTATTCAACCGGAAAAAATTATCATTACGAAAGTTGATTTGTTGATATTTTTAGACGATTTAAGGGAATTTGAACAGAAGTATAAGCTGGCTTGCGAACAGCCGGAACTGCCTCTGTGGGATAAAAACAAACCAGAATCTATAAAAAATCTGACAGCATATAGCGATAATGATATGATTGTTATAGGCAAAGATGTTTATACATTCGGACACCTACAAGCCAAAATCATAAAAGAATTGTATAAAGCTGCATCAACAGATAATCCATGGGTTTTGGGTAAAAATCTGTTATCGGATAGCGGGGCGCGCACTCAACACCTAAAAGACTTGTTTCGCTCGCATCCGATTTTGGCGCGTATAAAATATCGTTCAAAAGGATATTATTGCCTTATGATAACATAAATTATACACAGCTAAATACAGCTAAAGTATGACATAAGTCGGATGAGAATCCGATACGTTTTGTTTTATATTCAGCCGTATAATTCTTATTATCGGTTACTTATCCGACTTTGTCCGACTTTCACTCCGACCTATCCGACTGTAAAATTCCGACTTATTTCCGCAAAGTTTGACTGTAAATGTCATTAACTTAAAAAGGAAATAATCATGGAAAACCAAAATTCAAGTGGCTATTTAACCACAAAAGAGCTTTCACAGCGGTGGAAAGTCAACCCTAACACAATCGAACATTGGCGCATATATGGTTTCGGGCCGGAATTCATAAGAATTGGTCGCAAGATCCTTTATTCGCTTGAAAGCGTTATTGAGTTTGAAAACAAAAACAAAGCTCAAAATACGTTAGTCAATAAATAAGCGGTATCTGAGATTCGCTATGAGTGGCTGGATTAAAATTCATAGACGTATAACGGAATGGGAATGGTATAGCGATGCAAATACCTTTCGCTTATTCATGCACTTGCTATTAACGGCAAATTATGAAGATAAGCGGTGGCGTAATATCGTTGTTAAACGTGGACAACTCGTAACTGGTAGGCAGGAACTCGCGCAGGCATTAAGACTCTCGGAACGTCAGATAAGGACATCTCTGGATAAACTCAAAATGTCCGGCGTAATAGCCACGCAAACGACCAACCAATATTCGCTCATAACCATTGGAAAATATGACCTATTTCAAGAAAAGCCTTTTGAAAATGTCCAGCAAAAAGTCCAACCAATGACAAGCAAAATGTCCGACAAAAGTCCAACGAAAAGCCAGTCAAGAGTCCAAGCAGTAGCCACGACTCAAGAAAATAAGAATTGTTTAAAAAATAAAATATCCTCACTTCATTCGGATATTTTATCAAAAGACGAACCTCAAAAAAATGGCAGGAGCTTTGCGGAATTGCTTAAATCCAAAGGAATTGAGTAATGTCTGTAATGGATTATCTAAATCGCAAGCATAAAGTGATGAATTGTGTTTTCGAGATTTTATACGATTTATACGGCGAGCCGACATGGCTTAGAAAACCAAAAGACGGACAAGAACCCGAAAAAATCATCGAACAATGGATTACCGAGCTGGGTAGTTATTCGGAAGTTCAGTTGCGCCAAGCGTGCTATAACCTTTTCAAATACAAAAAAGTCGCGACATTTCCTAAACTGGCACACCTTTTGGCAGAGTTGAGCGACCAAGAAAAAGAATGCGAACAAGCTCAAAAGCAAGATACTGGCAAATACCGTTATTTTTGCATTGAACACGAGCTGATGCAACGTGATATTGAGAATAATTGTTGCGTTCATATTATCACAGATTACAAATACGCCGCAGATTATGTCTTATCAGTTATGCTTAAAGATGTAATGGGTATTGAGGAATATAAGAACTTAGAGGCAAAATACAAAAACGATTGGCCGCTTATGCAAGGCAAAAAATATCGTAAAGCGATGGAACTCGGGCTGTTCAACAACTTTGATAAAATCTTGGATAAAGTTTCTAAGGAGCGTAGTCATGGCTAAATTGTCGCGACAAGACATTATGGAACGCTTTGAAGAAGCTGTATATGTTGCGAAACGATTGCCACCGGTTATGCCGGCAGGATATAGAACCGCTTGGCCAGATTTCATTTTAACCGAGCTTGAAATATTGCAACAAGACAGAAAACCATTAAAGATACTGCCTACACCGGAACAGCTCTCACGATTAGATGAAGTTTTGAACTGGATTGTTTTGCTTACGGAAATAGAGCGTAAATTGATATGGATGCGCGCCAATCGTAAACCATGGCGTGAAGTTTGTATTAGTCTTGGCTTATGTCGTAGTGGTGCAAATGAAAAACTTAATGGTGCGCTTGACTATTTGAGTGAGTTGATTGGCGACGTATAAATTTGCACAAACAACGCTTGTATAGAGATGTCTTGAACTATAAAAAACGTATTAGAGCTGATGTAGCAAAACTTTTTATGGACATTTTCGCGTTTTTTTGCATATATTTTTATTAAGATGAGAAAAGGTGTCGGCAGGCATTTTTTCTCGTTTTTTATTGCCTCTCAAGGCGACATAAATATTCTGGGTCCTTCTGGAAGATAAACCCTATAGGGGTGGCTCAAGCGCGGCATATTTTAAGCCGATAGCCGAAAATTTTTGGTTGACACGGTTGACATTTTATCTCCTTTCTTAATGTTTGCGAGGGATTCCAGAATATTTATGAAATTTATCTCTCGATAATTATTATGCAATTTCAAATAGATAATTTTTTTCAGATTTTTCTCTGATTTAGTTGACAATTTCGGCGGTTTTCTTAGGAATTCCGCCGTTTTCATTATAAAAAGGAATGTAAACCAATGGATAAAGTTGAAGTAAACACAAATCTTGAATATAGCCGCCGGAAGTTAGCGGACTTGAAAGAATATGACGGCAACGCGCGTACGCATAATAAAGAACAGATTATGCAAATCGCTAATTCTATGATGGAAAACGGCTGGACTTCGCCGATGCTTATTGATGAAGACGATATGATTTTGGCAGGACACGGCAGAAAAGCGGCCGGCGAATTGCTGGGTGTTGAAGAAGTTCCGGTTATGATTATTCGCGGCTTAACGCCGTCACAAAAAGCGCGGCTTTGTATTTCTGAAAATCAAATCGCGCTCAATGCCGACTGGGATTTGGAAAAATTGTCGGAGCAATTAAAGTTTATCATGGATGACGGGCTTGATTTGGAAATTACCGGTTTTGATGATGACTTCTTAAAAGAAACCTTAAATCTTGATGCCGACAATGAGCTGTTAGACCCCTTAGAGGGAGAAAAGGAAGAAAAAGCTCAAACCAACAAATTTTTATCTTTCGGGAGTTATAAGATTCACATCTCGGAAGAAGAATATCAAGGTTTAGCCGACGCTTACGAAACTTTCGTTAAGGAAAACGGCGTTCGTTATGGATTTGTCGCAAAGGTTTTATTAAAGCAATGTTAGAGTTTGATTATCCTCTTAAAGACTTAGTGGGCGCGGATTACAACCCGAGAGAGATTGACGAAGAATCGTTAAATACGCTTCGAGAATCAATCAAAACGCTTGGAATAGTTAAGCCGATAATCGTATCCGGTAATTTAATTGTTGCCGGACACCAAAGAACAAAGGCTTTGCTTGCCGCTGGTATTGATAAAGCTCCGGTTTATTTATTACCGCCGGATATTAACCAAACAGACGAAATCCGATTTAACCAGTTGCACAACGGCACGGATTTTGACAGCGGCGACGAAAGAGCTTGGGTTGGCAGGAGCGATAAACTCGGCTATGAAATGGTTAATCCGCTTAAATTACGCGGCAATATGCGTGCAAGAATGGCAAACGTCCGTAATGAAATCTGCAAGCTGATTATCAAATACGGTAACTGGGGCGCGTGTGTTGCCAATCAAGAGGGAAAAGTTATTCACGCCGGACAATATGTTTTGGCTTGTAAAGCGATGGGTATTCCGGCAAGAGTTTATCGTATTCCAAACGATAAAACGAAAATTGCCGCCGAATTTTTGAATAAAAAATACGGTAAATTTTCTTACGACCACTTGGCTAAAACGACATTTATTCAGACATTCGCTCAAAAATTCCGGTTGCGCCATGATGAGGAAGAAGAAAAACCGTTTAATGCCTCGCCTACTTATGAAAAGAGCTTAATGCCGAATTATAAGCAAGGCGAGCGTATTCTTGATTTTGGTTGCGGACAAGCCGATTATGTCCGGAAGTTAAGTAAAATCGGTTATGATATTCACGGTGTGGAGCTTTTCTACCGGAGCGGCAACTTTATTGACGCGACAATGGTTCACAAAATGATTGATAATCTTTGCGAACAGTTGGAAACAAAAGGTCTGTTTGACATTGTTATTTGCGATTATGTGCTTAACTCGGTTGACAGTATGACGGCAGAAAATGACGTATTAACTTTTGTGAATGCGATGTGCCGCTCGGGCGGAAAGATTTATTTCTCCGGTCGCGCTCGCGAAAAGATTGACTTGCAAGACAGAACAACTTACGCCGGCGAGGCAAAGTCGCACCGGTATATTGAGTTTCTCGATGATAACGGATTTTCGGCATTGTTTCGTAAAGGCCATTGGTTTTATCAAAAATTCCACCGACAACGCGAGGCAATAGCTCTCGGTAAACGTTTTATCGGTGATGACGCTATTTTGGAGCGACACAATCCGGGTGTTTGGTGTATGTCCGGCATAAAAAACGTTGAGCTACCATTTGAAGATGTCGAACAGTCAATCATTCGCGAATTTGAAATGCTCCACCCTAACGGAAAGCCGATAGGCAGAAGTGCAGATGTGATAAAAGCCTATAAAATAGCGTTAGCTAAGGGAAAATAAATCGGTTTGCGATTGCTCCGGCTCAAAAAAGCTCACGCCGAATTGATAATTCCGGCAAGAAGTATAAGCTAACGGCAAGCCATTATATCCGTTTGGAAGCGGTGGAATTGGCAGCCGTTTTGCGCCGGTTATTATAACTTTGTCGCCTAAATATGTTTCGGCGGTAATGATGTCTTCTTCATTATCGCTCGGAACAAAGGCAACGTGAAGATTATTTACATAACCGATAACGCCGCAAAGGTAGATACATTTATAATCATCAAACTCGTCAATCGTAATTTCGGTATTGACCGGCATTTGTAACCCGACTTTTTGAGAGTAATGACCAAGCAGGCATCGCGCACAATGAACGGAAGCATCAAAACCGTTTACATATTTCATCCAGAAATACTTAAATCCGGTAACTTTTTGGCGGTTTGTAACATATTTAATTTTCATATTTACATTATAATATAACCACGTAGGATTGCAATGTTTTTTCTAATGAAACCACAAAGAAGTTTAGTAAATTATGGCATTTATAACGCAAGCAGAATGGGGGCGAAAACATAATTACACCCGACAATATGTAAATAAGCTCGTCAATAACGGAACGATAAAACTGCATAACGGAAAGGTAAACGAGGAAGAAGCTGATTTGGCGATTGCGGCAATTCGGCAACCTATGAAATCAAGTAAAAACGATAATCTTGCAGACTTAAACAATCTCTCTACGGTGTTGTTAAAGACACGCATTAAAAGCGAGCTTGAAAAAGTCAAATACTTAGAAATTAAAAATAAGGAAGCGGAAAAAACGCTTGTTTCGGCAGACGGTGTGAGGATTGCCGCCTTTAATAAAGGCAGAATGGTGCGTGATGCCCTCTTGAATATTCCAGACCGTGTGGCCTCAATGTTGGCAAAAGAAACCGATACAAACCGCATACACGAAATTTTAACAAAAGAGATAAGGCAGATTATTGAGGAAATTTTAGAAAGTGGCTGATGCTTTTATCATTTATAACGACGGATTTAATGCCGGCTTAAAGCCCGAGCCGTTAATGAATATATCCGAATGGGCGGATAAATACCGCATTTTATCGCAAAAAGCCTCAGCGGAGCCGGGAAAATGGCGCACAAGCAGAACGCCGTATTTGAAAGAGATTATGGATTGTTTGTCGCCGTATTCGGGTATTGAAAAAGTCGTGTTTATGAAAGGCGCGCAAGTTGGCGGAACAGAAGTCGGCAATAATTTTTTAGGTTATATTGTGCATCTATCCCCCGGCCCCATTATGATGGTTATGCCAACGGTGGACGGTGCAAAAAGAACTTCTAAAACGCGAATAGACCCGATGTTTGCGGCAATACCAGAAATAAATGGCTTAATCAGCACGCGCCGCTCAAAAGATGCCAGCAACACTACGTTAATGAAAGAATTTCAAGGCGGCGTGTTGGTTTTAACCGGTGCAAATTCGGCGATTGGCCTGCGTTCAATGCCGGTTAGATATATTTTTCTTGATGAAATAGACGCGTATAAAGGCGATGTCGAGGGCGAAGGCGACCCTGTCAATTTGGCGATTAAGCGTACAAGCACATTTAACCGCCGTAAAATTTTTATGGTATCAACACCTACCGTTCAAGGCGTTAGCCGAATTGAATACGAATTTAACCTCTCGGATCAGCGACACTATATTGTGCCGTGTCCGCATTGCAAAAATAAGCAAGTGCTTAAATGGAAGCAGATTCATTGGGAAAACAATGACCCTAAAACTGCCGTTTATATTTGCGAGTTTTGCGGTGGTATTATTGAAGAACATTATAAAACGTGGATGTTAGAAAATGGCGAATGGCAGAGGTTTAATCCCGAAAGTAATGTCGCCGGCTTTCATTTATCGTCTTTATATTCGCCTGTCGGTTGGTTTTCTTGGTCGGATGCCGTCAAACAATTTTTAGATGCGAATAAAAAAGACAATCTTTTGAAAGTTTGGGTAAATACGGTTTTGGGCGAAACATGGCTTGAAAAAGGCGAAGCTCCGGAGTGGCAAATTCTATTTGACCGCCGCGAAGATTATCCGCAAGAGATTATTCCGAGCGGTGGCTTATTCTTAACCGCTGGTGCCGACGTTCAAAAAGACCGTATAGAATGCGAAGTCGTTGCTTGGGGCAGAAATAAAGAAAGCTGGTCTGTTGGCTATTTCATTATTAACGGCGATACTGCCCGAGATAGCGTATGGAATGAGCTGACAGAATTCGCGCACCGTTATTTCGAGCATAGCTCCGGCATAATGTTGCCGATTTCAAGATTTGCGATAGATAGCGGTTTTGCCACGCAACAAGTTTATGACTGGGTACGCAAGCAGCCGCTCAATTTTGCGATGGCGGTTAAAGGAACAGACAGCGGCGTTACGCCGTTGGGTTTGCCGACAAGAGTTGACCTTAATATCAACGGCAAAAAAATGCGTCGTGGCGCGAAAGTTTGGGCGGTGGGAACGTCAATTCTTAAATCGGAGCTTTACCAGTATTTAAGGCTTACTCGTAATGAAGACGAAAGTTATCCTGCCGGATATTGCCATTTTCCGAAATACGACAGCGAGTATTTTAAGCAGTTAACCGCCGAACAGCTCGTTACCAAAGTTGTCCGCGGTTATCAAAAACGAGAATGGCAAAAAACGCGTGAACGTAACGAGGCGTTAGACTGCCGGATTTATGCACGCGCCGCAAGCATTAGCTACGGAATAGAACAATTTACGGAAACAAAATGGAAAAATCTTGAAAAAGCACTCATTTCCGAAAAATCCGAAACGGTTACTATTCCGGCGAAAAAGAAACCTATTCGAGCATTTAAGCCCGATGTTATCAAAGCAGAAGACCCATATTTATAAGGATTTGTCATGACAAGAATTGAAATTTTAAGACAACAATTAACGGAAGCGCAGACCGCATACCATGAGTTGATGATTGGTGCGCGAACTGTCAGCGTAAATGTCGAGGGCGTTGGCTCTACGTCATACGCGCAAGCCGACAGCGCAAAATTAAAGGAATACATCGCTTATCTTGAAAGTGAAATAAGCAAGGAAACAGGAACTAAGCGGCGCAAAGTAATTAAAGTTAGCTTTTAATAGGATTGTTATTCAATGGATGATACAAATTACAAAGGAGCATCACTTTCGGCAAAAGAGATGTTGAGTTGGCGACCTATACGGCATTCTGCAGATGCGGAATTAAACGGCGAATTGTCAACGCTTGTCGCACGTTCTCGCGATTTAATCCGTAATAACGGTATCGCCAGCGGAGCAATTCAGACATTGGTTGACAATGTTGTCGGTAACGGATTAAAGCTCGTTTCTATTCCAGACCATAGAATTTTGGGATTGGATATAGATTATTTAGAAGATTGGGCGCGAAAAGTCGAAAGTTTATGGCGCGTATGGTCTGAAAGTCAATTTTGTGATGCGGCGCGAAAACTTAATTTTAATTCACAAACCGCTTTAATTTTTCGCTCGGTTATAGAAAACGGCGAAGCTTTGGCTCTCGTTTTATGGCGAGATAATCCCGAAACGCAGTTTTCAACGTGCTTACAGCTTATTGAGCCGGATAGATTATCAAATCCGGATTTTCAGCAAAACACCGAATTTTTACGCGATGGCATAGAAATCAATCAATACGGCGAGGCCATAGGTTACTGGATAAGCAAATACTACCCGAATGATTATTACTTTAACCGCGGCGCAAACACTTGGCAGAAAATCGCCGCGCAGACGGATTTCGGACGAAAGTTAATCTTGCACGTTCATCATCCGGAGCGTATCGGGCAAAATCGCGGAAAGCCGTTGTTTTCCTCAATTATGCCGTTGTTTAAGATGTTAGACCATTATGAGCGTTCGGAATTAAAGGCCTCGGTAGTCAATGCTATGATAGCCGCGTTTGTTGAAACGCCTATGGATAGTGAATCTATTGCCGAGATGTTCGGGGATTCCGTTGATGACTACTTGGAAAAGCGAAAAGATTGGAGCGTAAAGTTAGAGGGCGGCTCGATTATTCCGGTGTTTCCGGGCGATAAAGTCTCGCCATTTACGCCAAGCCGCCCGAACTCCAGTTATGCCGCGTTTGTTGAAAATGTCTTGCGACATATAGGAACAGGCCTAAACATACCGCTTGAACTATTGATGAAAGACTTTTCTAAAACGAATTATTCTTCTGCAAGAGCCGCGCTGATTGAAGCGTGGCGTTTTTTTAACGGTCGGCGCAGTTGGATAATTAACTACTGGGCGAAACCGGTTTTTGAGTTGTGGCTTGAAGAATGCGTTAATAAGGGCTTGATTGAAGCACCTGATTTTTACGAGAAAAAGTCCGCTTGGTGCCGGTGTAAATGGATTGGCCCGGGGCGTGGATGGGTTGACCCTGTGAAAGAGGCGCAAGCCTCGCAAATTCGTATGGAAAACGGATTATCAACCTTAGAGGACGAATGCGCTTCACAGGGTTTAGATTGGGAAGAAGTTTTAATGCAACGCGTACGCGAATTAAAGCGTATGCAGGAACTCGGCATAAAAACTTCGGAAAAAGGAAACATTGAACTTATCAAACAAGAGGAAAATATAAATGAAAATATGGAATAAAATAACCAACGAGCCGTGGGCTACGACAAGCGATACGTTGCAAAATATAATAAATATCGCGCGAAGACAAAACTCCTCTCCAGAAGTCATCGCAGCTCAACTGGGGCGCAAATTGCAAAATACTTATGCGGTATCGGTGCGTGATAATGTTGCCGTCATACCGATTCACGGCCCCTTATTTCGCTATGCTAACCTATTTACGGCAATTAGCGGAGCGACTTCTTATGAGTTTTTGGCTCGTGATTTTAATACGGCACTTGCAGATGACAGCATAAAAGCCATTCTTTTTGACATAGACAGTCCGGGTGGCGAGGTAAACGGCTGTTCAGAGTTAGCCGATATGATTTATAATTCTCGCGGCAAAAAGCCGATTGTGGCGTATGCCTCTGGGAATTGTTGTAGCGGTGCGTATTGGATTGCCTCTGCTTGCGATGAAATCATTGTTACCGATACGGCTATTGTCGGCTCAATCGGCGTTGTCGCTGTTTTTGAAAAGGAAGATGACGAAAATAAAATAGAAATTGTATCTTCTCAAAGTCCGTTTAAGCGGATTAGTCCGTCAACTTCCGAGGGATTAAATCGTATTCAAGCGCAACTTGATACGCTGGCAGGAGTTTTTATTAACAAAATAGCAACATACAGAGATGTTTCAGCCGAAGTCGTAATGAAGAATTTCGGGCAAGGCGATGTCTTTGTTGGCAACTTGGCGGTTTTGAAAGGTCTGGCAGATCGTCAAGGCTCATTTGAGAAAATCTTAACAGACCTTAACCAAGAAAAGGATAATATAATGGATGAAATTGACGTTAAACAAGTGGAACGTCAGCGAATGCAAGCTGTCTTAGATAGCGATATTGTTCGCGGGCGTGAACAAATTGCAAGTAAAATGCTTGCGACAACTGATTTATCGGCAAATCAGATTTTGGATATTCTCAAAGATATACCGCAAAATAAACCTCAAGCCGTAACGCCGTTTGAACAAGTTATGGCGCAAATTCCGAAACCGCAGATTGTTGCCGCGGACACGGATAAATCAGAAAATATGGATGCGATGGCAAAGCATATTGCATCTTTGGTTAACCATTCTTCAGGAGATTAAAATGTACGCAGAATTTAAGGATGAAGGCACTTTAACGCCTGATAAACTGATTGCCGGCGATTATCCGCGAGTTAGTTTTTTGGTAACAATTACCGGCGGCAATTATACGCGCGGCACAGTATTAAGCAAATCAAGCGGAAAATACACACAATGCGCGGCCAACGGCGAACCGGAAGCTATTCTTGCCGAAAGCGTTGATGCTTCCAGCGATGATAAACAAGCGGTGGTTTACCTTACCGGCGAATTTAATAAAGCCGCGTTAACCGCCGGAGCGGATATTGACACTTTTGTTGATAAGCTCCGCGCTAAGAGCATTTTTGTTCGTAACACTCAATCATAGGAAAGTAAAAATGGATATTTTTTCAACTCATTTATTAGCTAAAGTGGTGGAGAATCTTCAAACTCCGCCATCTTTTTTACTTGATATGTTCTTCTCACAAGAGCAACGCTCGGACACGGAAGAAATATATTTTGACATTCAGGAAAGCAAGCCGCGTATTTCGCCGTTTGTTTCGCCTTTAATGCCGGGGAAAGTCATTGAACACGAGGGTTATAGCACGAAATCGTTTAAGCCTGCTTATGTTAAGGATAAAAGACGGTTTACTCCGGATATGCCTTTCAAACGTGTTGCTGGCGAGCGTATCGGTGGCGAATTAACCGCGGCTCAACGCTTAGAAAAAGCGGTGGCGACCACTCTTGCCAATCAATTAGACTGTTTAACACGGCGCGAAGAAGTTATGGCCGCCGAAGTTTTGCGTACCGGTAGAATTACGGTGGAAGGCGACGGTTATCCGGCTGTTACGGTTGATTTTGGCCGCGACCCGTCGTTTACAAAGGTTTTAACCGGTAATAACACTTGGGATAATGACGGCGTTAATATTCTGGATAATCTTGAAGACTGGGCTGGAAACGTGCAAACAAAATCCGGTGTTGTTGCTAACTCGGTTATTTTAGACCCGTTGGCATGGAAGCTGTTTCGCGCAAATTCGTATGTTCAAAAATATCTTGATTATCGCCGTGGCACAAATAATACGCTCAATATTGACCCTATTATACTCGGCAACGATAAAGCCAGATATGTCGGCAATATCGGCGATTTTGAAGTATGGGTATATAACGACATATACGTTGAGAACAACGTAGAAAAGAAGATTTTGCCGGATAACACGGTACTTCTTGGAAGTCGGAGCGGAACAGAGGGCGTTCGTTGCTATGGCGCAATCAAAGATGAACAGGCAAATTTCCAATCAAACCGCTACTTTACAAAGTCGTGGCTGGAAAATGACCCTGCTATTCGTTGGATATTGATGCAATCTGCTCCGCTGATTGTGCCGTATCGTCCTAACGCAACAATGTGTGTAACCGTAAGATAGGAGTATGATATATGAAAATCATAGCTTTAGTAACACTCGTTGTCGGCAATAAAGAATATCTGCCAAATTCAACCGTAGATATTCAAAACGATAAAGAGGCAAAATCCTTGATTAGTCGAGGTTTTGCCTCTGCTTTTAAGAAAAATGCCGCTCCAGAAGCTAAAAAGGAAGACGGCAAAACGTCGGAATCACCAAAAAATGATGATGACGATATAACGCAGGACAACGAAAATGACGGTTCAACAGTTCAAGAAAGCGGTGGACAGCCAGTTTGAGAAACTTGGCGAACCGGCAGAATATCAAAATCGTGAAGTTTTGATTTTTCTCTTGCGTCCGGATATTGTTGTTAGTGTGGGATTCACAAAATCCCACACGGCAACAAATACCATGAAAATACGCATTGCCGACGCGCCTCAGTTAAAAGTTGGCGATACCATAACCTACAACGATGTCATTTACAAAGTCAGTCAAGAGCCGCAAAAAGACACAAATAATTTAATATGGAGTTTTGAAGTCGTATGCGAATGAAAGCTGCATTAGAGGGCAATCTTGAAGAATATCTTGATAAAGAGCTTAAAAAAGCGGAAACAGCCGTTACGCGCGGTATTTCATCTGCGACTACGCAACTAAAAGAAACAATGCGCTCGCAGGTTAAAGCCGCAAAACTCGGCTCAAGATTAGCTTACACTTGGCGAGGCGATGTCTTTCCGAAATCTTCCAGCAGTCTTAAAACTGCCGGAGTTGTCTATTCAAAGGCAGAAAAAATTATGGAAAGTTTCGAATATGCCTTAGTTATTCGTGGTAAAGACGGCTTTTGGCTGGCAATACCGACACCGGCAATCCCGAAACGTATCGGCAATAAGAAAATCACACCGGAGCTATACGAAAGGCGAAAAGGTGTGCGTTTGCGCTTTGTTTATCGTGATAACGGCACTTCTTTGTTGGTTCATGAACAAAAACGTAAGACAATTATTGCCTTTTGGTTGGTTAAACAGGCCAAAATGCCAAAGTTAATAAACTTTACTACGGAAAGTCAAAAAATGGAAAGCCTTTTGCCCTCGTTTATACTGGCAAATTGGAAAGATTAAAGGAAGTTGAAAATTGAATACGCAGGATGTTATCAGCATTTTTTATCAGAAATTGCAAACAATACCGGATATTTTAATACTCAAAAACGCGGCAACACCGCAAACAATACCCGATACCGGCTTAATTATGCTTGGCGATGGTAAAAATACCATAATTCAAACGATACTTTCGCCAGTTTCGTATATTGTGGAGCTTAGACCGGAATTAGAAGTTTTAGTGCAAAACAGCAATGATGACGAACGATGTGCGCTAACTAAGGAAATTGTCGGCAAAATCGCAAAATGTTTTGAATACGATT
The DNA here is from genome assembly GCA_045111335.1 of Alphaproteobacteria bacterium. Lineage (GTDB taxonomy): Bacteria > Pseudomonadota > Alphaproteobacteria > RF32 > CAG-239 > RUG410. The sequence continues at coordinate 25,743 of JBGUGE010000074.1, read as the reverse complement.
ATACGCTTGATGGCGCGGTGGATTATTTGCATTTTGAAATGCCCGAATATTCGGACGAAGACATTGACGGTGCGCCGCCGATAAGAATTGGCAGATTGCCGGTCATCATGGAATTTATAACGAATAACCCTCTTTTATAAGGAATTTTAACAATGAGCAGAGCTTATGGTTGGAACGCTAAACTATTATTAGCGGAAGAAACAGAATATGGCGTTATGCCGCAAAGCGGATATAGGCAAATACCTTTTATATCCTCATCTTTAGACAGCGAGCAAAATCTCGTATCTTCAAATGTGCTTGGACTTGGCCGCGACCCGACACAACCATTTCAAGATGTGATTAACGTTGACGGCGATATGGCGGTTCCGGTTGATATTCGAAATATCGGCATATGGCTGAAAGCAATTTACGGTGCGCCAACTACGACAAAAACTGGCGCAGTTTATAATCACGTTTTTGAAAGCGGCAAAATCTCAATTCCGAGTTATTCTTTGGAAGTCGGATTATCCGAAGTGCCGCAGTTTATTCATTTTTTAGGTGTTCGTGCAAATAGTATCGCCTTTAATTTTCAACGTTCCGGCGAAGCACAAGTTACGCTCAATTTAATGGCACAATGTGAAAGCGGAAACACGGAAACGATTGAAAGCGAGCCGGAAGTATTCACATATACGCGTGTATCACAATTTCAGGGATATATTAAAAGCGGTGGCGAATTCTTGGCAAACATTACGGCGGCAAGTGCGACTTATTCCAACAATCTCGAAAAAATCGAAACAATCCGCAATGATGGCTTGGTTGAGGCGATTGATTTAGGCGTAGCGAGCTTGTCCGGAAGCATTTCCGCTCGATATGGTGATAATGTTTTGCTTGATAAAGCGCGTGCCGGTACGCCGGTTGATATAGAACTCGGCTATAAACTTTCGGACAGTCAAAAGTTGGTTATTATTTGCCATGAAGTCTATTTGCCAAAGCCGAAACGTTCAATCGACGGCCCGAATGGAATTGAATGCAGTTACGATTTTCAAGGTTCAAAAAATGATGAAATCGGCAGAATGATGACTGTAACGCTTGTAAATGACGTGGAGAGCTACTGATGTTAAAGCTAAAGATTAGCAAAGAGCCATATTGGCTTGATATTGGTTATGGCGTAAAGGTTAAAGTTAAACCATGCACGTCGGCAGTATTTTATGAGGCTAAAGCCTATATGAACGCGAAACTTGCGGAGCTGGCAAAAGAATATAAAGCCAACAAAGACGCAGGCTTAGCAGTATCGGAAGACATAGAAAATTCGGTTAAACGTGAGGCTTTGGCGGATAAATTCTTACTTATCGGCTTAGGTATTGCCGGTATTTTGGAATGGCAAGGCGTTCAAGAGGCAGACAGCGAAAAAGATGCTCCGCTAACAGAAACTAAAATTGACGAGCTTTTCTCGAATTTTTGGGTTGTTGCCGAGAACTTTCGCAATCAGTATTGTGGCTTGCGTGAGTTGTTGGACGCTGAAAAAAACGACTATACGCCCGAGCCAAGTGGCACTTCGGTGACGGGCGAAGTTACTGTGCCGGATGTTCAGAGCTAAATCCGCTATGTCCGTTTCATAAATGCCGCTATACTGAAACGGCTTTTATGACGATTGAGGGCTATCAAGCGTGGGAAGTTTTATTGAAACTTGCGGAGCCGGATTTAGAAACAGCCTTAAAAATTGCAAAAATTCAAAATTTGGATATGGAAACGCTGGCAGAATTATTGTCTGTCGGCGTTTTTGCCATGAAACAGGGATTAAATGACAGCAACAGCGAAAAAACTTTCAATAAGACTTGAGGCGGTGGGCGGCGATAAGGTGCGCCAAGAGTTTAAGGCTCTCGGCACAGACGGTCAAAAGGCTTTCCGGCAGATTACGCAAGTTATTCAACCGGCAAATGACAATCTTATTGCCCTAAGCGACACGGCAAAGACTTTTAACGGTATTTTGAAACAAACCGCCGGATTGCTCGGAGCTTACCTTGGCGCAAGCGGTTTGGCACGAACTTTTAAGGGTATTGTCAGCATAAATAAAGAGTTCGAGAGCTTATCCGGCTCATTAAAAACCGTTACCGGTTCGGCACAAGGCGCAAAGGAAGCGTTTGCGGTTATTGAGAAATTTGCACTTGATACACCTTTTCAGCTTGAAGAAATTGTTGAGGCTTTTATCAGACTTAAAGCTCTCGGTTTAGAGCCGAGCATGGAAGCGTTGACGAGTTACGGTAACACCGCCTCGGCTTTCGGTAAAGGCATTATGGATTTTACGGAAGCCTTATCAAATGCCGTAATGTTCAATTTTCGCTCGCTACGTTCTTTCGGAATTATGGCGACAACGGAAAAAGATAAGGTTAACTTTACCTTTCAGGGCATTACGACAACCGTAGAAAAGAACGCTAAAGCGATTGAGGCTTATCTGCGCTCGCTTGGTAATGTGCAATTTGCCGGAGCTATGAAAGAGCAGATGGACACGATGGGCGGCGTGATGAGTAACATCGAGGACGCTTTCGGTAAACTTGCTCGAAATATCGGCGAAGCCGGATTAAACACGGCGATTAAAAATGCTTTGCAACAGTTTAACAATATGGTTGACGGTGCGGAAGATGCCGCCACTTCTATCGGTAAAGGTTTAACGACGGCAGTAAATCTCGCGTCAAACGCGTTTTTCTTTCTCACTAAGCACGCCGATGTCTTGTTAGAATTGTTGACTATTCGGTTTGGCTCAAAAGCAATTTTAAGCGGTTTAACCTTGCTACGAGCCGGTATCGGCTACGTTCAAGCCTCGTTTGCCTCTATGTCATTGCAAGCAAAATCGGCGATTACCGGTATTGCTATGATGAGTAACGTGTCAAAGCTGGCGGCGGTACAAATGGGTGTGTTGGCAACGGCAGCCGGAGTTTTGCGCGGTGCGCTTGCACTTATCGGCGGCCCCGCTGGGCTTGCGGTTTTGGTTTGTATGGCGTTATATAAGCTCGTTGATAGCCATGATGTCGCTAAACGTGCCGCTCACGATCACGCAGAAACTTTGAAAAAGCTCCAAGATGAACTTAAAGCCACCACCGAGGAAGCGACGAAGTTTTCAGAGGAACAGCAAAAAGATATGTCGCTTGCCGAATGGGGCTTAAAGCTCAAAACCGCTAAGCAGAACATTAAGGATTTAACCGCCGAAATAAAAAATACCGGCGGTTTATCATTTCGTATTCGGCACTCGCCGAAGTCTTTGCTTAAAGATTATGAGATTTACGCTCAAGAATGGGCGGAAACGCTCAGACAATCCAAAATTAGCTTGGAGCAGTACGAAAAGGAAATTTGGGCGGTGGCGGCGCAATATCCGGATTTTCAGCCGCAAGCAAAGGAAATTCAGGATAAGCTCCTTTTGTTGAAAGCCGCTGAACAAGATGCCTATACTGCAAGTCAAGAGCTGAAATATCTGCACAATCCGGAGTTGCGGCCAAAAGAAGAAACCAAAACCGTAACACCGACACCGAGTTTTACCACGCCGAAAACGACGGATAAATCTGCGGAAAATGCTTATAAACACAATATTGAAGACATCAAAAATAAACTTTTGGAGCTGAAAACGCCATACGAACAAGCGATGGCTAAAGCCGACCAATGGAAAGAAAATGCTCTCAAAAATTTGCGTTCAAGTGCCGCCGGTTATGAGGACTATAAAAAGCAAGTCGAGCAAGTTTACGATAATATGGTAAAAAAAGCTAATGAAGTCGCCTTAAATACTTCAAAAAAGATGGAAGACGGCTTCAAACGCGGCTTTATCAATCTTAAAAAGGAAGTCGATGACTTTGCTACGCTTGCCGAAAGTACGGTTCGTAATGCTTTTAACAATATGGAAAATGCGCTGGTATCATTCGTGACAACCGGCAAAATGAATATTTCCGATTTGGTTAATTCGATTGTTCAAGATTTTGCAAAACTGGCAATGCGACAAGCCATCACGCAACCGCTTATGGCAAGCCTTTCCGCCTATATGGGATTTGGTGCGGCACATACCGGCGGTATTGTCGGCGCAGATACGCTCAAAACAAGCTATGCCAGCCCGATGGTGTTCAGCGGTGCGCCTAAGTTTCATAAAGGCGGTATCGTCGGCGATGAAGTGCCGATTATCGCTAAACGGGGCGAAGGAGTTTTTACCAAAGAGCAAATGAAAGCTCTCGGCGGTGGTAGCGAAACGGAAGTAAATATCAACGTCAATGTTGTAAATAACGCCGCATCCGATGTCAAAACCAAAGTTACGAAGTCAAATCTCGGTAACGGCGAGTTTAATCTTGATGTTGTGATTGAAAAAATTGAGGGCGCAATCGGCAAAAACATCTCTAAAGGCGAAGGTTTATCGCCGCTTTTAGAGCAACGTTACGGACTTAATCCGGCTTATGGGAGTTACAGATGACAACAATAACCTTTCCGAAACGCTTACCTTATCCGACGGTTGAGGGCTATTCTATACGACCTGATGAGGCAATTATCCGTACCGATATGGAAGCCGGCCCCGCGCGGCAACGACGACGTTATACCCAAACACCAAGTAAAATCGCAGTTAAATGGATTATGTCGCCAGAGCAGTTCTGCTTATTTGAGGCGTGGTATAAGTATTACGCTAAAGAAGGTGCGGAATGGTTTGTTATAACGCTTTTGGGCGGTATCGGCTTAACCGAGCAGGAAGCGCGTTTTACGCAACAATTTGAGGCGAATATTATCGCCGGTCGATTGTGGCAAATAACAACTGAGCTTGAAATCCGCGACCGACCGACAATTACCGAAGATGCGATGCTTATCATTATGGATTCCGACTTCCAAAAATTGGAATTTACGGTCGATAAGCTCCACATTCTCGTTCACAAATCTTGTCCGAATAAACTTAATTAAAGGATTTTCAAATGCCAAATATGCAAGAGCGTTTAGATGCCGCGGTCGATAAAGCCGAGGTAGATACCGGATTATTGCACGATGTCGTTCATGGTTCAATTACAACTGAAGTGAATACTGAGGGCGGCAAAGTTCCGAGTGTTGCCAAAGTTCTTAACGATATGCGCGTTTTAATGGAAGCTGATGAGGCTATTCTTTACCTTATCGCTAACGGTGACAGCACAACTATTGTCCAAACCAAAAACGGTGATGTACCGAGTGCGGCTAAAATTATTCACGATACTCAAACGGCGATGAATGCCGATGCTAAAATCTTTCACGATATAGCTAATGGCGGTACGACAACTGTTGTTCATACGCAAAACGGCGATGTTCCGAGTGCCGCAAAAATTATACACGATACGCAGACCGCCTTAGATGCCGATGCACAAATCTTCCATGATATAGCCAATGGCGATGCTAACACCGTTGTTCATACAGAAAACGGCGATGTTCCGAGTGCCGCAAAGGCTATTCAAGATACAAGAGATTATATTCAATCCGGCACGAATGACCTTGTGGAGCAAGCACAAACAGCGGCAACGACAGCAACAGAACAGGCAACACAAAGTGCCGCTTCAGCTTTGTGTGCGATTGAAGCCGAAAATGCAAGCAAACAAGCAGTACGCGAGGCGCAAACGTGGGTTGACGGCACAGACGAAGAAGTTGCGGCTTTAGGTGGGCGACATTCAGCGCGTGAATGGGTGGAACTGGCAGAAGAAACAACAAAAGGCAGTTTTCCGACTACGGTTAGCGGTGTGGCAACGGCTAATCAGACAATTTTGGCTTTACCGGAAGCACTTGGCGCAATCGACCAAGTGTTAATGGTTAGTGTTGAAAACTTATCGCTTATGCCTGATACCTACACGCTTTCAAATGACGGAAAATCGGTTGTTTTGCAATATCCGCTTACAACAAATGAGCGGTGGAGCGTGAAATATTTAACAGACTTTCAGTCAATGGGTGCCGCCTTGGATGCAGTTTTATACGAAGATATGTGAGGTGCAACATGACTGAAGATAAAAGCAAAATTCCGGCATCGCGTATCGATCTTGATACCGCGCCGGTTGCAGGGAGTAATAAACTCATTACTTCCGGTGCAGTCGCCCAAGCATTGGATGAAGTTGCCGAGCAAATTCATCAGACCGATGCCGAAGGTAACGACATCAGCAAGACCTATGCCAAGATTGCTGATGTTATTTTTTACGAAGAAATGGATTAACTCAATTTTAGGAGAAAATAAATGGCTACAAAACGCATTAAACTTAAAAACGCAAACGGCGACTATTTAGAGCCGTATACCACGAACGTACCGGACGCATCAACATCGGCGAAAGGTATCGTTCAACTGGAAGCAACACCGACAGCAAGCTCAACCAAAGCATTGACTTCCGGTGGTGCAAAAACTGCCTTAGATAATAAACTCGATAAAACCGGAACTGCGGCAAAAGCCACGGCTGATGCAAGCGGTAATAATATCGTTAATACATACGCAACAAAAACAGCTTTATCAGCGGTGGAAACAACGGCAAATACGGCCAAAAGCATTGCCGAGGGGCGTGCTCGTGCCGTTTCGTTTGAATCATATTCAGCTTTGGTAACAGCTTTAAATGCCGCTACCAATACGGACTACAAAGTCGGCGATAATATTTTCATTCAAGCGAAAGAAGTTCCGGATTTGTGGATTTATTCGGTTGAAAGCACGACCACAAGCTACACGTACAGCAATGATACGGCTTTGACGACAGCTCTGGAAGCTGGTGCTGTTCAAATCGGCTACTACAAAATTGCGGCTATGGAAACCGGCAAAGTTGATTTGACCGGATATGTTCCGACAAGTCGTAAAGTCAATAATAAAGCCTTAACCGGCGATATTAGCTTGACGTATAGCGATGTTGGTGCTTTGGCGGCCAACGGAACAGCGGCAAAGGCAACAGCCGATGCTTCCGGCAATAATATCGCCTCAACCTATGCGACTAAGGCGGAAATCATTACCTATGAGGAAATGAGCTAATAACGAACTTTTTGACTAACGAGACTAAAGGACTAATACAGTGACTAACAGAAACGTGAAACTAAAAAATCGTAATGGCGATTATCTTTTGCCATATACGACTAACATTCCGACAGCCTCTACATCAACTGCCGGAAAGGTAAAACTTGATTCAAGCCCGACTTCCGGCTCAAACAACGCGATAACATCGGGGGCGGTTTATACCGCCCTTTCTTCTAAAGCAAATGATTCCGCGGCGGCTCATAAAGCCGGAAACGAGACATTTACCGGAGTAAAGACATTACAAGCCGGTAATGACGATGGCTGGATGATAAAAAAAGCTAATGGCGATTATACCGAGGCGGCTCCTGCGGCGCAGGTTGCCGGTGCTTTTCGGGTAACCGATAAAAATAACAAAATTATGGGTGATGTCCGATTTATTCGAACAACAGCAGGCTTGCAGACAGCGACTTTAATGGCGCGTAACGCCGTAACCGGTAGCGAAGTTAATTGCTCTATATCTTGCAATGTTGATAAAACGGGAAAAGTTTATACTGCCGCACCTACACCGGCGGCAAGCGATAATTCCACAAAAATCGCTACGACAAGCTGGGTTACCACAAAAATAAACAATGTCATAAACAGTACTTCCGGCAATAGGAATATTGGCGAGATTATTGCCTCAACTGTTCCGCTTACGGATGCAGGACTTCATTTATTAGACGGAGCAACTATTCAAGGCGACGGCTCTTATGCCGCTTTTGTTACTTATATGGCAGGCCTTGTTTCAACTTATCCGAAGTGTTTTACCACCGAAACGAATTGGCAAAATACGGTTAACGCAAAGGGCGTATGCGGAAAATTTGTTTATAATTCTTCGGCAAATACTATTAGATTGCCTAAAATAACCGGATTTATTGAAGGAACTGTAGATACAAATGCACTTGGCGATTTGGTTGATGCTGGATTACCGAATATTACCGGAAGTTTTAATGGATTACTACAAGCTGAAAGTGATGCCGGTTCTTCTGGAGCTTTTACGCATACACTTGAAGCAGGTGGCGAAGGTGGCGACCGTAATGGCTCTCCTGAAAAGCAGGTTACGCATTTAGATGCCTCGCGTTCTTCTTCAATATACGGTAATTCTTCAACCGTTCAACCGCAAGCGATTAAGGTTTTTTACTATATCGTTGTTGCGACATCAGCAAAGACAAATATCGAAGTTAATTTAGACAATGTTGTTTCTGATTTGAACAATAAGGTTGATATTTCACAATTAGCAGATTGTGAAGTTGTCGTTGAAACTTACAGAAACGGAACGCAATGGTATAGATTATGGTCTGACGGCTGGATTGAACAAGGCGGCTACCTTTATGTGAGTTCAAACGGACAAACATTGTCATTTATGAAACAATTTCAAGACATCAATTATACGATTACGGCGGCAGGAACAGAAGAACAGCGCGGAAATGTGGCTTTTTACAATAGAGCCATCAACTCTTGTAAATGTTGGACTTCTGACGATGAAACATTCAACGCGGCCGGTATAAATTGGACAGCTTGCGGATATTAAGGAGTTGATATGAAAGTTTTTGGAAATATAATTACAAAATATTACAAATACGGCAATATGGTAAATGTAACTCCTGTCGGTAGCCCAACAATATCTAACGGCATGGTAAGTGGTATCAGTTCTAAAAACTACTTAAAGATTATTCCTGATGAATTTCCGACAGATACAGCAAATTCTTGGGAAATGGTTTTTAAGTGGACACACGCAGGTGGTAGTGAAAGACAAGCATTTTTTGCCCAGACTGCCGGTTATGAAACAATTTTGGCGGTGGATGGCGATGATACCTCAATAGGCGTTAATCTCATTATCTCTAACGCCAAAAACGACAATTATCTTGTCAATATCAAATCTCTAAACAGTTGTGTTGAAAATGGCAAAACATATTGGGTAAAGGCAGAATTTACCGGAGCGCAATATAAATTATGGCTTTCAGAAAATGGTTCTAATTGGGTTTTGCAGGGCTCTGTTTCAACAACCACCAAAGCCTCAATACGAGGAAACTGGACACTCGGTATTCATAACGAATCAGGTTATTATTACCCTTTTTTGGGAACGATTGACCTCAAACATTCGTACATGAAAATCAATGGGCGGTTATGGTGGACAGGAACACAACCGGAAGAAGCTACTTCGGCTGATTACGATTTTACAAAAACTGTTTTGAAATGCAAAGCCAAAAGAAATTCGGATAAAAGGTATTTCAAATATGCGGAATGGACACAGCCGGTTTTAACATCAAATTTTTCTTCCGCCGAAATGTGGCTGGAAGATCCTCAAAAGACCGGCGCAACAAATTCGAGCGACCAAACCAAGATAGAAACTTGGGGTTCTTCATCCATGAAGAATTTTAATAAAGTTTATCTTGCGATGGATTCAAATACCGGCAATGTCTTTACGCTTGGGGCATCAAATGTCTCACAATCATCGGTAAACGAGCAAACGTATGACGTTTTTGATGTTTGTTTTCCGCAATATATGAAAATTACACACATTAAAATCGTTTGCAAATTTCAGAGTGGCTATCATTGTGCATTAAGGCGAGCGATGGGCTATGTCGTAAATGATAACGGCTCTGTCGGAACACGTTTATTCAATCTATCGGGCAATAATGAAAAATTAACCTTGGAACAAGATATCAGCTCAAATAAGACAAAGCGTTTGCGTATTTGTTTGCGACCAGATTGGAATAACGGTTCATATTCTTGTCAAATTCAGGAAATCACGATTTCAGCGCAAAAAGCAGTAAGCGGAACGTCTGCAAATAATGATTTTTCTGAAAACATTTATAAATATCAAATTTTTAACCATTAAAGGAGCTTTTAATGAGACTTAATAAACCTTACACAAATAAGGAATATGCTGATTTTGCCTCTTATTGCAATAACAATAAATGCGAAATTGTTGATAGAGGCGAATATTTTGAGGCGATGTTTAGTGAGCCATATATTCCGACAGATGAAGAAAAAGCCGCCATTGTACGCCAAAAACGAGATGCTTTGATTGACGGTATAAAATGGCGGATTGAACGCTATAAAAGCCAGCAGGAACTCGGAATTGAAACTTCGGATAATCTGGCAACATACACGCAGATTTTGCGCTATTTGCAATATTTGCGGGATATACCGGCACAGGAAAACTTTCCGAATGTTGAACTTTTAACTTTCGAGCAATGGCAAGAAACACTTTCAGACTAAACGAGACTAAAGGACTAAGAACGTGACTAATACTACAATAAAACCTTATCGGATAACGCTCCCAACCGATTATGGTTAGTATGACCGCGAGCTTAACTCTGTGTGTCATAATATCTTCGGGAGCAATAATTTCAGGAGATATTTATGGCAAATCGTAATGTGAAGCTTAAAAATAAGAGCGGCGACTATCTTTATCCCTATACGGATAATATTCCGACAGCGACCACGTCTAAAGCAGGTATTGTTAAGTTGGACAGCACACCAACGGCAAATTCTAATAATGCTATCACTTCCGGTGCGGTAAATACGGCAATAAATACCGTAAATACCAATCTAAACAACAAACTCGGCAAAACCGAAACGGCGGCCAAAGCGACAGCAGATGCTAATGGCAATAATATTGCAACCACTTATTTAACCAAGACGGAAACTGCGGCAAAAGCAACAGCTGATGCTGATGGCAATAATATTGCAACAACCTACCTTAAAAAGTCAGATGAAGGTCGGGGTGGTTTAAATTTGCTTACTCGGGAATTGCAAAAAGCGTATGCTTGGACATGGACACAAAATTTTTCAGGCGGAAGTGCTCAAATTTTGTTAAATACAAATGGTTCTGTATCTGATGGTGTTTCATGTTCAAGTGTGGGCGGTGTTGGCTACACAACAGTTGTTTATAATAGAAAACTTTATAAATATAACTCAACAACCGGCGCATTGACACAAGAAGGTACTGAATCAACATGGGATACAACCGGATATGGAGTAGCTATTAACGATGGGAAATTATACAGTTTTTTCTCGTCAAAATACGTTGATACCGGTACTAAGTGGACTTACATCGGTATGGGATATTACGGCATTAAAAATGGAACATTGTGTCGTTTTACCAATCAGAGTACTTTACTTTGGTACACCTTGGATAATGGCGGTACATGGAATAAAATAGTCAGCACGCAAAGTAGTACAACGTGGGGAATTCGGGATACTTATCCGTATAAAATCGCCGTAACAACGCCGTATGGTACGGATACAACAACATTAACAAGGTTGAGTGACGAAAACGGTTTTTCTTGTGTTTCCATATATAGCTCTGTCGGCATATTTTCAAAGCAGTCAAGATTTTTTATTTATGGAAGTAACGGCACATTAAGTCGTTCCGGTGACTTAGGTGCAAATATTGTAAAGCTTGCTGGATACTACGCGCTGACTTCTGATGGTAAATTGTATAACATAAATTCAAATAACCCTCCGCTAATGGCAGAAAACGTGATAGATATTTGCCTTTCCGGATACATAAAATCTGATGGTTATTATAATTACAGCCATACTAAACTTGTTAATGGAACTTTTACTAACATCGTTCACAGCGACAACACATATGGTGCACCAAATGCCGTGCTTTTTGCAGGCACAGGCAACGTTCAACAGCGAACCGTCTATTCAATACCAAGTCCGGCCGCAAACTATAAATCTTTTGTTGGGTTGAATTTAACCGGTCAAGATACAATAACGTCTGTCGCATCAAACACGATTACAAACAGCACGCATACTTTTACGCGTGATATAGGCAAGGACGATTATTTCACGCAACCACCGGACGATTTGAAAAAGCAAACCCCCACAAAGTGGGATCTTATAGACTTAATTCAAAATGCACAATAAGGAGGCAAAATGACAGTTTATCACAAACTTATAAATGGTTTTATGCTTAATAATTACGAATTGGGCGATATTACCGAGGAAGAAGCCTTTGCACAGGGATATAAAACAATAAATGAGCCGCCACAAGACGGTAAAAATTATTGTGCGCAGTCTTTTAATGAGGGCGAACATCACATAGAGGTTGAATGGGTTGAATTTCCGGTACCAGAACCGCAAGAGGAAGAACAATGACTGATGCAACCTTAACTGAAGCACTAAAGGAAGCGTATGCCTCTGCGCCGAGTGATGTTACCATACTTCATACATTGGAGTTAAGGCATCCGTCATTCGTAGATAGTAGCGGTAAAAAGACGGCAATTCGGGTGGTGCGTGATAATGTTAACCATCAATGCAAGCTGGAAAGCACCGCGCCGCTCGATGCCAATAAAACGGTGGAATTTATCGCTATGGCGTTTGATTTACAACTGCCACCGGTTGAAACTGTACCGGTGCCGGAAATTACGCTCACGCTTGATAACGTTTCAACTGAGCTTATTCAATACTTGGATAATGCTATCGAAACGCAAGATATGATTGAGATGACTTATCGGCCTTATTTATCAAATGACAAAAGCTGTCCGCAGATGAATCCGCCGATAACTCTTGTTATTACCGACATTCAGGTTGATATTCTAAAAATTACCGCAACGGCGCGGATGATGGACATAGGAAACAAATCGTTTCCGTCTGAAAACTATACGGTTAAAAAATATCCGGGTTTGTCAAGATGACTCATTTTGCAAATAAATATATCGGCTTGCCGTGGGTGGCAGGCACTCAAGGCCCCGACAGTTTCGACTGTTGGGGTTTTGTGCGTTATGTGCTTAAAACAGAATACGGACACGATGTGCCGCAGGTTTATATCAATCCGGACAATTTGCGCGATGTTTTGCACGCTTTCAAAAATGATTTGGCGTTTCAAGCGTTTTTTGAAGTAGCTGAGCCGCGTGATGGCGACGTTGTTTTAATGAGGCAAGCGAAAAATCCTGTTCACGCCGGTTTATGGCTTGATATTGACGGCGGTGGTGTTTTGCATTGTGTGCGTGGAAGCGGTGTCGTGTTTCAAAATGCCGTTTCTCTAAATCTTTGTGGTTGGTTTTTACATTCTTATTATCGCGTAAAAGAGAATATTTAATGCTATACTTTAACTATTTTACTAATCCTTGTCAGCCGGACAAAGGGCGGATAAGCGCAATTTTAGAACAGCCAAAAACTGTTTGGCAAATTATACGCGAGCAAAAAGTTGATATGACAATGCCGGTCTTATGCCTAATTAACGGCGTTCCGGTATTGCGTAAAAACTGGGGCGATGTTCTGGAAAATAATGAGCTTGTCTGCTTTGTTACGCTTCCGCTTGGCGGCGGTGGCGGTGGTAAAAGTTCAAATCCGGTGCAAGTAGTCTTAACCGTTGCGGTGATCGTCGCCTCGGTTTATACCGGTGGTGCGGTTGGCGCGGCTTACGGTGCGGCTTGGGGTGCCGCGGCGGCTGCGGCTGTTTCTATCGGCGGTAGTATCTTGGTTAATGCTCTTGTTCCGACACCAAAGCCGTCGCTTAACGGTATGACTTCATCATCCTATACGCAAAGTCCGACGTATTCTCTGCAAGCGCAGGGAAATTCTGCGCGTTTAGGCAATCCGATTCCGGTTATTTATGGAAAACACTTAATTTATCCGGATTTTGCCGCGCAACCTTATTACCGTTATCAAAACAATAACCAGTTTGTATATCAGCTCCATTGTATCGGGCAAGGCAATTATTCTGTTGAACAAATCCGTATTGAGGACACGCCGATCAGCTCGTTTAAGGAGATAACCTACAAGGTTATCAATCCAGGCGAAACTAACACGCTGTTTGATGAAGATGTCGTTACTTCGGCAGAAATAGCCGGACAAGAATTATTGAAAGGAACGATAAGCGGCGGTTTTGTGCTAAACCCGACAGAAACTGTCGTAAATAAAATTGAAATTGACATCGCTTGTCAACGAGGTTTGTATTATGCTAACGATAGCGGCGGTTTAGAAAATAAGACAGTTCAATGGCGTGTAGATGCTCGATTGATTGACAATGAAGACAACGCTCTCGGCGAATGGAAAACACTTGGCACAGAATCAATTACAGCCGCTACGATTGACGGTATTTATAGAACATACGCTTATTCGGTAACAAAAGGACGTTATGAAGTTCGGGCAACACGGCTTGATGATAAAGACGAAAGCTCAAGAGCAGGCCATGAATTACGTTGGGTTGCCGCAAAAGGCTATGTGGTTTCAGATAAAAACTATGGCAACGTAACGCTTTTGGCCGTTGTAATGCGAGCAACCGATAATCTTTCTCAACGTGCCAGCAATATGGTAAATTGCATTGTAACACGAAAGCTCAAAACTTGGACACCGAGTGGTGGCTGGAGTGGATTGAAAGCCACACGTTCGATTGCTTGGGCATTGGCAGATATTCTCAAAGCCGACTACGGAGCAAAGCTAACCGATAAATCTATAGACTTAAATGCTCTTTATCAACTCGACCAAAAATGGAGCAGTCGCGGCGATACGTTTAACGCCGTGTTTGACAGTAAATTGACGGTTTATGAGGCACTCTCGCGTGTGGCAAAAGTCGGGCGTGCGGTGACTTTTATTCAAGGTGGAATTGTGCGCTTTGTGAGAGATGAACCAAAAACAATACCTGTTGCTATGTTTAGTCCGCGTAATATCGTGAAGAACTCGCTCTCAATCCAATATATTATGCCGTCTGAAGATACCGCCGACAGCGTATGCGTGGAATATTTTTCGGAAAATACTTGGAAGACTTCTGAGATTACCGGAACGTTCAGCGGCTCAAACTCCGATAAAACCGCCACGGTGGAATTATTCGGCTGTACGAACAAAGCGCAAGCACAACGCGAAGCCGTGTATATGGCTCTGGCTAATCGCTACCGGCGGCGGATTGTTACCTTTACAACCGAGCTTGAGGGTTTAATCCCGACGTATGGTGACCTTATAGCAATTACGCACGATATGGCTCATTGGGGTAGCGGTGGCGAGATTATTGCCAAAGACGGCCTAAAGCTCACGTTGTCCGAGCCGGTGGAATTTACGTCCGGCGTGAAAAACGTTCTGGCATTACGCAATAAAAACGGCTCATTATCCGGCGTTTACGAAGTTACGGCAACGGAGTTAAATACCGAGGTAATGCTGAAAACTCAGCCGGATGCGGAAATTTTAACCACGTCCGGTGTGGAACGTACGCATTATGCTTTCGGCACGCAGGACAAATGGAGCGTTTATGCGCGTGTTACCGGCATTCGACCACGCTCAAATCAAGTGGAAATCACGGCGGTTATTGAAGATGACCGTGTTCATCAAAATTAAGGAGAACATCATGGATTGGCTACAATTTTTACAAATTGTTTGCGTTCCGGCGTTTGTGTGGCTTGTTCACAAATACGGCGAAATGCGCAAGGACTTAAACGACTTCAAGGTTCAAGTCGCCAAAGAATATGCCACGCAAGTGCATATAAACCGGCTTGAACTCAAAATTGACGACTTACGACAACTTATTTGGGAGATGCATAATGAATCAAAAACTACCACGCGGAATAAGAAACAATAATCCGGGCAATATTCGCCATGGGCAGAATTGGCAAGGCTTAAATCCGGAAGGCAGGAACATTGATCCTGCCTTTTGTGTATTTAAATCGCCGGTGTTCGGCATCCGTGCGCTTGCCAAAGTTTTAATGAACTACAAGAAAATCCACGGTTTGAACACTGTGCGCCAGATAATCAGCCGCTATGCACCGCCGAATGAAAACCAGACAAAGGCCTATATTAAGACGGTAGCAGAGCAAATCGGCGTTTATCCGGACACGATTATTGATATTGAGGAACGCGGCATTTTAACCGTGTTTATCAAAGCCGTTATTCGTATGGAAAACGGCGTTCAACCGTATTCGGACGAACTTATCCAACAAGGAATAGACCTATGCGAAAATTAAATAACCGGAGTTGGATTCCGCTAATCGGGTGGATACTCTGTTACGGATTTTTTCATAACTGCGTCATCGCACCATACTTCAAGGCTGATATTATCGACTGGGAGCAGTTGTTGACCTCTCTCGGTATAATGCTCGGCATAAGCGGCGTGCGCGACATCGGAATGTATCGAAAGGAAATCAAAAATGATAAATATGACAAGCCTGATAAATTTGATAAAGAAGTTTAGAGCGGTGGTGTTCGGTGCTATCGCTCTTTTTTTGTATTTATTCGGTTATAAAAATGCCCGCGAATCGGCAGAAAATCAGAAGAATAAGGAGGAAAACAATGCAATTAAAAAAGCTCAAGAGGCTCGCCGTAGCCTTAGTAATCCTGACCGGATTGAACGCTTGCACAACAAGTATAAACGGTAATTATTGTCTGCTGTATGAGCCGATTTATGCCGACTACGACAATGATACTGCCGAAACAATCCGCCAAATCGACCGCAACAACGTGGTTTACGAGGCCATTTGTGAGAAATGAATAACGCCCTGATGGAGTAATCCGTCAGGGCGTTTTTTTGCTTTAAAAACAAAAACACCTCACAGCGGTTAAACTGTGAGGGGGTTTTTGATCTCAATAACAAAGGCCGTCAGTATCATTTCTCAGCCTAATCTCGTACCTCTCTTTGAGGTGATTACGCAGAGAATCCAGATTGCTGACCTCAGGGTAGAAATCGCGAAGCATCTCATCGGAGATACTGTCGGCGTACTTGCCGAACAAATAATCGTGCTGTTGAATTTCAATCTCAAGTCGACGATTTTCACGCTTCAACTTTCCTTGAGTATATTCGGCAACGTTCTGCTGTCTCACCAGAGCGATAAGAAACACCACAACCATTACTCCGAGAGAGATTATTCCTGCTCCGACAAGTATTGTTCTTAACTTTTCCATACGCGCTTTTCATTTAGAGGTTATAAACACTACATCAAATAGTCGACGATGCAACGTGTGTGCATATAGCACTGACAAGCCGATAATACACCGACTATGGCTATCAGAACAAACATAGTCTTTTCGCCGAGGGAGCGGTAGCTCCACCATTCATTGAATCTCTTAACGGTTTTCATAAGCCAGCGTTTTAAGCGTTACTCATCTGTCTCTCGCTATGGGCATACAGCTCCTTGCGATTTTCCAGCCAATACATAAAGCCGATGATAGCGGCAGTAATCAGTGACATAGATGCAAAACCAAGCAATAAGGACAAAGCACCTAAAAGCAAAGTACCGTTACCAAAAATCAGAGCAACGCACAAACTACATACGAAGAAGAATCCAGTTCCTCTCACAAAGTAATCTATCCATCTAACTAAAGTTTCCATAACTCTAAAATTACTCACGCCTTTTCGTGAGGATTTTTAAATAATACCTAATATAATTTGATTTATGCATTGAAAATAACATTTTCTGCAAGTTTTGTCAAGAATAAAATTTTGGCAATGTTAATTTTTACCGCTCGATATCGGCTTTTGACTTTTTGAGATTAAGCGCATTTACCTCTCTCGGCTGAAGTTTGGGATAATTCGGGTGCGCCAAGAAATAACTCTCCAAGGTTTCGCCGGCCTCTAAATATACAATCGGCTTACCAAGAGCAAGCCATTGCGGCAATCGCTTGTCGTAGCCCTCTTTGGAACTGACACGGTTGACATACTCCTCCGAATTGCCGCGGTTGATAAAACGCTGACGATACTCGTCCAAAGCATCACGTGTCGGCAAAAATATCTCGTAATCAATACCGGCTTTATCCAAATTCGGCAACGACTGCTCCGGATGACACCAAACCAAAATATAATCGTATTTACCGATGTTTTCCTTAACGGCGGCAACGTAATTGTGCGGAAAATCCGGATTGAGTTCTTTTTTAGCAATACCTTGTCCTTTAACGGCTTCGGCATCATATTTGTCGTAGTTTTCAATCAAATATTTATACGGTGTGGATTCCAAATCCAAAACATTTTTGTATTTTTTTGCCAGCGTTGTTTTGCCGACACCGCCGAAACCGGCTATAATCTTAGTCATTTTATCTGTTCCTTTTTTGATAAACCAAGTCTGTTACATTCATTTTTGTAAACATCGGTATCTGATAACTTTTCATAAGAAAAAAGGGTTCCTGATATGCCATACCTAATTGCCAAACCTAAATCACAACGGATATTTTGGCATTTGGAAATCCCCCATAAAGAGTTAATATTTTCATTTCCTCTGCAAACAAAATCACCTGATATTTTCTTAGGTGAAAAATTTAATGATGTGAGTTGATTATCATTGCATAAGAAGCTTCCACCAACTTTCTTCGGTGCACCTTTAAGTGTTGTAAGTTGATTATAAGAACAAATAAAATCTCTGCCGATTTCCTGTGTCGCTCCTTCTAACGAAAAAAGTTCATTATCAGAACACACAAAATTTCCGCCGACTTTTTTCGGGGCACCTTTAAGTGTTGTAAGCTGATTACCGGCACAACTGAAGCTACCTTCGATAATTACATTTGATAAATCAGGTAATTCTGTTAAATTCATTCGCGATAAATCTAAATCTCCTTTAATTACGTATTCTCTATCTTTAGGTAAATTACATAACTTGCAAATATCGTAATACTTGGATTTTTTTGTTTTAGTGTCATACAGTTTAACTAAGCCGATATTTTTTTGATCCCCGATAATGTCAAGGTCTTTGGCATTTACAAATTCCTGAACATACGAACGATATCTAGCCACCGGAGCCTTATTACCTTTGCCTTTGCATTGATGAATTTCTTCTTTGTCGGCATCTTTATTTTTCCGCACCTCAAAAGTAGCATGCGGCATACCGTCGGCATCACGTAAAGAGTATATCTCAATATTACCATTTTTTACACCGGCATCATACTCTCCCTTGCCCACGCAGTGTCCCATATATTCACTTTCATAATCAAGTGCCTTTGGTGTGGTAAGTTGCACGATTTCCATGCCGTCCGCCAGTTTCATTACGCTTTGTGTTCCGGCAAGTGAGGCTTGATACATTTCTTCATTGCGCTTTCTTAATTCTGCCTTTTGTGCCATAATATCATGCCACTTTTCAGCCTCAGCTAAAGTTTTAGCAAATGTGTCATAAGCTTCTTGGGTTTTTAAATAATCTATCCGTAATTTCGGTGAAATTTGCTCCTTACCTTTGGCATTAGTGTCTTTAACTCGTGCCAAAGTCTTATTGACGTAACTCTCTGCCGCGGAATACAGATAATCGCGTATCTTACTTATGTTTTCGGTCAGCGTTGCCGGTATTTTGCCCGCTTCAAAGCGATGTATGGGGTTGCCCTGAGCCAGACAGCGTTCCGCCCATGCCGGTAAGTTCGGCTCATCAGCCGTAATCGGTTTTAAGAACTCTTTATGCTCCGGTAAATCCTCCGCCAGATGACTGCGCAGACGGTGTTTGCACCATTGCATCAGCATAGAACGAACAATAGCATCTTTATTCTGCTCAACAAATCCCAATGACTTAAAATCGCCGGATTTGAAAACCTCCATTTCCTGTCCGTGATACACAATATCGGCAAGATAATCGTTCAAATCCTTTTCGTTCAATAAATTTACCGGCATTTTAATCTCCAATCTTGCGACGTATTTTATATTATTTCCACTTATTTTTCAAGCAGTAACTTTAAAAAACAGTATTATGGATATTTATTTCCGGTAAAACGACTGTTAATTTGCCGCAAGATATCAATCAGGCGATTTTCTTCGGTAACTTGCACCGCCTGACTGCCGTAAGCGGCGACTTTTTCCAAGATTTTCGGGTTATCGTCAATCCACAGAAAATCCCGTGCATAAATACCGAAATGTTCTTCCAGTTTAGCCACAAAAAACGGGGATTCTTTGGTGCGAAATTGACCGTTTTCCGCGGCGTAGCACATATCAAACACCGCAAACGGCAATCTTTCTGCCGTCAGGTTAAACTTTGCCTTTAAGATATGGTTCAGGTGCGCCAAATGGTTATTGGTGCAAATGCAAACCTGACACTTGCGGCTCAGCGCATACAGTTGCGGCAAAATACCGCTTTCGTCGGCTTTTATATGCGAATAATCAATATGCGCCACCATTTGCAAAATAAAATCCTCGGTAGGCACACCGACTTTTTGCGCCACCGAATCAATATAGTTATAAAAGCCTTTTATTGGCTTATCGCGCGTGCAATTTTCTATATAATTAAACTTCTCGGCCGTTAATCCGAAATCATCGCACACAACATTAAACGCATACACCATAGCGTTAATATCAAGCTCGGACGGATGATACAAAACGCCGTCGCAGTCAACGATAATGAGTTTCGGTTGCGTCAAATTATCGGCCATCGCGAGTTCTCATATTTGGTTGCGGCGCGGTGGAATTTTCAATAAACGCGCAGATTTTATCCATCGGCAACGGAAAATGCGTGGCATCAATTTTCAAAGTCTGTCCCATTTCAAATTCCGGCGTGTGCGTGCGGTGCATCGCGCTTTGAAAGTCCTCAAAAATCTGATATGCCGGTTTGTCGCCGTCTTTAGGCGGATAACTTTGATAATAGTGCCCTGGGTGCCGCTTGCCGGACAAATCACGCTCATGGAAACGGCGATAGGCTTCTTCCAGCGGTAAATCAAGCCGCAAATTAAGGATGTTTTTGTTTTTAAGGGCAGAAGTCAGCATTTCTTTGTGGCGGTCGCAGAAAGGATATTCCAAAAGCGGAATAAGTCCTTGCTCTAAGTAGTCTGTGGCCTCATCCAAGGCAATTTTAAAGGCGGCGGCTTTCAACTTGCGCCGTTCATCCGGCGAAGCAAAGCCCAATGTATCGTATAAACTTTCCTGAATTAAATCGACCGACACGGCAACCGCATTGGCATATTTTTTCTGCAACTCTTTGACGAGCGTGGTTTTTCCTGCCCCTGGCATACCGGTAATGAGAATAACTTTCTGTTGCTGCATTTTGCACCTCTTTCTAAACATTGCCTATACGATAGCATATTTATTTTTGATAATCAACAAGCGATTTTTTACCTTTAAAAACAAAAATACCTCACAGCGGTTAAACTGCGAGGGGTTATTGTGAAAGAGTCACTTCTTTTTAATGGCTACAATATAATTATCCAACTTGTAGATTATTGTATCGCCATTATTTACTCCTTTAGGGCTCCGCCAAGAGCAGTCCTTAAACGATAACACTTCTCCATTTTCAAGGGAAATCTCATCATACGTTGAATGAGATACAACGGGCATCATGTTTACCAGACCATAGTGAGTATCGGTAAGTGTTTTCATGCTTGATACAACCGAAACCTTAACTTCGGCTTGCTCTACTTTTTTGGTATATTCAATATAGCTCCTATAACCTAAAAACAGAACAAACAAACATCCAATCACGGTAATAGTTACCTTATAAGACACATTATTCATAAGCCTTTAATTACTCACGCCTTGTCGTGAGGATTCTAATATATACAACATAATTTTCTTTCTACAAAAAACTATACAGATTTTCGCAAGTTTTGTCAAGATTAAAATTTTGGCTATGTTTGTTTTAGTTGAAATACAACCCTGTAATCGCGATAAAGCCGAGGATAAGCGCGAGGAGTTTCGGCTTGGTAAATTTATCGGTTTTGAACAGCACCGAGAGGAAGAACATCACAAAAATTCCCATTTGTTTAATCGCCATCACGATAGTCGGCGTGTCATTGATAAAACTGAACGTTTCAAACACATAAAAAATCGTTTCCAAAACACCGATAGCAATCGCCAGAAAGTAAAAACCGTTCCACCAGCGCAGGTTGGCGGTGTTCTTTTTATCGTCGTCCGTGCCTTTGAGCGCAAGCCAGCCGAAATATGGAATTGCCACCACATAATAGCCGACATTGAGCGTGATTTCGTTAGCACCATACGCCGCCGCAACTTTGATGATGTAGGTGGCAATCACATAAAGCAACATCGTGCCGATGGTCAGTGCAATCCCAATCGGCTTGACTTTCTTAAACGAGGCGGTTTCGCCGTTGAGCGAATTGAGGTAAAACAGCGCGATGGCAAACACAAACAGAAAGAGCAATGCAAAAAAATGCACCGACAGCGAGAGATAGCCCAAAATGCTGTCGATAATCGTGGTGAAAAACAGTTCGCTACTCTGCACCAAGCCGATTAAGGCAATCGGCGTATATTTCAACGCTTTCAGAAAACAAATGTAGCCGAGCAAAATCAACACCCCGTGCAACGCCACATACGGCAGAGCTTTGAACGTGCATTCAATGCCGGTATAAGCCGCACCGATAACCAGTTGCCCGATAAAGGCAATCACGGTCAGCAAAAGTACCATTTTGTGAATATTGTAACGAGTTACCGCGTAGTCAAGCGTGGCATCGGCCGATGAATCAAAGAGTGTTGCCACAATAGCGGTGTAACGTTTATCAGTCATTTTATTACCTTATATCACCTTTTGCATAGTAAGTGCAATTATCGATTATTTTGCGGCTTAACGTATAAGTTCATATACATTGAGCGGTTTTTGTCTTCTTGCCAATAATCGGCATACATTGCTTCTTTAGGTTTCGGTTTTATTGTTGCCAGTTCCATCATTCTATTGTTCAAAAGACTGCCGACATCAACTCGATTTGCCCATCTTTCAAGAATGGCCTCTGTGATTTTGCGTTGTGCCACCTGCCACAAATCGGTATTTTTTATATCGGACAGCCAAGCGTTCATTTTCTCTGAAGAAAAGCCTTCATATTTATCTTTTTCGCGCATATTTTGAGTGGTTAAATACGAAAAACGTAGCATTTCCTGACCTAAATCGGATTTATGAAACGTGCGTTGCTGTTTGTAATCTATTTGGTTGAAAACTTCCGCCGACATTTCATCAAGCATAATGATTACCGGCACATAGGCATCAGCATTGAGCGGTTCAGTTTTACCGTCAAAAGCCTGAGTTAAATCATTATTTATCAGTCTTAAGGCTTTCGCATACGTTGGCATATGAAGCTTTTCATCGCGATTTTGTATAAGATTGCGCACCAATAAATCCAACTGTTCATTCTTAGTCAGTTCTTCTATTTGTTTTTCTAAAAATGTGGTTTTTTCCGCTGTATCTTTTAAGACTTCGGCAACACTCTTATTATCGTAATATACGCTTTGTCTGGAGTTGAAGTCATCCCTTATGTTGACGGTCGCTCTTTTTTCATAATTTTTTAAATCAGCCCAAGGAGATTCCTTATTTGCAACACAAAAAGTGTGCTTACAACTCCAATCCCTTAAAACTCGTTTTCCTTCATATTCATCAACCGAAAACGGCTGACAGGAGGGATAATAATCATCGCTATAGGTTGTTTTTTCTACTCGGTCCAGCATCTTTTCTTTGTCGTGGTCTTTATAATAATCATAAAAAATGCCGACCAATGGAGACATACTATATGTATCGCCGTTAGAATGAAATAATTTACGCATTGATTCATGATCTTTCATAACATCACTCAAAAAGATAGCATTACAGGAGTTGCCGTAAGATGCACGCCATTCTTTTTCGTAGAGTATGTCTGCCGGACACTTTAATTCTGCCATATTTTTTTCCAATGATTCAAGATTTAATTTTCCGCGATTATAGTGTATTTTTACAATAAAAGCAACCCAAAACGATAACAAAACTTTATTTCTGTAATAAAAAAACGGTTGCGGAATTATGAAAAAAGGTGTATTATCCATAAAAAATTAAAGGAGAAATGCCATGACAACAAAACCTATTGTAAGACTTAATAAAAATGGTGGTGCTAATATTACCTATAAAACCGATAAAGGCGAAGTAAAGGTTGATTTTAGCTATAATCACAAAACACACGAAGTCGGAAATGATATGTTTCCTGATTTGCAGAAAAAAGACACAAGCTTAGTCGTTACAATTTTTGAAAACGGTAAGGAAGCCGAGAAAAACACGAATTTAGTGGCTTATGAATATAATCATAAAGAATTTGCATCTAAAGGCAAAGCCAATCTGATGGATAATTTGACGGATATATATCATGGCTCAATGGTTTTTGATGCGGGAGATGATCACGTTCACGAGCAGTCTCCGGCTCAAAAATTGATTGTTCAGGCGGCGTTAGACGTTAGAAATTACATTGAGAATAATCAAAAAATTATGGCCGCACAAAATACAGCAGCCAAGATTTAATAAAATCATTTATAAAAAAATAGGCGACCGTTTTCCGGTCGCTTATTTTTTTATACAGTGCTTTAATCAGCAAGGTTCGGGCAGAATAGGAATATCCTGAATATCCATTTCCGGATAGCCCTCAGATTTCAGCAATTCGCGCATTTCTTGCTCCGTGTAGTAAGACGGCTCGGTTTGCTTATAATGCGGCTTGCGGAAGTTGTTGGCCACATTCGTGCCGTTGATTATCTGCAGACCACCCATGCCGTCAATACACATCATACGGTAGTGATACGGCACAAGGCGGTGGTTGCCGCAATCCATCACGTTCTTACCCTCGGTCGAGAGATAAGCCAAGCCCATGGAATTCGAGATAAACAGCGAATCATTGGTCTGAAACTCATCTTTGCCGATGTGGGCGAGTTTGCGCATCTTTGGAATTGAAAACGCTACGTCGTCATACATAGGATTGTTGCTGTCCGCAATATCCTTGAGCTTACCGACAAAGTCTGCAGGCATACCGTCATCGTTATCAATGCGGAAAGTCATAATGCGCTGTCTTTGGAACTCTTCCGGCAATATCAGTTTTGCGCCATCAATAAAGATGTTCTTCATAAACGGATATTGCTTTTCGAGCTCGGCAAAAATCGCTTTCTTATCTTCCGGCATTGCCGATGAATGATACACGAGCAAGACAAAATCTTTACAAGTCTGTCCGGCAAAGCTCTTGAGCGTAATGCCCTTAAACATTGCCAAACGCTGAGAGAAATACGGATCTTCAAACACTTTGTGCTTGACATCAGGTCTATCGGGAAAAGCAAATGATGCCGCCACCGAATAACGAACCATACCAATAACTGAAACCATGTTCAACGCTCCATTAGTTAAATCTGACTTTACCATAAGCATTAAAGAATAAATTTTAGTTAAAAAATCCCTCGCGGCCTGTTATGGCGGCGGGGGAGTTTTCGTATACAACAGTTTCTAACACTCGACTATTTGTGCATTCACACCGAGTTCACTGACCGAAAGCCATCGGCCTGTGCGGGTATGAAAGACCTTGTCGGCGTTTTCTTTAGTCATACGCTCAAGAATAACATCTAGAATGACTTGCTTGCTATTGGAATACATTTCTTGAACTTGCTCACGAGTAAGCATCTTGCCAAACACAACATTTCTGAGGCATTTGACTTCTTTGTCATAGATATGTTTGTCATCTACAATTCTATACGTTCTTTCGTATACGTAGTATCCAAAGCAAGACTCGTCTTTCTTTGCTTTTTCCTCAGCTTCTTCCAAAAGAGGGATCGGCTCATATTTAGCTCTTTGTTCACTAAACAAACCATAATGCCTTCTGGCCATAAAGAGTGCTTTATGTTTAGGTTCATCCGCAGGCCCCCAATTAGCTAACTTCTTCATCATAGAAAGATTCATACGCATTTGCATTTAAGAGTGATTACATCTGTAATAAGGACTGCTCTTGAAAGAGCGTAACCTTTTCGGCTCTTCAATAGAAAAGCCCATGGCTTTTACATCTTCTGCCGTATAGGCTTTCTTGCCTTGCGGCGTTTTACAGTTCTTTTCCATACGCTTTCAGGGTTTAGTAGTTCAGATAGGTAATGTTTTTACCTAACTTAAAATTCTTGCCCAGTTTAAGCACCTTAATGTATAAGGTAACAACCACAA
>JBGUGE010000073.1:0-3433 GCA_045111335.1 Alphaproteobacteria bacterium | reverse complement strand
GGAGTGTTCTGGTGAGAGAAGAACGCCTTTCGACGTGAGGAAGCGGCGCGTATTTATGCGCCGCAGCCGAAACGGTCGTGAGCGGAGCGAAGGACAATCGCCCAGAGCGCGCCATATACCCAAAAAAAGACCACCGATGAGGTGGCCTTTTTGGTATAAGGAGTGTTCTGGTGAGAGAAGAACGCCTTTCGACGTGAGGAAGCGGCGCGTATTTATGCGCCGCAGCCGAAACGGTCGTGAGCACGCTGATTTCACTAATTGACGGCATCGGTATTTTTTATTTACAAAAGCAATTTGGCCGATTATATTGAGCACATGGAATTGGAAAAAGCGGAAATTATAAAACTGTTGGCCGATGAGCAAAATCAGGATGATTTGTTCAGAAAAGCCGATGAAGTACGTCGCCGTTATGTTGGCGATGAGGTACATTTGCGCGGGCTCATCGAATTTTCAAATATATGCCGGAACAACTGTATGTATTGCGGAGTCCGCCGCGATAATCAGGCGCTTAAACGCTATCGTATGAGCGAGGAAGAACTGGTGGAAACCGCACGTCGCGCCGCAGCCATGGGTTTTAAGACGATTGTTATGCAATCGGGCGAAGATGTGTGGTTTTCACGCGATAGAATTTGTCGCATTGTTGAGGCAATAAAAAAGTTTGATGTGGCGATAACGTTGTCGGTGGGGGAGCGGGATTATGGCGATTATAAGGCGTGGTTTGATGCCGGTGCCGACAGATATCTGATGCGGATTGAAACAACCGACAAGGGTTTATATCACCGGCTCGATCCCGATATGAGCTGGCAGCATCGGCACGAGTGTTTGCTGTCATTAAAAGAAATCGGTTATGAGTTAGGTTCGGGAATTATGGTCGGGTTGCCGGGGCAGTCGCTTGAATCGATGGCCGATGATTTGCTTTATTTGAAAGATATTGATGTGGATATGGCCGGTATCGGGCCGTTTATTCCGCACGCGCAAACTCCGCTTAAAGATGCGGTCGGCGGCACTCTCGATTGGGCGCGTCGCGTTATGGCGGTGATGCGATTGTTGCTGCCGGATATCAATATTCCGGCGACGACGGCAATGGAAAGTTTACATCCGATGGGGAGGATTTTGGCGTTGCAAAGCGGTGCCAATGTGGTAATGCCGAATGTGACCGAAGGCGAATATCGCCGACTTTATGAGCTTTATCCGGGCAAGATTTGCGTTGATGATACGCCGTTGCATTGCAAAACCTGTATCGGTGCCAAAATTATGAGTATCGGCCGCAAAGTCGGCAACGGTTACGGCGGACACGCCGGCAGATTGCCGCACGGTGCAAAATAATACTTGAAAAACCTGTCGTATGTGCTAAATTTAGTTCATAAATCAATAATTATGAACTAAAACAAAATCATTATGACAGAAATTCGTATTATTTGTACGCCGTTTATTTTGACGGCAATTGTCCTTACGGCAGTAATGCTGTATTATGACTTGAATTGGAAGAAAAAGAATCCGTGGTGGCAGCAGGATGACGATAAGATGCATCTTTCTTCCGCCGAAAAGGCCTATCGTCAGGAAGAACACCGCAAGCACAACAATGCTGTGATGTATTGGTTTGCCTCGTTGTCCATCATTATTGGCTTGATGGTTATGATGCTATCGGCACATGCCTACGGAGGTTTTGCCAATGTCGGCGCATACTGGTTCTATCTGATTCCGTTTGTCGGCGTGGTCTTGTTGGCTAAGAGCGGTATAAGACGACGCAAGTGAAAAAATTAATCCCCCGCATTGAACAAGTGCCGGGGATTAATTTTTGCAAAATGAGAAATTATTGTAATTTCTTTTGAATTTGCGCCAGCGCCTTCAGCCGGTCTTTGGTGCTCGGGTGAGTTGAAAACAGGCGGGTAATATCGGATAAACCGTTGAACGGATTAACGATAAACATGTGTGCGGTTTGTGAGGATGCGCGCTGCATTTGGTAGTTTTGCGAATAGCCTTCCAACTTTGAGAGTGCGCTCATCAGCCATTCGGGATGTCCGGTTAAATAGGCGGCACCCTCATCAGCCTTATATTCACGAGTGCGCGAAATTGTCATGCGGATAATGGTGGCGGCAATCGGCATCAAAATTGCCGCCAAAATACCGTTATTATTACGGTTAGCGGAGCTTGAACCGGAAGTACTGACACGCGCCATATTGGCCAACATTGCAACGGCACCGGCAAAAGTGGCGGCAATAGTGCCGATTAAAATATCGCGGTGCTTAACGTGACTCATCTCGTGCGCCAACACACCTTCAATTTCTTGCGGTGTCATCAATTTTAACAAGCCTTGAGTGGCGGCAACCGCGGCGTGATCGGGACTGCGACCGGTAGCAAACGCATTCGGCACCTGTTCCGGAATAATATAAACTTTCGGCATCGGCAGTCCGGCTTTGGCAGAAAGACGTTGCACAATCTGATATAATTCCGGCGCGGATTGCGGCGTGGCTTCTTGCGCGTTATATTGTTTCAAAATCAATTTGTCGCTGAAAAAATAGCTGACAAAGTTCATGGCGCAGGCCGCTAAAAACGCCGCCTGCATACCTTCCTGTCCGCCGACGAGATTGCCGACAAACATAAACAGCAGCATCAACGCCACCATTAATAAAACTGTTCGAGACATCTTAGTTTCTCCCTAAAAATTTTTATTTATCATACTCCGATTTTGTGACCGTTCAACAAAAACCGCAATATTAAGCAGGGTGCTGTGCAAAGAAATTGACATAAAACGTTTTTTGCCTGACAAAAATATGAATCGGGTTTATCATTAACTCAGTTTTATCAATTTTTATACATTATGGAGACATTATTATCTTACGCTAACATCCTTTTCTGGGGAGTAGTCCTGTTACTTTTCATTATTGCAGGTATTTTCGCGTTATTCGCCACAACGGGAGATTCGCTGTTCAAGTTTGTCATCAGAGATTATCCATTAGCTCAGATAGCGGTCAGGTGGTGCCTACTGGCGGCAATAGCGCTCTGTCTGTTTGCCGATCCTTTCGATGGAACGCTTCCTGTCATCCTACGCATTTTATTAATGTATGTGATGGCCGCTATAGGCTATTTTTGGATGCTTTCCGTGTGGGCAATACTACTTTTGACGTTGCGCATACTGCGCAGAATCATCATTTGGGCTTGTACCGTTGACAGTGATTGATATTTAAACCCGAGAGTTAACAACTTTCGGGTTTAAGTATTTTATTGGTGAGCTCGGTGGGATTGTCCTTCGTCGCTGTTGCTCCTCACGACTATCTGCGCTCATCGCTTGCGCGACCGGCATACTCTCGTCTGCCTTTCGCTTGAAATCGCCCCGCTTTCTCGCGGGTTCAAATCCGCACCTCGCCTAAATTACCAATAAAAAAAAGGCCACGCTATGTGGCCTCTTTTTATTGGTGAGCTCGGTGGGATT
>JBGUGE010000072.1:0-11501 GCA_045111335.1 Alphaproteobacteria bacterium | reverse complement strand
TTTTCAGCGAGAGCTTTGAAACTATCGCCGCTTGCGGGGCTAACGGGGCAATTGTACATTATCAGCCGACGTCGCAAACCAACTCCGAACTTAAGGAAAATTCACTGTTGCTGCTTGATAGCGGCGGGCAGTATTTTGACGGCACCACCGATGTGACGCGTACTATTGCTTTGGGACAGCCGAGCGCCGAGATGATTGCTGATTTTACGACGGTTTTAAAAGCCCATATTGCATTGGCACGGTTGCGTTTTCCGATTGGTACGGCGGGGCAGAAATTGGATATTGTCGCGCGTTCTCTGCTTTGGCAAAAAGGACTTGACTATAAACACGGAACCGGTCACGGGGTAGCCTGTTTCGGTAATGTCCATGAAGGACCGATAAGTATTTCCGTTTCCGGCTCCGATTGCGGATTTAAGCCGAATATGGTGACATCTGACGAGCCGGGAATATATAAAGAGGGGCAATACGGAATTCGCATTGAAAATCTGCAATATACTCGCTGCTTAGCGGAATATCCCGACTTTTTGGAGTTTGTGCCGCTGACCGAAGTGCCTATTGATAAAAAGCTGATTGATGTATATTTGTTAAGTGACGACGAACGGGCGTGGCTGAACAAATATCATGACAATGTATATAACAGTTTGGCTCCTTATTTAAATGAAAATGAGAAAGTGTGGTTGAAAGACGCCTGTTCGCCGCTCTGAATGAGGGGGTATATGTACGCTCTGAGGGCGTTGATTTGGGGTTGGCTGTTTTTGTACGGCACTGTGGCAGAGGCACAGTATGCCGAAATGTCATCAGATAATTCGGATATTGAAGAATATGTTGCTGCTTCACCGGAAAATGCCGATACTTCCTTAATGTACGTTTTTTATAACAACGCCGAATGTACGGAGTGTGCCGAAGCCGTAAAATTGATTTACGATATATATGAACAATATTACAGCAACTATTTTAATATTTTTTCCGTTAACTATGCTGAAGACGATACGTATGATTATGCCGCCGCGTATGACTTATCGCAGCCGCTGGCGGTGGTGTTGGTGCGGGTACAAAACGGACAGCCGCAATATCGGTATAAAATAGATAATCCGCAGATATGGCTCGAAAATGCGGATAATTTCACCGAAAATATGCTTCTGCAAATAAATAACTTTATATCAATGTAAAATCTTATCTAAATTTTTACCAATTCCGATTAAACTACATTGTAATTGTAATAAATAAACGGAACGGTATGAATCAGAAACTGAAATATATATCGCGGATTAAAGATGATTTTGATACGGTAATCAGCGGTGTTAACGGCGTTTTTATGCGCGGCGATACGGTTGTCGATGAGGCGGTTGATGCGCTGATTAAACTTTATCAGAGCGGCAAAAAAATTATGCTCGCTTCTAATTCCGGAATGCGGGTAAAGGATTTGTATTATCTGCTCAAGCACAAAAATGTGCCGATGAATATATTTCATGCGATGATTACCGCCGGAGAAATTGCCCACTTTTATTTGAAAAATAATCGTATCGGCGAAACCTATTACAATTTGTCGGGAAATGCTTCAAGCGTGGTGTCCGGACTGACTTATAAGCCGGCGGACAGTGTGGTTATGGCCGATTTTGTTTTGGCGGAAACGGATCATACCGGCGTTGATATGGATGAAATGATATCGGTGTTGGAACAAGCATTGCACTTGCGTCTGCCGCTGTTATGCGTCGGCAACAATACATCGCTGATAACTGATGCCGGTGTGGTTGAAAGTATGGGCGCTGTGGCTGAAAAATATGCACTGATGGGCGGACAAGTTATTCCGTTCGGCAAACCGGATGTGAGAATTGCCGCTTATTTGGCCGAGAGCGTGGCCGGTTTTATGGCTAAGCGCTGTTTGGTTATCGGTGACGGTATGGCGACTGATATGCGCATGGGTAACGGATTTGGCACCCAAACGCTGTTTTTGACCGAAGGTGTACATCAGGTTGATGTTAATGTGGAACAGCGTTTGAGCGACTTATCGGAAAGCTATGGGCTGAAGGTCGATTACTATATGGAGAAATTTATATGGTAGGACGCGGTTTAAGACAGACAATGCTTTTTGTTCTCGGCATTGTGGCGATTATATTTGTGTGTCGATTCAGTTTGGGTGAAAACCCGTCGGAGCAATACGAGCGTATTATGAGTCGTAAGCGTGCCGCCTACGGTTTGGAAATCACTCCGGCGGAAATCAGCTCGTTTGCGCGTTTGTGGCCGGAATTTAAGGAATTGGGGCTGGATAAAGATTTTAACGTTTCATATATGGCGATGTTGCCGGAAGAGGCAGCCGATTGGAAACGCAAAATATGGTTTCGTTATCATCATTGGGATGCTAACCGCTTCTTTTATGTGCAACAGCGTATAGGCTATTTGTTGCAGGCTTTGGAAATCAGACGCGATGCACAGAACATTTTGGATGATTTGGCTGATCGGCACGATGTGCTTTCGCAGCAAATGAAACAATTGCAGCGACTGCGTATTAAAGCGGCAACCATGTCATTTGCGGAACTGATGGCTGTATCTTCGCGAGAAGCTCAGCTTAGGGAATTATTGAAGTAATATCGGTAACGGCGGGAAAATACCTGTTTTTTGCGGATATAAATTTTTAAAGCGAATTTTTGTTTAATTATTTTAATAAAATTATAACTTTATAACTTTATCTTTGTAGTAATAACAGGTAGAAAGAGGATGAAAATACAAGAAATTTTAGATACCGTAATTAATGCGGACAGTATTGAAACAATGAATAAGTTGCCCGCAAACTCGGTAGATGTGATATTTGCCGATCCGCCGTATAATATGCAACTCGGCGATACGTTGTTGCGCCCCGATAACAGTGTGGTTAACGGCGTTAATGAAGAGTGGGACAGTTTTGAAAGCTTGGCAGCCTATGACGAATATACCAAACAATGGCTGACTGCCGCCAAGCGCATTTTAAAAGAAGACGGCACGATCTGGGTAATCGGTTCGTATCACAACATTTTTCGTGTCGGCTATATATTGCAGAATTTAGGATTTTGGATTTTAAATGATGTGGTGTGGAATAAAACCAATCCGATGCCTAATTTTAAGGGTACACGTTTTACCAATGCACACGAAACCATGATTTGGGCCGTGAAAAATCCGAAGGCAAAATATACATTTAATTATGAGGCAATGAAAGCTCTGAACGATGAAACTCAGATGCGCAGCATTTGGGAGATTCCGATTTGTACCGGAAAAGAGCGACTTAAAAATAATCAGGGCGAAAAATTGCACCCGACGCAAAAGCCGGAATCTTTACTGTATCGGGTATTGCTGGCTTCTTCTAAGCCGGGCGATGTGGTTTTGGATCCGTTCTTCGGAACCGGAACTACCGGCGCGGTGGCCAAAAAGATGGGACGTCACTATATAGGTATCGAACGTGATGCCGAATATGTGGAGGGTGCTCGTCAGCGATTGGATAATGTGGTACCTATGCCGGATTGTGCTATGGAATATACGGTTAAGAAAAAAATGCCGCGTATTCCGTTCGGTGCGGTATTGGAACGCGGTATGTTGCAACCGGGGGATAAGCTGAGCGATGCCAGCGGCAAAAAAACTGCGGTCATTCGTTCCGACGGCTCAATCAAGAGCGATACGGCCGAAGGTTCAATCCATCAGGTCGGTGCGGCAGCACAAAATGCAACGGCTTGCAACGGCTGGGAATATTGGTATTATAACGATGGCAAAAAAGGCTTGATTTGCATTGACGAATTGCGTCGACAAATCAGAGCGGAAGTATATGGAGCAGAGTGAGCTTGAGAGGTTGGAAAGAAAATACGAAGCCCGTGAAAAAAACTCAAATTCAGGCAGACAATCCCCAAAACACAAACGGAGAGTACTATGCTGCAATCGATTTGGGGACTAACTCCTGTCGTTTGGTGATTGCCGAACCGACGCCGAGTTCGTTTCATGTGGTGGAAACATTTTCCAAAATTACCCGCTTGGGCGAAGGCATTATCAACGAAAATATGCTGTCAAAACCGGCAATTCGCCGTACTATTGCCGCGTTAAAAATTTGTCGCGGAGTGCTTGAAGAATATGCGCCGATTGTGCGGATGCGTTTTGTGGCTACGGCAGCGTGTCGACGGGCTCTGAATTGCGGTGATTTTGAAAAGGCGGTAGCTAAAGAAACCGGTCTGCCGATGGAGGTAATATCCTCGCGTGAAGAGGCACGCTTGGCGGTGGTCGGTTGCATGCCGCTCTTAAATCGTATGATTAAACGCGCGTTGGTGTTTGATATCGGCGGCGGTTCTACCGAAATTTCGCTTGCCCGCATTACCGAAACCGGAAAAACGTTTATTGAGGGATTTGTTTCGTTGCCGTACGGTGTGGTGACCATATCCGAGGCTTTTCCGGGGCGTGAGATGACAACGCTTGCCTATAATACCATTGTGGAGCGCACTCAAAAAATATTGCAGGAATTTGAAGACAGATATCAAATTACCGAGGCGATTCGCAATCAGGAAATACAAATCATCGGAACTTCAGGTACGGTAACGGTTTTGGGCGCGGTGCATTTGAATTTGCCGCGTTATAATCGTGCCGCGGTCGATGGTTTGGCTATGTCCGGATCGGAAGTGGAGCAGGTCATCGGTCGCATCAAAAAAATGGGACATGAGGGACGTTGTCGTCACTCCTGTATCGGTAAGCAAAAGGCTGATTTAACCATTTCCGGCTGCAGTATTATTGAAGCTCTGGCAACATTTTGGCCGATATCCGAAATTACCATTGCCGACCGCGGTATTCGCGAAGGCATACTTTTGGATATGATGCACCATCAGAAAAATAACTATTTCCGTCGTGACGGACGTTACAGAAGACGCTCAAAAAGAGGACAACAACATGGAAATCGAAAATTTGGCGGCCATTGATTTGGGGACCAATTCCTGTCGTTTGCGCATTGCCGATAAAAACGGCAATGTTTTGTATCGGCACGCCGAGACCGTTAAATTGGGCGAGGGAATGTATCAACATCAGCGATTTACGTCGCAAGCAATGGAGCGTACCCTGAAATGTTTGGCGCAATATGCAACGCAAATAAAGAATTATAATGTAGCGCATTATCGTGCCGTCACCACAGCATCTTGCCGTATGGCAGAAAACGGGGCGGAATTTGTGCAAACGGCTAAAGAATTGTGCGGCCTCGAGTTGGAAATTATCAGTGCCGCAGAAGAAGCTCTGCTGAATTTGAAAGGGGCACGACTGAACGCCGATAAAAATAAGCCTTATTTACTGGTATATGATTTGGGCGGCGGCTCTACCGAAATTACTTTGGCCACCAATGAAACTATGCCTAAGATATTGTATACCATATCGATTCCGTGGGGGGCACGCAACGCTTCCGAAGCGTTTGATTTGCTGGAATATGACGAAGAAAAAGCCGAAAAACTGCGTGCGGAAGTGCATAAATATACGTCGGAATTTTTGCAGGCCTCGGAGTTTTTGATGTATCTTAATCAATGCGATTGTCTTGCCACCTCCAGTACGCCGTTGCGTTTGTTGAGTATGGTGCTTGATACCGGCAGTTACAACAAGGATTTTGCCGACGGTAAAAGCGCGGCAATCAACAAAATTGATGAGCAAATCGCTAAAATTCAAAATATGAGCTTTGTGCAATTGGCGGCTAATCCGTATATCGGCGAAAATCGTGCGCCGATTATTGTGGCGGCAACCGTTATTTTTAAGGAAATTTATGATACGTTGCAAATTAAAAGGCTGACGGCGTCGCTCAAGGGTGCGCAAGATGCCATTATTGAGGAGTTGCGGCAAAAATGGCAAAGTTAACTGCATCGGCAAAACAGGTTCGCGGTCGCAAAATGTTGACGGTTAAGGTTAAGAACGCAAAATATAATACGGTATCGTCAAACCGCTGGCTGCAACGTCAGCTTAACGATCCGTATGTGGCAGAAGCTAAGCGGCAGGGATATCGCTCGCGGGCGGCGTTTAAGTTGATTCAGTTAGATGAAAAATACCACTTTTTAGGCAAGGGCAAAACTATTGTCGATTTGGGCTGTGCTCCGGGCGGTTGGACTCAGGTGGCGGCACTCAAAAACAAGGGAGAAGGCCAAATTGTAGGCATGGATTTGCTCTCCACCGAGCCGATAGAGGGCGCAATTTTGTTGCAACAGGATTTTACTGCCGACGAAGCGCCGGAGATGATTAAGGTGTTACTCCACGGTCCTGCCGATGTGGTAATGAGCGATATGGCGGCCAATACCACCGGCGTGCAGAATATTGATCATTTGCGTACGCTCGGATTGGTGGAAATGGCTTATGAATTTGCCAAAGAAATTTTGGCGGTCGGCGGTATTTTTATTGCTAAGGTATTTCAGGGTGGTACCGAGCAGAATTTACTCAATGATATGAAGAAACATTTTTCTAAAGTAACTCATTACAAACCGGATGCCAGCAGGCAGGATTCGGTAGAAATTTATGTGGTAGCTCAAGGGTTTAAGGGCTGATTTTGAATCTTTTCCGTAACAAAAATTTAACACAAATTATCTTGTACGTCGGATAATTGTATGATAACCTTAAATAAATTAAAACAATTTAAGGGGGGAAGATATGAGCGACGACAATGAAAAAATAAAAACGGACGGTGTTTATGACGGCGGTAATAATATAGGAGTAGAACAAGATAAACCTGATCATCAAGACAGCCAAGAGGTGCAAAATAGGGATGATTTGGGATATGGCGTCTCTGACGGAAACAATAAAGCAAATCAGGAATATACGGGAGGCGAAAGCATTTATTCCAGCGGTGACGCCGGTGATACAACGGATAAAGAACTATCTGATACCGAATTGGAGAAAGAAAACAGACGTGAGAATGACACTAAAGAACGTTCTGATGATGTCGTAGTAACTCGGGACAGCGTTGACAAAATCAATGATGCGGCTGAAAATAAACGTGAAAGTGACTCTAAAGAACGCCAAGATGACGATGTTAATAAGCATGATGATTACGGACTTGGTCAGGAAGCAGAAGGAAAACCGGAAGACAGTGATACGGTAACCCGCGACGATGATTTAATCAGAGAAGGAATGAAAGATGATGCCAAGCGGGCAAACGAAATTATGGAAAATATACACAATGACGCCGAGGCCAAGCATATCAAAGTCCGTGACAACAACGGCAACATTATTGATGTTCCGTTGAATGACGAAGGAAAATATGTGGTTGAAGATAAAAACGGCAATACCGTTGAATATCCGGCCGATGAAAACGGTGAGCCGAAAAGCGGGGTATACCGTGACGGTGATGGCCGTATGTATTCGATGAAAGCTCGTAAAATAAATGGCGAAACGGTATATGAAATCAATGATGTTACCGAAACAATGACACGTATGGGAATGGGGCGGAGAGGTAACTCCAATTCGTAGATTTACACGGCGTTGACTATATAAAACATAACAGCAAAATTGTCGGCATAGTCCGGCAATTTTGTTGTGCGGCTTTCTTATGAGTAATTCTAAAATTAATTTGACATTTGGCATTTCGTGCAATATATAAGACAATACAATAGAACATTTGTGCGGAGCAACTATGCCTTTAATTTCTGTCATAATCCCCGTATATAACGTGGAACAGCATCTTGAGAAATGTTTGGAAAGTGTTTCCAAACAAACATTTCGGGATTTTGAGGTTATTTGCGTTGATGACGGTTCGACCGACAACAGTGCCGCAATCTTAAAAGAATTTGTAAAAAAAGATAAGCGCTTCAGAATTATCACACAAAAAAATATGGGGTTGTCGATAGCGCGCAATGTCGGTTTGGCACACGCTAAAGCTAATTATATTGCCTATGTGGACAGCGACGATTTTGTGCATACGCATTTTTTGGAAATGCTCTATAAAGCCTCAACCGAAAATGATGCCGATGTTTCGGGGTGTAATTTTTGCAAAATTTACGGCGATGAAGAATTACCGGAATTGGCTCACGCCGTGGCGCAAAAATTTCAACCGGCGCTTAATGTATTGATGCATCGCAAAAATTTTATTCACTTTAATGTGTGGAATAAGCTGTATCGCCGTAATCTGATTGATGATATTCCGTTTGTGGAAGGTATTTATTTTGAAGATTGGGTGTATAATTGCTGTGTGTTTGCCAAGGCACAAAATTTTGTTTGGGTAAACGAAAAGTTATACGGCTATCGGATTTCGGAAAATTCCATTATGCGCAGTAAGTTTAATCACAAAAAACTTAATGACTATGTGACGGGTATTCACAGCGTGCGCAAGTTTTATAAGGAAAAATATCCGGATTTGTGGCCGACTGTGCGTGAAACCCGTATTGCCCGCACGGTTAAAATGATGATGAACAGTACCCGCCGCGCGCACAATGAAAAGTTGATGGAAGCAGCCAAAATAGCTCTGAAAAAACTGTATAATCTGAAGCTTATCGGCTATAAGGGGCTGTCGTTACCGAATAAAATTAAGCTGTTTTGTTTTTTACACTGATTTAACACAAAAAAAGATGCCCGATTAAAGGCATCTTTCATAAAATGGGGCGGATGAAGGGACTTGAACTCTCGACATCTGGTACCACAAACCAGCGCTCTAACCAACTGAGCTACATCCGCCATGGCAGATATTTTAATAACCGCAAAAAAAAATAAAGTCAATAAGAAAATTAAAAAAATATTTTTTGGTGTTTGTTTGTACATAAAACAAATTTATTGCCCGATTCTTTAGCCTTTGTTTACCATTTTCGTTTTATACTGGCAAAAGCAGTAAGAAACGAGGGAAAAATGATTAAAAAAATCGCGATATTTCTTTTATTTACAATAATTGGTTTAAGTGCAAAAAATGTGGCGGCGGCAACTTCGTCGATTATGGTCAATGCCGAAAACGGCAAGGTCATGTATGAGATGAATGCCGATGAGCTGCGTTATCCGGCTTCTCTGACCAAACTGATGACGTTGTATATTACCTTTAATGCCTTAGAAAACGGTCGTTTGAAACTGACCGATAAATTAAAGGTTTCTGCAACCGCGGCCAGCCGTTCACCATCAAAATTGGGTGTTCGCGCCGGCGAAAGAATTACGGTAAAAGACGCGATTATGGCGGTTATTGTAAAATCAGCAAACGATTGTGCCACCGTTTTGGCTGAGCATTTTTCAAAAAACGAGGCGGAATTTGCCGTGCTTATGACCAAAACCGCCCGCAAGCTCAATATGAATCGCACAACTTTCAAAAATGCATCAGGATTACCGAATTCAATGCAAAAAACCACGGCACGCGATATGTCTAAGTTGGCGATGGCGGTATATCATCATTTCCCGCAGTATTACAAGTGGTTTTCGGTGCAGAGTTTCAAATATAAAGGGCAACTCGTCACCGGCCATAATCATTTGCTTAATACTTTTTCCGGCGCCGACGGTATGAAGACCGGCTACACGGCAGCGGCAGGCTATAATATCATTACTTCGGCCAAACGCGGCGGTAAACGCGTGATTGCCGTAACCATGGGACATCGCTACCTGAACGAGCGCGACAAAAAAGCTGCGGTGATGATGGATAAGGGTTTGGGCGCTCTGAAAAAATCCAATAATGTGGATGTGGCAGCGCTTACTCGTTCAATTAACGGCAATACAACTCAGTTGGCATCGGTTAAGTCGGTAAGCCAGAGCTCTCGGCCGGCAAGCGTATCAGCACGGACTGCCGCTCGCAAAAATCAACCGCAACCGGTACAAACCGCCGCGGTGGCAACGGCAACACCGGTTAACAACGGGGCATACGCCATTCAGGTCGGGGCTTTCTCGGATTATCAGCGCGCCAAAAATTATGCCAACAGCGTGAAAAACGATTTAGCAAAAAAACACGATGTGTATAACGTCAAAATCGAAGAAATTAAAGTTGCCAATCGTACCATGTATCGCTCAAAAGTTGTCGGTATGGCGAAAAATACCGCCACACAAATTTGCAACGGCTTGAAAAATCAGAAAAAGTCTTGTATGGTGGTGGCAGAAAATGCAACAATGAATTTGGCGCAAAAATAATGGAAACACCGGTAATCGTTATCAGCAGCCCGATAAAAGGTACGGGCAAAACTACATTAGCCCTTAATTTGGCCGCGGCTTTGTGGTCGGATTCGTATCAGGTTAAACTGTTTGCTCCGCACAATGAAACGGTTACGCAATTTATGGCTCAACGGCAAATTTTGCGTGAGCAGAGCGGTACAGATTTGCCGATGCCGATTTTGCTCGATACTGTTGATAATACGCAAAGCGAGGCGCAAAAAACGGTTATTATTGCCGATATTCCGAATGATAACATGGGTGTTTATGCCGAGGTTTTTGCCAAAGCGCATACCCTGATTACCGTAGGCCAAAAAACGGAGGATTTTGACTGGCCTCTGACTCATCCGTATGTTAATCTGATTTGGGAAGCCAAAAAGAATATTGCCGCTCGCGGGATTAAATATTTAAACTGGATTGCGGTGCTTAATCAAACCGACGACAGCGAGGCTAAAAATGCCCTGACATCTGCAACCAAGCGCTTTGGCTTTCGGGTGGCGGAACCGTTGCATGACCGCGAGGCGTTTCGCTATATTAACAACGGTTATTGTGCGGCAGATATGGCAAATTTTCGCAAGCTGTTCAAAATGTCGATGTCTGACGTTTATGCTCGCCGCGAAATCCTGACTCTGACCGATTTTTTGTGGCAAAAATAAACTCATATTGCCCTTTGAGCGGTGCCGATTGATAAAATTATCCGATTTATCCCATAAACTGTGTTCAAGAAAATAAAAAAACTTTACCTCGTAATCTTTTTAATGTTACATATATAATAACCGGTATATTAAACAGAAAGGGGTATGATTATGCTGAAAATCGTTCAAACAACTCCGTACACCGACCAAAAAATGGGTACGGCCGGTCTGCGTCGCAAATCTAAAGCGGCAATGCAGGAAAACTATGTGGAGAATTTTATACAAAGCATTTTTGATGCAATCGGCGGTGTTAAGGGACAAACCTTTATTTTGGGCGGCGACGGACGCTTCTATAACAAAATTGCCATTCAGAAAATTATGAAAATGGCGGCAGCAGCCGGTATGAAAAAAATTATTGTCGGGCAAAACGGCTATATTTCTACTCCGACAGCCTCCCGAGTGTTGCTTAAAAATAAGGCTGACGGCGGTTTTGTGTTGACGGCATCTCACAATCCCGGCGGTCCGAACGGCGATTTCGGTATTAAATATGCGGTGGCATCGGGCGGACAATGCCCGACCTCGCTCAGCGATAAAATCTACGAAAATACCAAGAAAATTACGCAATACTCTATTTTAGAAGCTCCCGATGTGGATTTAAGTAAAATCGGTACGCAAAAATTGGGAGATATGGAAATCGAAATTATCGATTCGCTCCAAGACTATATCGATATGATGGAGAATATTTTTGATTTTGCCGCCATCAAAAAGTTGTTTGCCGGCGGATTTACCATGCGT
>JBGUGE010000071.1:0-26522 GCA_045111335.1 Alphaproteobacteria bacterium | reverse complement strand
GTAATATATAACCCAAAATGCTAACATAGTGTAAATGTCGGAAAAATATTTTGCATATATTTCATATTTTGTCCTGATTGCCGTAATTATATTACCGGCAGTCATCTGGCGTTGGCATACACGCCTGCGTTTTTTGCAAAATTTAGTGCGGATAAATATTCTAAAACGCCAACAAACCGTCAACCAAAGCCTGTTGTTTGCCACTTGTATTCTCAATCGCATTACCCGAATTTTATTCTTTTCTCGCAATGTTCGGGCACTGCGAGCCTTAACCGGAGGTAACACCGCACCGGCAGTTACCGTGTTGCAAAGCAAGCATCCGGAATTGGCGGTTTTGCTGCAAGCACATACCGACATGAAAGCGGCTTACAAAACAGTTAAAAAACATAAACTTTTGCGCATGGATGATCCTGAATACGGCGTATTTTTACCGATTTTGGCATATTCAGCGCATGACCGCGATACGCTCCTGAGAGCGATTGAAAAATTGAGCGGCAACTTTAAGCATCTTAACCGAACAGCACAAGCCTACCATAATTTTATTTCGGCACACGCTTATCTGCATGAAGGAGATATGCTGTCGGCCTCCCAAAATGCCTCGGCGGCGCTCAAGTTTTTTCAAAAACGGCAATATGCCGTCGAAACCGCAGCCTGTCATCTGACTTTGGCGCAAATTTACCGCATAAGCTGCGTAAATGATATTGCCAATACCATGATTGAATCGGCAATAAAAATTTATCAAACACAGAAAGCACCTTTGTTTTTGGCAGAAGCCGTTGCCGCCAAAGGAATGTTGATGGTATTTGAAAATCGCTTTGAAGAAGCCGATGCGGAGTATGAAAAAGCATTGAACTTGCCGATCACGGAACAGCTGCGAGCCGACATTTTTAACCAGAAAACTTTATTGTTTCTGGCTCAAAACAAAATCGACACGGCTCGGCGATATTCTTGTAATGCATTAAATTTGCAACAAAAATTGCGTAACTCTTACGGCATCGCTTTTGCCCTGCAATTGGCGGCGCATGTTGCGTTTCAGAGTAAACAATATCGCAAAACCGCACAAACGGCGCAAAAGGCCTGCGAATTATATTTAAAACAAAAAAACTTTTCCGCAACGGTCGAATGTTTATATTTAGCGGCCGAAGCCGAATATAAACTGCGCTATTACCGATCTGCCGAAAATAAATTGCGTGAAATTTTGAAGATTAACCGCGCTCATCCGAACAGTTTTCATACAGCCAATGCCTACAACCTGCTCGGTCTGATTTATTTACAAAAAAAGAATTTACAACGAGCCAAGGTCTTGTTCCAACAATCGTTACATTTGGAGCAAAGTCACCAACGATGCGAGGGTTTAGTGGCGGACTATGCCAATTTGGCGATGATTGACGAACTTACAAATTATAGCGAAAATGCCGCCGCTAACTGGAAAATAGCCTTAGAGTACGCAGAACAAACCGGTGATGCCGAATTGTTGAATCTGATAAAAAAACATTATCGGGGTTAATAGCCGGCAAACAGCCGATTCATCTGTATTTACTCCATAAATTTTATAAAAATTTGCGATAATAAATTTAGCGATATAACAACCGCACATAACCTCTTTACATTTATTTTAATGTGGTATAAATTGAGTCGACATAAGATTTAAGGTAATCGTTTATGCTGAATATGGGATATTTGCATCAAATACATTCTTTTCAACTTCCGCCGGAAGCTGAATGGCACAGCCTTATTTCGCATTTTTACGCCCGCTACAACCATATGCACGATGTGATTTTAACGGAATTCGGCCCCAACGGGTTTGTTGTGCTGTTTTTCTTTTTTCTGTTTTTGCTTATTATCATCATTATTTACATTATCTCGATTATCGATACTTTCCGTGCCGGTCAGGCCGAACTTGAAGATGAAAATGCCGAGCCGAACGGTCTGTTTTATACCGTTGAAAATCCGGAGCTGACTTTAGCTAACGACAATGATCAACATTTGCAACAAATATTTGACAGTGAAGAAATGGAAAAGCTTCAAAAAGAATGCGAACTTTCTGCCGATATTATTCAGGCATCGCGGCAAACCTCGGATTATCTTAATTTGGAACACGACTATCTTGAGTTAAAGAAAAAAATGCAACGCCACGCCAAAGAGAGTCAGCGTCGCCGTAAAATGCTTGAGCAGCAACAAAAAATGCGAGACGAACAAAATGCGGATATTGCTGAACAACAGCCTGAAGAAAAACTCCCGGATAATCCGATTGTTGCCATTTTGTGCATGTTCGGTCACGGAGTTACCGAGCAAAAAATCGCACAGGCCGTCTACTACTATCACAAAGAACAAATGTCGGAAGAAGACACCATGCAGATTGTTGCCACGTTGCGTGAATTTGTTGAGTTGTGTAATGCCGGCAAGTTTAATTTTGAACAGCAAAAACCGCCGTTACCGGAATTGAACGAAGCGCTGATCGATTTATCTGCCGGAGATTCTGCCCCGTGCCTGATTTTGTTGCAGTCGCTGTTGAATACTCAAATGAAAAAAGCGGAACAAGAGGCCGGTCTTATTCGTGACTTTACCTATGCCGTGGCCGCGAATATTGCTTGCATTATGGGTAATATTGTCCACTTTAACGACCTTGAATTGGCGCATAATTCGTATGAACTGGCAACCGAACTTTCACCGAAAAATGTAACAGCATGGAGTCGTTTGGGCGATGTGTTTATGAAGGAAAAATCGCGTGAAAAAGCCATGATTGCATATCAAAATGTGTTAGATATAGCCGACCGTATTATGTATTCGCAACAAATTGCCAATGCCAAACAAAAGTTGGCCGAATATTACTTTGACCAGGGGTTAGAAGCCAAGGCCGAGAAGATGCGTGACGAAAGCACCCGCTACTACGAGCTTTACGGCATAGGTACTCCGCTGAGCCCGATTGAAATGGAAGTGTATCGAACACTTACCCGTGAAAGCGCCGATACCTTAGACACGGTTGTCAATACCCTGCTGTCACATCACAGCTGAAATC
This sequence comes from Alphaproteobacteria bacterium, assembly GCA_045111335.1. GTDB lineage: Bacteria > Pseudomonadota > Alphaproteobacteria > RF32 > CAG-239 > RUG410. The sequence continues at coordinate 23,503 of JBGUGE010000071.1, read as the reverse complement.
TCTTCCGGCTGTGAATTTCAATCAAACAGCTTGAAGAATAAAAAAAATCATGATAGCCTTATCAAAACTGACTTATGTCATTGTATAAACGGAGCAAAATTATGAACAAAAACCGCCTGATTATTCTCGCTGTTGTTATAGCCGTGTTTTTGATTGTCGTAAAAATGGGATGGCATCCGAGTCTTGACTACGAAGAAATCAAAAAAGAAGCGGTTGATCGCAGCAATACATATACCGTCAAACACACCGACGGGGTGGAAAAAACTTATTTTTCAAACGGCGCCGTTCGCTCTGAAACATCTTATGTAAACGGAGAGCGTCAGGGAAAATCTCTTAATTATTACGCTGACGGAACGCTACGGGCGGAAATAAATTATGTGAACGGCAAACAGGAAGGTGAAACCAAAACCTATTACAAAAACGGCCAACTGGAAAAGGTATACACCTATGCCGACGGAAAACTTAACGGTCCGGCCAAATCGTATGACGAAAACGGTAATCTTATCAGCGAAACCACTTTTGTTAATAATGTCCAGCATGAAAAAGAAACCGCCTACTATCCGAGCGGTAAAGTAGCTGCCGTGTTCAATTTGGATGAAAACGGCAAACTGCACGGCAAGGTTCAGGAGCTGTACGAAAACCGCAAAATCAGACGAGAAACCGCCTATTCTCACGGCAAGCAGGACGGTATGGAACAACTTTTTTATGAAAACGGCGAGCTGTTTCAAACTTCGCAATATATCAACAATGTGTTGGACGGTCCGCAGCGTACATATACCGACAAAGGCGTTTTATTATCGGCTTTTGAATATAAAAACGGCAAAATTGACGGCAAGGCCTATACTTATTGGACTAACGGAAATATAAAAGAAGAATATAACTTTGTTGACGGCAAACGCGAGGGTGAATATAAAAAATATACCGATAAGGGTGTTGTATTGGCTTCTGGCGTTTATCATGACGATGTGATTACGGACTCGCTTTATTTGTTTTATCCGAACGGCAAACTCTTCGCCGTTTTCCCTTATAAAAACGGTAAAATAAACGGCAAAACCACAAATTATTACGAAACCGGCGAAAAACTTTCCGAAACCGAATTTATTGACGATAAAATGAACGGACATGAGCTTGAATACTATAAAAGCGGCAAACCGAAACGTGACATTGTTTACAAAAACGGAATTAAAAACGGACCGGCAATCGAATATTATGAAAACGGAAGGATTAAAAGCAGTACGATATTTACCAACGGACATCTCAGCAGTTTTGTAGTAAACTACGATGAACACGGCCGTAAAGTATTTGAAGCACAATATTTGGAAAATATCGTCAACGGAAAAGCCCGTTTCTATCAAAAGGGCGGCAACAAAATCGGCACCATTGTTCCGTATCAACAAGGTAAAATTTCCGGCGTTATCGAAGATTTGGATATAGTCGGCAATTTGGCACAGGAAGTTGCCTTCAAAGACGGCGTTTATCAAGGGGTAGTAACCGGATATTACCCTTCCGGCGAGGTTAAATACAAGTTGGAAACGCCGACCGCGGGCAAGCAACCGAACGAAATGTATTATAACGAGGAAGGTCGCGCAATTCCCGAAAATCTGACCGGCAAACTTACCGTTTATAATCAGGACGGTTCGTTGCAGGCGGAGATTACCTACTTAAAGGGAGAAATGACCGGACCGTTCAAGGCTTATTATCCGAAAACCGGCAAAATCCGTGTTGAAACGGATACCATAGACGGCACCTTCAACGGTACTTATAAAGAATACGGCGAAAACGGCAAAGTAATTATGCAAACCAAATATCGCAAAGGCGTTATCGATGACGTGATGTCAACTTATTATGACAACGGCAAGCTTTTGATGGAAGTACCGTTCAGCGACGGAGTTGCCAACGGTAAGGTAACCGGCTATTTTGAAGACGGCAAAACCGCCTTTACCCTGTTTTATAAAAACGATAAAATCACCGGTATGCTTACCACATACTATCCGGACGGCCGCAAAAAAACCGAAAAGATGCTCAAAGACGGAGTTTGGTCCGGTGACGAATATCGTGAATACGATGAAAACGGACGAATTGTTACGGAAGTATCCGAAGACGGTTACGGTATAAAATTTACCAAGACAGATAAAAACGGTGTTAAAACGGAGCTCAGCGGACCGGAAAAAGAACAGCTTATCGAACTTTTAACCGGCTCCGACCAAAATGCTCTCAATGAAGACAAACACACGCCGTATTGGCGCAGTCTGCCGTGATTTTATGCGGAGGATAATATGAACGAACAGGAAATTCTCAACCGCTTGATAAATATAGAAATGACGCTTGATAACCAGCAGCGTGCCATAGATGATTTAAGTGAAATGCTGATAAAACAAGGCAAAGCCGTGGATTGGCTGCTCAAGCAAAACGAATGGCTGAAAAATAATATCAACCAGGATGTGGTAAAACCGCAGGATGAAGAAACCCCGCCGCCGCACTATTAATAAGGAGAACCGAAATGCGTGTTGTCATCAAAAAAGACTATGAAGAACTTTCTCGCTGGGCTGCCGATTATGTGGTCTATCGCATCAACAAGCATCGTCCGTCGCCGAAGCACCTGTTTGTTTTAGGGTTGCCGTCGGGTTCCACTCCGCTCGGTATGTTCAAGCATTTGGCACAATATTATAAAGAAGGCAAAATTTCCTTTGAAAATGTTGTCTTTTTCGGTATGGGCGAATACCTCGGCATCGGAGCCGGTGATGAACACGGATTTCAATATTGCCTTTGGGACAACTTTTTGAAGTATGTCAACATCAAAAAAGAACACGTTTACTTTTTAGACGGTCTGACCACCAATTATGCCAAAGAATGTGCCGATTATGAGTCCGCCATCAAAAAATACGGCGGAGTCAATTTATTTATCGGCGGAGTCGGTATTGACGGCCATATTGCTTTTAACGAGCCGTATTCGTCGCTGTGTTCGCGCACACGTGCCAAAGTTTTGGCTCCGAGCACCATAAAAGCCAATTCTCGCTTTTTTGATAATGATGTTTCTCAAGTTCCGCCAATGGTGTTAACCATTGGAATTTCTACATTGATGGACGCCGAAGAAGTTATGATTATGGCTACCGGCAAAGAAAAAGCCGAGGCGATAAAACACGCGATTGAAAACGGAATTACCCATGTGTGGCCGATAAGTATTTTGCAACAGCACCCACATGGTATTATTGCCTGTGATGACGCGGCAACCGCAGAACTTTCCAAAGATACGGTCGCCTACTTTAAGGAAATTGACAAGAATAAGTATTGATCAACTGTCAGTGCAAACCCGATGAGAGATACGCGGATATAATATCGGCAATCTTTGCGGTGCCGAGCTTAATCGGAATTATTTTACCGTCAAGCGTAACAGATTGTTCCTTTGTGTCAAAATATGCGTACGGGGTAGTGAAATATGCACCGTAAACATTGCTGTCGTCAATATGTAAATCCACCCGCTCCAACGAGCAAAATTTCCCCTTGGCCGCATTCCATAACTCATCATCAATATGAAACGAACCGTCCGGAGCGACTTTTATTTTTTCGCGTGCATTAAAATAATCAAAAATGCACCATAAAACATCATACGGAATATCATGCTCTGCCAAATATTCGGCAATATATTCCCGCGGACCGCCGCTTACGATATAAACCGTATGGCCGCACGCTTTCATTAAACGCGCCAAATTACCGAAAAAAACCGGATTTGAATTGATAACGCCATGAAAATCCAAACTGATTTTCTTATAATTCGCCATCATCATCACCAAAGTTTTTATAGTACCATTCTTTCATTGAATTAGGGCTTAACATCGACAGTGAATTCACATCAACCTCAACATCTTTGGCCTTACCTTCCGCCTTATAATCCGCGGCAAAAATCGTGCCGTCTTTGCTGGCCAACAAATTACCTACCACCGGAATTTTCCCCAAAAGGCGATTCAAACTGTACGCCGGCGCGATCACTCCGTGCAGACGCACATCATCGGTAGCACGGTTATATTGCCCGATGGCCGTCAATCCCACCACATTTCCTTCCGCCTTAGCATGTTTAAGTTTCAATATTTTGTAGTGATATTCAAACGGCGCACTGAAATGCGTAAAGGTCAGACCGTCACCTTTAAGCAAATCCAACATACCGGTAAACGAGGCCACCGACAAAATTTTAGCCACCACCGGTGCATTTTGAATGCTGAAATCACGCACCATGGCATGACCGGTAAATTTTTTATCCGCCGAGCGTCGTGCCTCTAATTTTAAGGTACCGCCCACCATATTTTCATACAGACGCAACACTTTGAGGGTACCGCCGGCATTATTACTCTCGACGGTTAAATAGTGTTCCTTGCCGGCACGAGGCATATAGCTCAAATTCAATTTAATAGACCGATCAATGCCGAAATTGCCGACCATGTTAAGCTCATCGATTCCGATACCGCGACGCAACTTGGCACTACCGGTAAAGTTTTGAATCGGCGTGGTATCATTGGTCCAAAGGCGGCTCACAGAAATATTGATATCGGTATTATTAACCTTTTCCAGGCCGTCATCTTCATTTTCCTGCGTCGGCGTTGGCTTATCCGCCGAATTATCGTCGTTTTTATCGTCTACCTTATCAAATAACGGTCGCAAATCATAGCTTTCGCCCGACACATCAACCTTAAAGCTCGGATTATCACTGTCTGTTAAAGAAATTTTAGCGTGTGCCGCCGTACGCGGGCTGTTAATCTTAAGCAAATTAATATCCTTTATCCGACCGCTGGCATACATACCGACATTGCCGTTAACGGTAAAGCCCGACTTTACCAAACTCATATCGGGTATAGCACTTACTTTATCTTTATTGACCTTGATTTTAGCCTTAATATCAGCCGCTTCTCCCTTTTCTTTGGTAAGTCCGAAATAGGCATAATCCATTTTGGTATTTTTTAAATCGGCCGCCACATCAATATCTATCAAATTATTTTCATGCACCACCACATCAGCATTTACCAGCGCCGTACCTTCCAAATTAGGTGCTTGCAAAATCTTAAGATCCAAGCCCAATTTTTTGCGTGCCGCCTCATTGAGTGCAAACGAAAGATGGCAACGGCTCTTATAATTTTTATCGGTAAATTTTTCATTCATCACCAAATTGACCGGAATTTCATCAAACAGCCCCTTGCCTTCCAAACTCCAACCTGAGGTATTGACGTTCAGTTTCATAGCTTCGGCGGCAAGCTTGTGCGGCTTCACTAAATCACTCATAACTATATCATGCAAATCGGCCGCCACATCAACCTTAATATCTTTGGTATCCAAATCCTGCCGCAACTCGAAATCAAGTTTTAATCTGACATCAACGTTACCGCTGATTGTTTCCGGTTTAAGCCCCATTTCGGAAGTAAATTCAAGCGGCGGATTATCAATCAGCTTAAGAGCGTCGGTTACCGATGAATTACCGATTAAATCAATCGAAATAAAATTATCGTACTTATCCAAATCATAAATATTAACTTTGCCTCCGGTAATAATTACCCCGTCACTGACCCCCTTATCAATATCAATCAAAATATTACGCTCGGTAAAATGCGCGGTACCGTAAACATTATGCACCACCGGCATTCCTTCCAAATAAAACAAATCGCCGTCCACCAGCTGCCCGATGCCTTTAAGCGCAATCAATCCCCAGTCTTCGGTTTGCCTCCTATACCCGAAATCAAAACTAAATGAGGCATTTTCGGCATATCCGCCAATCAGGCCGTCTTTGCACCATTCCCACGCCGGCTCAGCCAAATATCGCGGCCAAAAACGCGAAAGTTCCCCAAACGGAAATTTATCAACCTTGACCTGAAAACGCATAGCCGTATCGCGCAGAGTATGTGATAAATAAAACGTTTCCAAGCCGCTGATATCAACATCAATCGTTGCCTTTTGCCCGCCCATTTTCAGCTCGGCATTATCGATATGAATTTCATCAATATCTCCTATAACCTTGCCTTCCAACTGCAACTCATCAATGTCATAGTTATATTTTTCATCTCCGTTAAATGAGAGATAGCCGTGTCCGCCATCGAGTTCAAACACTATTTTTTCAACCGCACCGTCTATATAATCCTGAATTTCGGAGGGATGTTGCAGAATATCGGTCAACTTTAACGCCGTAGTGACTTTGCCGTTTACCGGAACTTCTATCGACAACATTGAAAAAACATTATCCTCGGTAGTTTCGTTAAACGTGCTCATAAAGTCGGAAATTATCAAATCGGAAAAATAAACTTCCAAATTAAGGGTATCAGAAGCCGCGTGATATACGCTTTCAAACCCCACCGAGGCAATTTTATCATTGATATTCACTAAAGCATTGGCATTAACTTCCATATTTATCAGCTTGCGATTAAACTCAAAATTAACGTCAGAAAATACCCACTGTCTGCCGTAATCAACCTCGTTAAATTCCACCTCGCCGCCGACAATCGAAATATTATTGACGTAGCTTTCCGGATATATTTTATCTTCGGAATTGTAGTTATCCAAAAACTCCTTCATCTGTTCGACATAAAACTGCAACTTTTTGCGTGTACCCTCATTTTTGGCCTGTTCTTCCACCCCGTAGGTGGCAAAAATATACGCCGTCGGATTAATTAAACTGATGTCACTCGGGGCAATAATTCCTTTCAGCAACGCACGCAGACTGAATGCTAAATACAGCTTCGGCGCTTCAATACTCATCGTGTCATCTTTTTTAACTACCGCCACATTATTGGCCGTGACTCGCAGCGGTTGAATCGAGCGCACCAACTCAATATTAACCGCACCGATTTCAATTTTATAATCATTCTCGTCGTAATTTAAGGCCTGCACAATGTACGGTTTCAGATACGGCACCGAAATCGGCCCTTTATACAAAGTCCACATTAAAAGCAAAAAAACGATGAACAGACCGACTAAAAACCAGTCTATCATTTTTTTGAAGAAATATGCGCGTGCCGATATTTTTTTCATACTTAAACCGTTCCGTCGCTTTCGTCTGACTTAATTTTTTGTGCCAACGCCGCCGAAAGAAACAAATCGATATCTCCGTCCAATACCGCCTTGCAATCCGCAGTTTCGGCCTCAGTACGCAAATCTTTAATCAGACGATAAGGTTGCAACACATACGAACGAATTTGATATCCCCATCCGTTATCGCCCTGATTATCTCTCGCAATTTGAGCCGCATCGGCCTTTTTTTGCATCTCAATCTCATAAAGTCGAGCCCGCAACATTTTCCAACAATTATCCCTGTTTTGAAATTGTGAACGCTGGGTCTGACTGGAAACGACAATACCGGTCGGAATATGCGTAATTCGCACCGCCGAGTCGGTTTTATTAATATGCTGACCGCCGGCCCCTGAAGCTCGATAGGTGTCAATTCGACAATCCGCCGGATTAATATCTATCTGAATATTATCATCAATCACCGGATACACCCCAATAGACGCAAAACTGGTATGCCGTCTGGCCGCGCTGTCAAACGGAGAAATCCGTACCAAACGATGCACCCCGCTTTCCGACTTGAGCCAACCGTAGGCATTTTTGCCGCTGATTTTGATGGTAGCCGACTTCAGACCGGCAACATCACCTTCTGTTTCTTCAATCAGCTCTGTTTTATATTGATGCATTTCTGCCCAACGCGTATACATTCTGAGCAACATCTGAGCCCAATCCATAGCCTCGGTACCGCCGCTTCCGGCGTGGACTTCCAAATATGTATCGTTACCGTCGGCCTCTCCCGAAAGCAAAGATTCCAACTCGGCATGTTTGGTTTGCTGCTGCAACTGCGTCAAATTACCCATCAGCTCAGTGAGCATTGATTCATCGTTTTCCGCCTCGGCAAACTCAATCATTTCCTTATAATCGGCCAAGGTCTGCACAAAATTTTCATATTGTTTTAATTTGGTTTCGAGCGTATTTTTCTCGCTCATCAGGCTCTGCGCCTTATCCGGATTATCCCACAAACCGGCATCTGAGGTCAGCGCCTCCAATTCTTCACGACGCAACACGGCATTATCATAGTCAAAGATACCTCCTCAGCAATGTCAAAGATTGCTCAATCTCAGTCACGATATTATAAAATTCCGTGCGCATTAATACTCTCCTCCCAACTGCAGACTGCTGTTTTCGTTTTCCGGACCGGCAACCACCGAATTATCGTCACCGATAACCCGTTGCCGGTTATAAAATTCAAAGTCCGGCTTTAAGGCCTCAATAATCGCCGCACTGTCTCCCGGCGCCGACGGTTTGCCGGTATACGGATTAACCCGTACCAACTTTATACCCGCCGGTATACGAAAACTCGTGTCCGGCGTATCTTTCAGCGCATCTTTCATAAAATCATAGAAAATCGGCAACGCCGCATGTGCGCCGGTTTCTGCCATACCCAAACTTTCCGGTTCATCATAACCGATATAAACACCGGCCACCAAATCCGGCGAAAAACCGACAAACCATGCATCTTTCGTTTCGTTGGTTGTACCGGTTTTGCCGGCCAAATGCCGGTGCAAACCGTTCAAACGCGCACCGGTTCCGCGTACTGCCACACCTTCCAAAATCGATGTCATCTGATATGCCGACAGCGGATCTACCACTTGTTCGCGCACCACCTCAAAATCCGGTTCCGACTGATTTTCCCACTTTTGCGCGGCACAATCCGGACACGGTGTCTGTTCATGTTTATAAATCGTGCGCCCCTTACGATCCTGAATCCGCTCAATCATATACGGCGGAACCTTTTTACCTCCGTTAACTATCACACAATAGGCACTGACCATATTAATCACTCGGGTATCGGCCGCTCCTAAAGACGATGACAAATACGGCGGCAAGTGGTCATTAACCCCTACTCGCCGAGACATTTCAACAATTTTATCCATACCGATATCCTGTGCCAAACGTACCGTCATCAGGTTCTTTGAAAGTTCAACCCCGCGACGCAAGGTCATCAATCCGTAAAATTTCTTGGAATAATTTACCGGTTTCCACTTCGGCATGCCCTCGCCCTGATCAAGCACAAACGGCGCGTCCAAAATCAAATCGGTCGGCGAATAACCGAGTTCCAATGCCGTCAGATATACAAACGGCTTAAAGCTCGAACCGGTCTGACGATAGGCCTGAGTAGCACGGTTAAATTGCGACTTGGCAAACGAAAAACCGCCGACCAAAGCCAAAACTTTGCCGGTATGCGGATCCATTACCGCCATTCCGCCTTCAACTTCAGGAATCTGCCGCAAATTGTATGCTTCAGAATCTTTATTATCCTTAGATTCATCCTTTTCAACATAGATTACGTTACCTTTTTGCAAAACCTGTTCCATTTTAGTAGGCACCGGCCCCATATTTTTGCCTTTTTCCTTATAACGTGCCCATTTTACCGCAGACAGCGGAATATATCCGGTGTTACCGTCAACGGTTTCGATTTCTGCCTTATCATTGGTAACTTTCAGCACCACGGCCTTTTCCCATGTCGGTTCACCGCCGGCGGTCAAAGCCGCATCTTTAAGGCTTTGCTTATAGTTCTCGTCAATTTCTATATTGGCCTCGGCACCACGCCAACCATGACGCAGATCATAATCAATCAACCCTTTGCGCATGGCTTTGGTAGCAATTTCCTGCAAACGCGGATCAACCGTGGTACGCACAATCAAACCGCCCTGATATAATGCCTCATCGCCAAAGTTGCGACTGATGGTACGCCGCACTTCTTCGCTGTAATATTCGGTATCTTTCAAAAACCCGCTTTTACGTTCCACTACTTCTAACGGTTTTTCCTTGGCCTCGGCTGCGGCTTCCGGTGTTACATACCCGTCTTCGACCATACGGTCAATTACCCAATTTCTGCGGGCAATTGCCGCATCATACTTGGTTTTCGGATTGTAATTATTAGGTCCCTTCGGCAACGCCGCTAAATATGCCACTTCATGCAACTCCAGCTCATCAAGAGCTTTGCCGAAATAATTGATAGCGGCTGCCGCCACACCGTAAGCGCGATTACCCAAATAAATTTCGTTCAGATACAGCTCTAAAATATGCTCTTTGGAAAAAGCCCGATCAATACGACGTGCCAAAATCGCCTCTTTAAGCTTACGCATATACGAAAGCTCGGAGCTGAGCAAAAAGTTCTTGGCCACCTGCTGTGTAATGGTAGAAGCACCGGCCGGACGTTTACCGGTACCCATTTTGCGCAAGTTACCGAGTGCAGCCCGAATAATACCGCTGTAATCAATCCCCGAATGCTTATAAAAATGCTTATCTTCCGCGGCAATAAAGGCTTGTTTTACCAAATCCGGAATCTTTTCCTGCGGCACAAACAAACGCTTTTCGGCCGCATACTCCATCATTACCTGACCGTCACCGGCAAAAAGACGAGTTGTTACCGGCGGCTCATAATTTTCAAGCTGATGATAATCCGGAATAGTTATATTTATCTTTGCCATACCGTATGTGATAACCACAATCAGAATGATAAGGCAAAACAGTCCTAAACTGGCTAAATAAGACAACAATCTAAGCATTTAAAACCCACACTTTTAAACATTCAAACTTTAAAAGGGAATTTTATTACAATTTCATAAAATTGCAATAACTATTTACCAGTTTGCGGCAATTTCCGGATCGGTAAAATATTTATCCACGGCACGTGCCACGGCATCACCCAATTTTCGACGATATGCCGGTGTACGCAAATTGGCTTCTTCCGTACGATTTGAGAGATATCCCATCTCCAAAAGCACGGCCGGAATATCCGGAGCTTTTAAAACCGCAAAACCGGCAAACCTGTGGGTATTTTTTACCAATTTCACGGTTTTAGCCATTTCCTGCACCACATAGGTAGCATATTTTGAAGATTTGTTCCGCGTATCGTTTTGCGACAGCGAAATCAGAATATCGTTAACTTCTTTGGTATTCCCGCCCAAGTCGATACCGCCGATAATATCCGCCTTATTTTCGCGTTCTGCCAATGCTGCCGCCTCTTGGTCGGAAGCCGTATCGGACAATGTATAAATCGATAAGCCCGTGGCATTACGATTCCGTGCGCTGTCGGCATGGATTGACATAAACAAATCAGCCTTGCGTTGCTGAGCAATTTTAATACGCTGACGCAACGGAATGAATATATCGTTTTCTCGTGTTAAATAAACCACATAACCTTTATTTTGGAGAAGCTGCTTTAATTCTTTTCCCATTGATAAAGTCACATTTTTTTCGTAGGTCTTGTTATAAGCGCCGATAGCCCCCGGATCTTTACCGCCGTGTCCCGGATCCAACACAATGATGCGTTTACGGTTAACTTTGGACGGAGCGGCTTTTTCCTCATTTTTTTCTTCATAACTTGCCGTATCGGGAGCAAATTGCGCATTATTGGTCAGCATATATTTATTGCCGATTTTATTGTGAAAACTTTTAGCATCCGTCATAAACAAATCAACCACCAAACGCCAGCCTTGCCCTGATTGCGGAGGAATCAAAAATGCCTTTTTAACCGTGGCCGGACGTGACAATTCAAGCACCACACGCTTATCATTGCCGGACATTTTGCCGATTCGCGTTTGTTTAATTACCTGATTTGAAGCCTTGGTATAAAGTTGCCCGATATCGGCATCGTCCAAATCGATAACCACGCGTTGCGGTTCATCAAGCAAAAACACCCTGTAATTGATGCTTTTATCCATATCAAACACCACGCGTGCCCCATCGGACTGATTACCGATGCGCATATTTTTAATACCGACCGAGGCCTGTGCCTGAGCAACAAGCAACATCAGCCAACAAAATGCCATACAAACACCCGCAAATAACCGGTTCACAGACTTCATCCGGACAGACTTCCCCTCATAAAATAAATTAAATTATCGATAGTATAAGCGGCATATATTACCAATCTGTTAAGATGATGATTATTTTTTTGGTAATTTCGTAAAATTTTTTATTGTTTTTTTAATTTTATGAATTATTCTTAAATCGATTGTAAGGTAGTTTTGTTTTCCATTTGAGAGTTATAAAGACATCGGAAAAAAACAAATATTACCTTATCATGAGAGTTTGGGTAACAATAGCACACTCCGCCGTTTTTCCAATAACTAAGAAGAAAAAGCGCAAAAGCGGCCGAGTAAATGGCAAATTAATCAGCACGCATTGCGACTCGTGTCGTATTATGCGTCATATTGAGTTGTTCATAAGTGTTGTTGAGCCCGTTATCGGCTCTTTTTTTATATAAAAGAGCGCTAAATATGGGGTTTATAATGACAAAAAGAATGTTGATAGACGATACGCAACCGGAAGAAACCCGTGTTGTCATCGTCGACGGAAATAAGGTGGAAGATGTGGAATTCGAGTCATCTTCCCGCAAACAAATCAAAGGCAATATTTATTCGGCAAAAGTCATCAGAATCGAACCGTCGTTGCAAGCGGCGTTTATCGACTACGGCGGCAATAAACACGGTTTTTTGGCCTTTAACGAAATCCACCCGGATTATTATAATGTTTCGGAAGATGTGCGCAAGCAGGTTGAAGCGGAAGTTGATGAGATTATCGCCGGAAAAATTCGTTATTTGAAAGAACGCGAGGCCGAACGCGCCCGCTATAAGGCAGAAAAAGAAGCCCAGGAAGCACGTCGCAGAATGGAGGCCGAACAAGCACACGAGGTAGAAGAAGCACAAATGGAACCGGCACAAAATGTTCAGCCGGAAAACGATGAATATCTGACCGCAGATGCTTCCGCCGAAATGATGCAAACCGAAAGTGAACAACCTGAAGCCGAAACCGCTCAGTCCGCACCGCGTAAAAATCGCCGCACCTTCCGCAAACGTAAAAACAAGGAAGATGCTTCCGATGCGAAAACGGAAACACAGGTTACGACCGAAGCAGCTGCCGAAAACATACCGCAGGCCGAGAACAGCGATGAAGTTGCTGCCGAAGCTGTTGCGGAAAGTAGTGACGAAGCGGTAACCGAAGAAGCTAAGCCGCGCAAACATCGCAAATCGACCCGCCGCCCGCGCGACCGTAAAAAGTCCGTACAAACACAAGCGGAAGCCGCCGGTTTGGAAGCGGAAACGCTTGAAGATGAAATTGATGAAGATTTGGACAGCGATGACGATGATGATGTCGAGGATACCGAAAACGGTGAATATAATTTCGATACGCAGCGTAAGTTATTAATTGCTCGCAAATTATTCCATCGCAGCACCATTCAAGACGTTATTAAAGAAGGTCAAACGCTGTTGGTACAGGTCGTCAAAGAAGAGCGCGGCAACAAAGGCGCCGCCTGCACCACCTATATTTCGTTGGCCGGAAGATATTGCGTGTTGATGCCGAACCGTATCAAAAGCGGTGGTGTTTCACGCAAAATTACCAATGTCGGAGATCGCCGTCGCCTGAAGGCCGTAATCAAAAATCTGCCGCTCAATACCGATATGTCTTTGATTATCCGCACCGCGGGCGAAGATAAGAGTGATGCCGATATTATCCGCGATTACAACTACTTAATCCGCACTTGGAACGCCATTCGCTACGGTGCTTTACGCACTCCGGCACCGGCAATTATTTATGAAGAAGGTAACCTGATTAAGCGTGCTTTGCGCGATATGTATACCAAAGATATTGCCGAAGTTATTATTGACGGAGAAGAGGCTTATCAGACAGCGCGCAATTTTGTGAAAATCCTTTCACCGCACAATTTGAAACATATTCATAATCGCAAGCCGGGTGATGTTCCGGTGTTCCAGCGTTTTCAGATTGAAGCACAACTTGATAAACTGCATAATCCGGTGGTTCAATTAGAATCCGGCGGTTATTTAGTGATTAACCCGACCGAAGCGTTGGTATCGATTGATGTTAACTCCGGTCGCGCCACCAAAGAAAAAGATATTGAGGAAACAGCCTTAAAAACTAACTTAGAAGCCGCCGATGAAATTGCCAAACAGCTGAAAATGCGCGATTTAGCCGGTCTGATTGTGGTTGACTTTATCGATATGTACGAGCCTCAAAACAATACCGCGGTCGAACGCCGTATGAAAGAGGCAATGAAAGACGACCGTGCCCGTATTCAGATTGCCAAGATGAGTATTTTCGGGTTGTTGGAAATTTCGCGTCAACGTATGCACTCGTCGTTTATGGAAAGCAACTATGAAACCTGCCCGTATTGTCACGGACGCGGTGTTATCCGTACCGTTGAATCCGGTGCCACTCTTGTGTTGCGCTCGATTGAAGGAGAAGGTGTACGCAACCGCAAAGCCAAACTTACGGTCAATGTGCCGGTTGAATTTGCCGCTTATATTCTCAATCAGAAACGCAAACAACTGCTGACTTTGGAAGAAACCTACGAGTTGCAAATCGTAATTGCCGGTGATTCGAATATGAAAGATATTTCCGACTTTAAGATAACGCGTGAAAAATTGCAAACAGCCAACACCGCACCGGCCGATACCGCCACAACCTGCTATGAGGCTGAAAATATGGAATACGACGAAGAAGAAATCACAAACGAAGAAGCCGCTGAGGAAGAAAACAACGACCGTCGCTTCCGTTTCCGTCGCAACTCACGCAACCGCAGATCGCGTCGCGGTAATGATAACCGCGGCAACGAGCGTTATTACGGCGACGAGAGCTCAACCCAAAGCGTTGCGGAAACCAAACCGGAGAAAAAATCTTGGTGGCAAAAATTACTCGGATAATGCGTTATTTTGTTTTCGTTCTGCTTATAACCGGCTTGTTTGCAAATCCGGTTAAAGCAGACGGCATAACGCTGATTTCCGACGCCGAGAGTCAGAATTTTCTCTCTGAGGTAGTGCGACCTCTGTATCAGGCGGCGGGTATTCCTTTTGCCGCCAATCGTATTTATATTGTACGTGATAACTCCCTTAACGCATTTGTCAGCGAGGGAAATTACATGTTTGTGCATACCGGAACGTTGATTGAGGCGGATAACGTCAATGAGCTTTCCGGAATTTTGGCGCACGAAACCGGACACATTATGGGCGGTCACATTGTGCGCCAGCGCCTCAAAATGCAAAAAATGCAGTACGTTATGCTCGGTTCAATGATTGCGGCCGGCGCCACGGCCGTTTCTACCGGACGTGCCGATGCGGCAATGGCAATCATGATAGGCTCGCAAAGTTCCGCCATCAACAGCATGCTGCATTATCAGACGCAAGAAGAACGCAGCGCCGATGAAAGTGCCATAAAGCTGTTATCCAAAACCAAACAATCTACGGCCGGTTTGCAAAATTTCATGGGTAAAATCAAGAGACGAAACGCCTTGAGCGGCATAAGCGAAAGTCCGTATTTTCGTACTCACCCGATGACCAGCGAACGTATAAGCCATTTTGCCGAGGCGGCCAAAACCAATCACTATCCGAGCGCGCATCGCTTAGATGCCGCCTTTGCCATGGTTAAGGCCAAACTGTCCGCGTTTTTGCTTGACAAGCAAAAGGTAATGCGGATGTATCCGTTGAACAATAATTCGGCGCCGGCACGTTACGCTCACAGTATTTTGGCATATCGGCAAAATAATTTTGCCGAGGCACAACGGTTGATTGACGGGCTGATTGCCGAACAGCCGAAAAATCCTTATTTTTATGAGCTTAAGGGACAGTTTTTGTATGAAAGCGGGAAAGTTGCGCCCAGCATAAAGGAATATGAAACGGCGCTGAAATTACTGCCGAATAATGACCAGCTGCAAGTCAGTTTAGCTCAGGCTATGCTGGAAAATAATCCGAACAAATCGCAACTGCAACGCATTATTATATTGTTGCAACAAGCGCAAATTAAAACCCCTACCGCCACCGGTTGGCAACTGCTGTCGCGTGCCTATGAAATGAACGGACAACGCGCCCATTCACTTTATGCCGCCGCCGAATTCAGTTATGAAACAGATAACATTCAGGTGGCAAAACATCAATTAGCAAATGCGCGCAAAGCCGGCGCCGATAAGGCCTTAAGCCTGAAAATATCCGATTTGGAAAGACGCTTAAGAGCCGAACTTAAAGACCGCGGTCTCTGAGCCGTATAAATATTCAGCAAAAAATTCCATAAAAAAAACTTGATATTTATAAAAATATAGTCTATACTTAGACAAAATCAATATTATTAGCTTATGAAACAAAGACTATTATTTATCGTACTCAGTGCGATGTTCTGTATCGGCTCAGCCGCGCAGAACAATGATGTGAACGGCCCCGAATCTGAAATTAAGAATGTCATTGATGACAATAATTCCGCAGTTTCCGATTCCGCTCGCTCACATAGACGTTTTGAGGAAGATGATCAGGAGGTGCAGGTACAGTTGGCAGATGTCAACACCTTGCTTGACAAGATTAGGGAATTGACGATAAACGGCGGCGCCGACGAACCTTCATCATCCATACGGAATTTAGTGCCGATTAAAGGTAAAAGCAAGTTTACCCGCCGGCATTACATTTACCAGACCTTGGACATCAGTCCTCATGTCTCTACCGACAGAGATTCTAACTTGCCGGAACAAACCAGTAACGGTAAAGATCTCGACGAATCACAGCTTGATTCTCCAACCGCTTTCGGATTAAATTTCGGCTACTCGCTGATTATGGTTCCGGGGCGCGAGGAAAATGATATGTTGTGCTTAAACAAGTTAGGTATTGCATATAACATCGGTTTGTTGGCCTCGTTCAGTAGGCAAGATAAGTATGGAACCACTTGCAGTTTTCTGGCTAAACTCGGTTTTGAGACCGGAAACGGACACGCAATGGGAATCGGAGCCGATTTTCTCGGCGGATACGGAAAGTCAAATGGCGACTCGTATCAGCTTGAATACGAAGATTATGAACGAGATGATTTGGCTGATCCCTACACCGCATGGTGTTGGCAGTACGGCTCCCAGATTTGGATGCGGAACAATCTGCTGAAAACCGCGATGAAAAATACCGAGATGCTTATCTTTGCAAGATTCGTACGCTCAATTGATCCGCGTAAAGACTCGGAAATGATTAAGGGCTACGATTACTTCTGGAAAGAAGAAACATGGAGTTTCGGAATTATTCTCCGGTATACATTCTGAAAACAAAAAGCGTTTCTCTTAATTGAGAAACGCTTTTTGTTTTTTTACAAATAAAATCAAAAAAATGCTTGCAAAATAAATAAATTAAGTCTATACTTAGACAAAATCAAATTATTTGCTTATGAAAAATAGACTATTATTGATCGCACTCAGTGCGATGTTCTGTATCGGCTCAGCCGCGCAGAATGCAGACGAGATTTCCGATTCCTCAAATGTTGAGGAGTCAAGTCATTCAGTAGAAACCACCGGCTCCATGTTTGACATGGTGTCCGAATATTCATCCTTTACCGCGGGAAATCTTACCCAACGCAAGGATATGGTCTATCCGCTGAAGCGTGGCGGCGGCTTGTTTAAAAAGCATCACATTGAGCAGGCTGTTGAGATCTGCCCGACCATATCGACGGATAAAATCGCACAGGCGGAATTGATATCTAATGTTAATTCTGAAGATATCAACAACACCGGATTGGGACTGAACTTCGGTTATTCCGTGAGTTTCATCCCATGTTATGAGGATAACGGTAAGCTACACATGAATAAGCCCGGATTTGCATACAGTCTTGGCTTTGTAGCTTCCATCACCCGAAGTGATCGGTACGGTACGACTTGTGATTTTTTAGGCAAGATCGGATTGGAAACCTGCCGCAATCGCAAGTTAGGGTTAGGTGGTGACTTTCTCTGCGGATATGGTAAGGCCGGCGGTGATATCTTTTGGTTCGATGATATTGTCACCGACACGGCGCCTAAATCATCTACCCCATATAATGCTTGGACATTCAAGTATGGCGGACAGATTTGGGTAAAGACCGGATTATTGGGGAATTCGTTTAAAAGCAACACCGACATTCTGTTGTTTGCTCGCCTGATTTCCAATAAGGATCCAAAAACAATGGAGCCAATGTCTACGAACCACTTCAATCTGTGGAGAACCGAAACTTGGAGTTTCGGTGTAATTCTACGCTATCGAATGTAACAACAAAAAAGCGTTTCTCTTAATTGAGGAACGCTTTTTTGTTTGTTTCTGATATTCTCTCGTCATCCTGAACTTTAGTGAAGGATCCAGCAATGCCAATGATATTGTTCGTTCCGGCGGAGTGAATGGATGCTTCGCTCGCGGCTCAGCATGACGGTTTATGCGCAAGTATGCCGAAAGCCTGTTTGTACGTAATTCCCCCATAAAAAGCGGAGAATGCTTTTAATACGAAGAAGGATTTTCTCGCAGTGTACGAAATAGGTACATAAGAGAAAATCCTTCAAGTAGAAAATGCGTTATACGCTGTTTTAATTATTTGTACTGTGCCAAATGTTCAAGCAACGCCCTCTTCTCATTGGCATTCTCCTGAGCCTTATTCAAAAGCATCTCATAACGCTCCGGATTAGCCTTATTGACTACTTGGAAGCGAGTTTCGCTTGCCATAAAGTCGGAGAGCGGCTTGCTCGGAGCCTTAGAATCCAACGTCAGAGGCGCAGTACCGGCCTTCATATTGTCCGGATTGTAGCGATAGAGCGGCCATGAACCGGTTTCAACCGCATTCTTCTGGTGCGATAAGCCTTCAGCCATATTCAGGCCTTGGTTAATGCACGGGCAGTATGCGATGATAATCGACGGACCGTTGTAGGCTTCAGCCTCGTTAAAGGCCTTAATTACCTGCATATCGTTGGCACCCATTGCCACCTGAGCCACATAAACATTGCCGTAAGACATGGCAATCATACCCAAATCCTTTTTCGGCAATTCTTTACCGGCCGTGGCAAACTTAGCGGAAGCGCCCATCGGAGTAGCCTTGGACTGTTGACCGCCGGTGTTGGAATATACGCCGGTATCAACCACTAAGATATTGACGTTACGACCGCTGGCAATTGCATGATCTACGCCACCAAAGCCGATATCATAAGCCCAACCGTCGCCGCCGATAATCCATACCGATTTTTTGGTCAGATAGTCGGCAACTTCGCTTAAGTGCTTAGCTTCGTCGCTATTGATTGTCGCCAACTTGGCGCGCAGGGCTGCCACATTATCACGCTGGGCATCGATTTCAATGTCGTTGCTCTGCGGATTAGACAAGATTTTATCGGCAATATCGCCTACTTTATCCTTCATTTTCTCTAACAAAGCTTTAGCTGTTTCGGCACCGTGATCAATGGAAATACGCATACCCAAACCAAACTCGGCATTGTCTTCAAACAGCGAGTTAGCCCAAGCCGGACCGTGACCTTTTTCGTCTTTGCAATACGGCGTGGTCGGCAAGTTACCGGAATAAATCGAAGAACAACCGGTAGCGTTGGCAATAACCATACGGTCGCCGAATAACTGAGTCAACAGTTTAATGTACGGAGTTTCGCCGCAGCCTGCGCAAGCGCCCGAATATTCGAACAACGGCTGAATCATCTGTGTTGTCTTCGGCATGTTCTTCACTACGTCGGTACGTTTAACATACGGCAGAGTTTCAAAGAACTTCCAGTTAGCCTTTTGAGCTTCAAGATGATTCTCGATATGATCCATATTAATGGCGTGTAATTCCGGATTATCCTTGTTCTTAGCCGGACAAGCGGTAACACAAACGCCGCAACCGGTACAATCTTCCGGAGAGATTTGCAGAATAAATTGCTTACCGGCAAATTCCTTACCCTTATAATCGGCATGTTTCAAAGTTGCCGGAGCACCGGCCAACTGTGCCTCGTCCGCCACTTTCATACGAATAACGCCGTGCGGGCAGACAATTGAACATTTGCCGCATTGAATACAGGTGTTCGGATCCCAAACCGGTACTTCGGTAGCAATGCAACGCTTTTCAAACTGAGTGGTTGCGGTCGGCCAAGTACCATCAACAACATCTTGCAATTCCGAGGTTTTTACGCTGTCGCCCTTGTCGGCAATCAATTTAGCGGTCAAACCCTGAACAAACGCCGGAGCGTCAGCCGGAACCGGTGCTAAACGATGGAAGCTCGAAGTAACATGATCCGGATATTTAACTTCAAACATATGTGCCAAAGAAGCATCAACTGCCGCATAGTTCTTTTGAACAACGGCATCGCCCTTCTTAGAATACGTCTTTTTAATCGCTGCCTTAATTTGCGCAATTGCTTCATCTTTCGGTAAAATATTGGAAATAGCAAAGAAGCAGGTTTGCATCACGGTATTAATGCGCTGGCCCATACCGGTAGCACGTGCCACTTCAACCGCATTGATGGTATAGAATTTAAGGTGTTTAGCCAAGATTTGTTCCTGCACCTCAATCGGCAGCTGATCCCAAACCTCGTCAGCTTTATACGGTGCATTCAACAAGAAAGTCGCACCATCTTTGGCAATATGCAAAATATCAACCTTTTTCATAAATTGGAATTGGTGACAAGCTACAAAATCGGCCTTGCTGATTAAATAAGCACTGCGAATCGGATTATCCGAAAAACGCAGGTGTGAAGTTGTCATTGAACCGGATTTGCGGGAGTCATACACAAAATAGCCCTGACCGTATTTACCGGCATCTTCGGCAATAATTTTAATCGAGTTTTTGTTGGCGCCGACCGTACCGTCCGCACCCAAACCGAAGAATACGGCACGAACCACATCATTCGGCTCAACGTCAAACGTCGGATCATAAGCCAAAGACTTATGAGTCAAATCATCTTCAATACCGACGGTAAAGCCGTTAATCGGAGAACCGGCCGTTGCATTGTCAAACACCGCCTTAGCCATAGCCGGAGTAAATTCTTTTGAAGACAAACCGTAACGACCACCGTAAATCTTCGGCAACGCAGCGATTTTACCATTGCTGTATGCTTGTGACAAAGCCGTAACCACATCTAAGTAAAGCGGCTCGCCCAAAGCGCCGGCTTCTTTGGTTCTATCCAAAACCGAAACTACTTTGGCAGTCTTTGGTAAGGCCTTCAAGAAAGCTTCTGTCGGGAACGGACGATATAAATGAACTTTCAAAACGCCCAATTTGGCGCCATTAGCGTTGAGGTATTCGATTGCTTCTTCAACCGTTTCGGCACCGGAGCCCATAACCACAATCACATTTTCGGCATCTTGAGCGCCGACATAGTCAACAACATGATACTGACGACCGGTAATCTTGGCAAACTTATCCATTTCTTCTTGGACAATACCTTCTACCTTGGCATAATACGGATTAGCCGCTTCACGACCTTGGAAGAACACATCCGGATTTTGCGCCGTACCGCGAACCACCGGATTTTCCGGACGCAACGCATGTTCGGCATTAAATTTGTAATTTACGCCTTCCAACATTGCTTTCAAATCATCATCAGATAACAGCTTCACTTTTTTAATTTCATGCGAAGTGCGGAAACCGTCAAAGAAGTGCATAAACGGAACTCTCGAACGCAAAGTTGCGGTCTGAGCAATCGCGGCCATATCTCCGGCTTCCTGAACCGAGTTAGAACAAAGCATGGCAAAACCGGTTTGGCGGCAGCCCATAACATCGGAGTGGTCGCCGTAAATCGACAACGCATGATAAGCAAGCGAACGTGCCGCAACATGCATAACAAACGGCATCAATTCACCGGCAATCTTATACATATTCGGAATCATCAACAACAACCCTTGCGAAGCCGTAAAGGTGGTGGTCAACGCACCGGCCTGCAACGAACCGTGGCAAGCACCGGCAGCACCGGCTTCGGACTGCATTTCCTGAATGGTAGGAGAAACACCCCATATATTCTTTTGTTTGGCGGCAGACCACGCGTCAGCCCATTCGCCCATCGGAGACGACGGAGTAATCGGGTAAATCACGCAGACTTCGTTCATACGATGCGCAACCGAAGCGCAGGCTTCGTTGGCGTCCATCATTTTCATTTTAACATCTGACATTTATATATCCTTATAAGTTGGTTTTAGATAAGCGTAACATATTGAAAATACAACATATTAAGCTGAATTACTGCAGTAAACAAAAATGTTTATGGCGCATTTATAACACACCTTATTGAAAAATCAAGTTTTATTCGGCGGGGTGTGCAAGTTTTATGTGCCTTATTTCTGCGGTTTTGATTGACAAAATGTGTTTTTTCTGCTATAAAAATACCCAGAGGTATAAAATGCAAAGAGTAAATAATCCGAACAGTCAGTTTGAAATGTATAATAACCTTAAGAACGGCGATTTAATCGAAACCGGAGAAAAGCCGATTTTGGCCGATATTGAGGGGTATGACAGTTTTTTCAAGGCCTGTTCTTCGGTGGTTGAGGCGCAAAAAAAGTCACCGCACCTGAGTTTTGCTAACATTACCGCTCACCTGAATAAACTGGTTTCTCAAGATTTGGAAATTTCGGAAACGACCAATCATCATATTGAAGTTATCAACGCCCGTTTAGGTTTGTTGCGATACAGCGATGTTAAAAACAAGGATTTGACCCGCTTGGAACTGCTTAAAAAGACCATTGAAGAATCATTGGGAACAGAACCGATAAAACCGGTTAAACTCTCGACTTTGTTTGAAAAAGGCGTAGCATTATGCACGGAATCCTCCATTTTGGCGCAGGCTTATTTGCAGCGACAGGGCATCGACAGTTATTTATGCAAAGCCAAATTATTTCAAGATACCCCGAACGGCATTATTTCGGAAAATCATCACTTTTTGGTAATTAACGACAAGGGCCGAATGTTTGTATATGATCCGCTGAATACCAAAGAAACGGGCCATCCTCGCATTATGGATACCGGTATGAATAAAGAAGAATTTATTAAACGTGCCGATAGCAACGAAACATTTATTCTCGATTTTAAGCCTGAATTAGAAAAGAAGAGAAGCGTGTTTGATATCGGCGACCCGCACCACCTCGGCTACGGCATATTTTGCCGCAAACAAAACCCGTCCGAAAAATAGATTTAACTAATGTGCCATAATGCGGGCTTTTTCACGTGCCCAATCACGTTCCTTGGCGGTTTCGCGCTTATCATAGAGTTTCTTGCCGGTACCGAGCCCGATCAGCAACTTGGCGCGGCCGTGATTGTCAAAATATAATTTCAGCGCCACCAAAGTCGTACCTTTACGGCTGAGTGAATTGATGATTTTGACGATTTCTTTGTGTTGCAACAGCAGCTTGCGATTGCCGCGTTCGGCATGACTGGTATAACCCTGATATTCGTATGCGGCGATGAACATGTTTGACATATACAACTCACCGCCTTCAATTATTCCGTAAGCATCACGAATATTGGCATGTCCGAGCCTGAGTGACTTTACTTCGGTTCCGGTCAACACCAAACCGGCGGTAAAAGTATCGCCGATAAAATAATCAAAGCGGGCTCGCGGATTTTCCGCAACCGTCCCGCTGGAGATATAGTCTGATTTTTTGATTTTCTTGGCCATTATTTCACGGCTTTTAATTCCGGTGCAGATTTGGTTTCGGCCTCATTTGCCGCCGGTTTGGTTGGTGCCGCTTTGGCGCGCGGAATACAGTTGCCTTCA
>JBGUGE010000070.1:0-29829 GCA_045111335.1 Alphaproteobacteria bacterium | reverse complement strand
ACGGTGTAATCCGTTGGTAAACCAGCTGTCGTTTTCTTCTTCCACCATAACAATGGTGTTATTTGCCTTGTTTTTTGAATTTTTTGCCGACATATCAGACCTCTATATGTTGTTCAGACACTAATTTTTTTGCCATTTTAAGGCTTAAAAGTAAAAATTTTACATAAATTTTGCAAAAATATAAAAAAAGTGATTGATTTTTAAAAAGTTCTATGTATTTTGTAATTGTTGCAAATAATCTGCGCCGTGGTAACCATACCGTTGTAGCTCAGTGTAGAGCACGTCATTGGTAGCGGCTAAGCAAAAACAACCTCTAAATGTTGTTTTTGTCTGCAACGCCCGAAGTTGCCCGACAAGCGAGGAAAGCGTAAGCAACCGAAGCGAGGCGATTGGCAACGAGGCGGGGTCGGACCCCGTCATTATAGAGATTATGTAGTGAGTATGAATTATGCCGTTGTAGCTCAGTGGTAGAGCACGTCATTGGTAATGACGGGGTCGAAAGTCCGATTCTTTTCAGCGGCACCATTAAAACAAAAAAGACCGGTTACAGACCGGCCTTTTTTGTTTTAAATCGTATCGGTGGCAGAAGCGGACTTTCGAGAGATTGCGTCAGCAATCCGAAAGTGCGGAGTCGACATCGCCGAGCAAAAAGAGCGAGGCGGCGGAGACAGTCGTGAGCCGTCAGGCGAGGGACATTCGTTCAGCGGCACCATTTTTGAAAACCGCCTTATTGTAGGCGGTTTTTGCTTTGTTAGGGCTGTATCGCGTAAAGTCCGATAATTTACTTCCCGGAAATACCATTTTTCCATAAATTATCGGACTTTTTATATTTTAGAAATGAAAACAAATTACTCAAAATTACCAAAATTTCCAATAATCCTGCCCAGTTTTTAATGCTGATTTGATAAGCTAAATAAGTAAAGCAGTTTAATCCGCCGATAACACGCATTTGTTGTGGTGGCAACCACCAAATACAAAATAAAGTTATTGATACTGTTGTTACAACTAAAATTGAAGAAAGGCCAACATAGGTATATAATAAAATTACAATATACAAACTTTGAAAAAATATATATCCTAAGAGCCATTTTTTATTTAATCTTTCTTTTATATTGGCAATTATAAGCATAAAAAATACTGCCATAAAAATATAGGCTCCACTCAAAGAATCTAAAAAATATAACCCAAGTGCCGTAAAAACTTTTGCCAATAAATCCAACAACAGCATCATCTTTTTATGCTTCATAAAACGACTTAGGCAATAGCAAACATAATTAAGAACCGTAAAAAAATATCCGAGCCAAATCATATTATTTCTCCTAAGACGAGGTCATTGTAGAATAAAATAATTAAAAAATTATAATTGAACCAAATCAATCTTATCTCCCAACGCTTTAATTTCTTGCGCGTGATTAGTCCGATATGTGCAAAGCAAAGCGCACCATTTTTGAAAAGGCACCTTTTCAGGTGCCTTTTTGCTTTATCAGGGTTGAATCCCACAAAGTCCGATTACTCCGTTCCCGAAAATAACAATTTTTCAAATTCTATCGGACTTTTTAAGGTAAAAGTTAATAAAATCAAGCAGTTTGATAAATCAAATCTCTGTCTGATAAAAAATTTAGTCATATTACGAAATAACTTGACAAAATAGGTGGATGAGATATTATGTAGAGAGAATTGATTACCAAACGAAAGGACAAATACATGTCATCGAATATTTTTGAAAAAACCTTAAAAAAAATACAAGAAAGATCTGCAGATATTACTAAAAAGCAAATACTTTCCCATAACAGAGAATGCTTCAGATTGCATTTTGATGATGGCGAAGGAAGGGTATTTATATATCCGAATGAATGTATAGAAAGTAAAGATGTAGGATATATATATGAAGGATTGTATCAGGGGGCAGACCTTTTGGGAGTCAAAGTGTATGAAAGCAAAAATGTTGAAATGAATAAATTTAAGGATTTGAAAGCCTTAAAAAGTCCAGCCGGAAAAGAATTGTTTTCACTTGATGAATTAGCAGAGTTTGATTATAGTCATACAAATAAGATTTGGAAGCCGGCAATATTTAAAAATTCACAACAAAAAAATACAATCAGGGCAATTACGTCTGTTGTTAAAGATATGGTACACAACAGGAAGGTAAACGGATAGACCATCCTGTTTGTTGATTTGCAATTTACATCCTTGCACAAGATTAGTGTGATAATCGCAAAGCAAAAGCGTACCAGAAATAAAAAAGCACCCGTTGAGGTGCCTTTTTTAATTATCATCGCTCGTTCTTGTGTCAGCAAAAACGTCCGACGACCTTCAATTTAATTTTATTAAGCGGAAGATCCTTTGACCAAACCCTGCGGTTTGGAGGGATAACTTTAAGAATTTCAAGACGTGGCTTTATTTCTTTTACAAAAAACTTGACAAAACAAATAAAAAAGGTATAATCAGACTTATAAATTTTCACAAGGAGACAAGAAATGAACAAGGTTGATGATTTATTGAAACAAAAATTTGAAGAAGCGTGGAATATGCAAATGGAACGCCTCTCAAAATTTGGAAGAAAACTTGTTCTTGATACTACCGATTCTGATGAAGCTCTGAAGGAAAAGCGTTTTGAATATGAAAACGGCGTAATTGCCGAAGATGAAGAGTGGAATAAATCAAGAGATGCCGAATACTATGATACGGCACATAATCACCACTTATATGATGAAAAAGGCAGATGTATATTAGATGAAAAGCTTTTTCAAAAAGTTTATTATCCGGATTCAAATCAAGTTGAATTTTATTGGGATGATAATTCTTTCAAGCATTTTACAAAGTCGGGAAAAGAGGATACCGAAGAATATTATGCCACACAAAAAGTTCGGCAATTAGAAAAACAGCAACTGATTAATGACTTTGAAAAAGGCGGAAGAACAGAAACAGATTATAGTATTGAAGAGCACAAAAATCGTCGAGATTTTTTCTACGGAGTACCTGTGTTTGAACATGGAAAGCTCAAGGGTTTCAATATGATGACTTTCTCGAAATCTTATGATGATATGGGTTTGTCATCACGCTCTGATGATAAAAAATATGAAGATAAAGAGGGGCGCCAAGTATTTATGGACGTTGATGAATATTTTAAGTTTTATAAAGAACATGAAGAGAAAGACGGCAGACCCGGGGCTTTATTGCGTAAGACTAAAGAGCAATATAAAATCGAAAACTTTGTGCTTAACAACAGCAAACTCGGTAAATTGCGTAATAAGTTAGCAAAAAAGATTGATAGCATTTTGGGAACAAACTTGAAAGATAAGAAGATTGCAAAGCCGATTAAGAAAATTGAAAAAGCGGTTTCAAATAAGTTATTCGGAAAGGTTAACGAGTAAATTATCAATCTTATCTCCATTTAATATTTAATCAGAATATCCCTCCAAACCGCAAAGCTTGGAGGGATAACTTTATCAAGGCGTGGCTTTATTTCTTTAAAAAAACTTGACAAAAGAGAATATATAAGATAAAATAAGGTCATGATAAACAATTCATAACAAGGAGACGAAAGATGAGTGACTTAAGTGAAATAAAAGATAAATACAAAACCATTCTTGATGCAAAGAAGTTCTTGAAAAAACGTATTGATACTATTATGTCCAATACTGCATATATTGATTACGAAATGATTCGGAAAGATCAAGAGATGACGCAGAGTAGCATTGAGCGAGTAGAAGAATCAATTGAAGAAACTTATAAAAAAGTCAATCCTGAATTAGCTGCTTTGCGTGAAAAGGAAAGAAAAGGAGAAATAACTACCGAACAACGCAGAAAGGAAGTAACAAGATATTATAACAACAAACAATCGGAAATTAACAGATAAGTTAAAGTGATAATTCTTAATAATATGATGCAAAGTGGGGTATTTGCAAACGATGGTTGTTTTGATTTACGGAAGCGAACCAAATTATGACAAACAATCTTTCGGAAAAAACAAAAAGCACCCTTTACGAGGTTTCTTTTGATAATGATAAACCTCACGGAGCTGTGTGTGAGGTTGAGCAAGTAAAACCGCAAGGACCGGTTTTTGTAGTTTTACCGGGAAACGGTTTTAATCAACACGATATGGGATATAAACTTGAAGAAAATGTCCTGCGTGTGGCTAATAAATTAAGAAAATATCTCGAATCTGCCGGAATCGATAAAGATATGATAAAAAAACTGCCTTTTTATGTTGTTACTTATCAATCTCCTGACGGTTACAGCGATAAAGATGCTCGTACGTTGCTATATAAAAAGCACGGAAGAAATAATATGCCGGAAGATATACTGAAAGGCGAAAACGGTTTTTCGGAAGAAGAAAAAAATCCGGCCTATATAGAACAATTATACCGGCAAATTGCCGAAGCGCGCGTATCTCGCTTAGACGGCAAGGTTAAAGTAGGTGCCGATACAGCGGCGCAAAATATGGCTCAGGTATTTGTTTTTGCACATTGTCACGGTGCGTATACCGCCTTAAAACTTGAAGAAGTTATGAAAAAAAATATGCAAAAATTGGGATATACTAACGAAGAAATCGGTAAAACCCAAAAGCAAATTATCGTTACCGCGTATGCTCCGGCCTGTCCGTTGGGCGTTTCCAAAATGAATTTTGTATCATTTAAATCCCTGAATGACACCGTAACCAAAGAAGAATACAATAACATATCCGTTTATGCCTCAATGCAAATGGATGATGACAGAATGTATTGGCTGGATAAAAATAAGGCTAAAAAAGAAAATTCGGAGCATGTTCCGTTTAATTTCAATTTATCGTTCTATCCGGATTATTTGGGTAATGTTTTTGTTATTAAACAGAAAAGCAATTATGATGATTTGGTGGAAGTCAGCAGTGACGGCGAATACTTCATCAATGAAAATTCTCTGTCTGACAAAGAGCATAATAATACCGGAGACGGTGAAACTCAAGATTCCAAAGATATGCACAGAATAATGACAAATGTGTTAGCCAATGCCTGCCGACAAGCATTCAAGCAAGCCGGACAGACTGAGTTATCGGCACCGCTGTCAATTCCGGAATTGGCGGTAGGAACAATAAATCCCGAAGAAGATGCAAAAATTTTTAACCGTGCTCGGCAAGCCGGAATAGAGCAGGGACAGCAAATTAAAACCGTTATTGCAAAACTTTTGGCCGATCAACGTCACTAAAGGGGTTGCCTGTTTTAATTTATTGTCGTAGCATGAAAATCAACAGAGATAAAAAATGACAGCAGAAATAAAATTTTGTTTACCGATCGGAAAATATTGGTTTTTATCGCCGTATGCCGAATTTCCGATAAAAATGTCAGTAGACGGAAAACAGTATGATTTCCCGACGGTTGAACATTATTATCAGGCAATGAAATTTCCGGCAAACGATCCGCGTTTTATGGCGATTATCAACTTAAAAAATCCCGATGATGCGCGCCTTCTGACCAAAACACCTGAATATAAAATCAATCGTCGTCACGATTTTGATAACAATAAATTCGCAATTATGGAAGCCGGTTTACGCGCTAAATTCACCCAAAATCCCAAAGCTGCAGAGTTATTAAAAAATACCGGCGATGCCCGGCTCATCAAATCATGTGCTGTCTGTTATAAATGCGGTTTCGGCGAAGGTTGCGGCGAAAATCGCATGGGTAAAATCTTAATGAAAATCCGCGACGAAATCCGTTAATAAACTTATTTCGGCAAATCACTCTTTTTATAATAGAGTTTCAGACATTTCACCTTATGATCTTCACCGTATTTATCCAATAAAATGCACAAACGATGTTGTCCGTCCTGAATAATGTTATTTATTCCGGCAACCACAGGAACATTTTTTTGGTTAAACGAGTTTTGCTTTACCGATTTCAGCAAATTATCAAACCGCTCTCGGCTCATTTTAAATTTTGAAATTTCCGCATTAGTCGCACAATATTCATCATACTTTTCGGTATTTCCCTGCAAATATGCATAAACGGAAGTATCTTTCAGCGAATAATTTTTATTGAGCCAACGGCGATGAATGTCTTTTATTTTCAGATTAACCAACTCATAACCGTATATTTTCCGTGTTTCCAGGGTTTTGTAAAAAAAGTCATAATCAATGATGAATTTTTTATCATCCAGCAGACGAAGTGCTGAAATTTTTTCGCGTTCTTGTAATTCTTTTTTGTAGGTATGATGCCGCACCGGAATCCCCTTAAAGAGATATCCCCGATTTTCAATAGAAGCACAAATAATGCGTTCCATACCGTGGGCAAAAGAGAATTCCCCACGTCTTGCCTCGGCAAAGTCATTTATGGTATAACCCTTTTTGACTATGTGACTCAACGCTCTCGCTTTGCAGGCAAAACAGGTTCCGGCGACATAATGATAATTATTTTTTATTTTAATGCCGGCTTTCTGTGCTATCTGCTGAGTAAAAAACTGCTTATGTTTCGGGTCCGTAATGATTAAATTTTCGGCAGCCACCAACCCGATATCTTTATTGTTCAACAGATAATCTATAACCTTGTGAACCGACACACCGCCCAATATCCCGTCATATAAGTTAAAAAACCAATCTTTGGCCTTAAATATTTGGTGATAAATAAAAATACTTTCGCGATGAGTACCTTTAGATTGAAGTTTATAAACAATATCATATTGTTTCAAGTCCGTCTTAGATAACGCATCTATAAACGGCCCCACATCAAACCCCTGATTGGGACATTCATAAAATTTGGTATCCGGCTTAAACTTTTTTATTTGCTTAAGAGTTTCTTTTTTATAGTGTATATCAATATAAGTTACGACCAAATCATAATTATACGGCGACAGGTTTTGCAAATATTTTTTAATAACCGGCCAGGCTTCCATATAATATAAATGCAAACACACCAAAATACGGGCATTACGGTTATTTTTGTATTTAAGCCGATACAATATCTTCCCGAACAGAGATAAAAAAGACATCTTTATAAACTGACCAATCGGCAGAGAATAACTGCCTTTTACCGAAACATAATCATCTTGTTCCAGAGGATTTATCCGGCCTTCTTCTTTGCCGTGCATTTCCCAGTGGGCCAGAGGATTTACTTCGGCTTCTTTCACATCGGAATACATATCCAAGTATGCTTGCCCGTCAAAATTTTCCGATGGATTATATCCTTTTTTCCAGCCTATTTTAAGATAATGTAAAACCGGATCTCTTTGAGATTTGCTGCGTTTTAAATATTTTTGCTTATACCACTTTTTATCAAAATATTTCGATTTGGCGACCGCTCTGTATTCGGCAGTATATTTTGACGTCTGCTTTTTATATTCTTCCTTTGAAATCAAATGAAAAAAGCGGAGTATTTTATAAAATCTGTATTTAAGCATAACCAAAGTTCCTCAAAAGTTATGACCGTATAATATATTACCTTATATTTATGTCAATACTTTTTTCTTTTATGTACTTTTTATAATTTTCGATGTCTTTGATTCATAAATTTCTTGACTTTTGTCTATTGTTTACGATATACTGATGACACGATAAAACAATATTCGAGAGCCGAAAATGATTGATTTAAAAGAAGATTTGGAACACCTGCCGCATAAAGAATATTTCGGTGATAACGGTGGCTTAAGTTATATGTCTGATACAAGTAACTGGGTTTGTGTGCATCTTACAAAATACAAACCGAAAACCAACAGTGATGGTAATTTGTGTATTCAGACCACTGCAGCGGCGACAAACTACAAATATCCGCGAGCTACCGTTCACGTAACCTTAAATCAGCGCGTGAGTAATCACGGTTACGGTAACTGGAACGGTGCATCGATTGTGATATTGGCTCCGTATAACGATGTGGTGGCCAAAAACGGTAATCCGCAAGAAGTTGCGGCAGAAGATACTTATTTTATCCCGGATCCGGATACCGGTCTGGTTTTACCGGAAAGCGCACACATTATCCAACCGGGAGATACCGGCGGTGAATTGTTTGTACTTGATGAACACGGAGCAACCTACAAAACAGATAAATATACCGATGAAGAAATTGAAAAAATTTTGGCGCTGAACGGTTGGGATAAGGATACTTATGAAAAATACCTGAAAGGAGATGTTCCAGATTATGAAGTGGACCGGATTTTAGGTTATGACGATAAATTACGAAAAGTGTATGACAAAGCCAAGGATAAACCGGCGTTTATACGCGGAATTATGGAAGAAGACAGATTTACGATATTAAATAAGCTGTTGCGTGATTATGTAACCCAAAAGGTAATGGATAAGATGGGGTATCATTATGTTCATGCGCACGAGGACGATGTTTCGGGTAAAATTGCCGAAGTTGCCAGAGCGGCAGGAATCCGCGGCAATAGCGGCAACAAGGGACATTCTTGTTCTGTGGAGCATGAAATGGACCGCATCGGGCAAAATTTTATGGGGTTGGTAGAAGCGGTTAAAAGCAAAAATGTCGATGATATTTGCCAATGCATGGAAAGCCAGATGAATCCGTTAAATAATCAAATTGTTTTAAGCCTGATATCCGACTCTCCTATGCCGAATTTCTATCGGGCGTTTGAAAAAGCGGCAATCCATGAAGGCGAAGAAAACATAAAAAATTATAATCCGCGTTTATGTACTGTATTGCGCCGATTTATTAAAAGAACAACCAACGAATTTATGCAGGCGATGAAAGAGCTTAAGAAAAATCCGCAAGATTATAATGCTTTAATAAAAAGATTACGCAATTATGCCGAAACTACCGAAATCAGACCGGAAAAATTATGGATGGAGCGTACGCGGCGCAGTTTTGATTATATTGAGCATTCAAAAGAAAGAATCGCAGAACTTCGTGAAAGAATCGCGGAAAGACCTGAAAAATATCTCGAAAACGAAAAAAAGTATTATGAAGATGATATTGTTACCGAACGGCTGAAAATTGAGGACAATTATCGCGATGCTAATCCGCATTTGGCACGACTGCGTGCAATAGAAAGGAAAAAGGTTCAATCCGGAGAAGATCCGAAAAAAGCGCGAAAAGAAAGACGAAAAGAAGTAATTGCTTATTACAATTCCTTAAATCAAAAGGAAATATAAGCCCA
The DNA here is from genome assembly GCA_045111335.1 of Alphaproteobacteria bacterium. Taxonomy (GTDB): domain Bacteria; phylum Pseudomonadota; class Alphaproteobacteria; order RF32; family CAG-239; genus RUG410. The sequence goes on along the minus strand of JBGUGE010000070.1, from coordinate 20,751 downwards.
GCCGGCGTATTAAAAAAGCAAACCGCTTTATTTTTAGAGGAACTTTGTTTGCAACAGGACTTATAATGCAACAAAAACTGATTTTTTTAAACGAATATTTCATGCAAAACAACTCCGGCGGAGATTTGCAAAATCCGGATATTTTTTCGTATTTTGAAAAGGGTAGTCATGTTTGTCTTTCGGCGCCTCACGCTACCGGAACCTTTTGCAACAAACATCTTAAATGCGCGGATTTATACACCGGAGCCATCACCGAGTATGTTGCGGAAATCGGTAATTTTTCTTACATTGTTCGCAATAAATTTGCGCCGCAAAAAGTGCTTATCAACGATTTTGTTTTGGAAAATAAGCTTGAAAATCATTTTTTCTTGGATATCCACGGAATGAAAGACGGTAACGGTTTTGATTTGGCGGTCGGAACCGGTTATTTAGAGCCGGAGAACTATGAAAAACAGCTCAAATATATCGATAAACTGGCAAAAAAATACGGGTTGATTTATGTTGTTAACAATGCCAATTATAAGGGCTGCGCGGGCTTAACCGGCAGACTGCAACAGGCAACAGGGCGTGCCAATGTTTTGCAGCTTGAATGGAGTAAACGCTATCGTGATATTTTCGGCCAATTTGAAAATGTAAAGGCCGCAACCGTGCCATTTATCAACGAATTGGCAACCTTCATTGATGCCGAAAACTGAAATTTATGCGGGCGCTTATAGCTGTGCGCAATAAAAATCCCCTTATCTTCGCGGTAAAGGAATTTTTATTGCATCAAAATCCGATTTTCAGTGTTTCATTTTATCGGTTTTAGCGGCGGTTTTCATTTTTTTTGCTTTAATTTTTTCATTAAATTCTTCTTTCGGTAAATCGGCCGAATATTGAATTTCTTCCTCAAATTCGTCATCATCGTCATAACCGGTAAAAACATCTTTTATACTGCCGGCCACATTTTTTGTGCCGTCCCACATATCTTCGGTTACATTTTTGGTGCCTTCCCAAATATTTTCGCCGACTTCTTTGGTTTTATGCCAAAATCCTTTTTCTGATGTTGTCATTTTTATCTCCTTTTCTGTTATTTTTGATGGGTTTGTGTTGTATCGTGCGGCTTTTCGTCCGGCGAAGTATGATCATCTTCCGTTACTCCGTCTTTGATATCCTTTGCCATATTTTTAGTACCGTCCCAAATGTCTCCCGTAACTTTTTTGGTACCATCCCAAACATCACTTGTAATTTCTTTGGTGCCGTCCCAAGTATCGCCGGCAACTTCTTTGGTTGTATCCCAAAATCCTTGACCTTCAGCCACTTGCAGCGGTTTTTGCGCGGCGTCGATAATAATATATGATTGAGCCTCGGATGCGGCAGTAAAACCAACCATACAAAGTCCTAATATTGTTAAAAATAAGCATTTTTGCATTTTATTCTCCTTTGTTACCGCTTAAAGATATTCATCATCAGGCAAATTGCAACATAATCGGAAGATGAACCCGCGCGGGCTTGACTTATTGTCATTTTTTTTGTAAACAGAGGTAAGGATTTGTGCCCGAGGAGTTAAAATGACCTATCGTATTATCGGCAATATGACCGGCAACAGTATGGATGCCATCGATTTGGTGTTAACCGAATTTGACGGCGAAAAAATGACGGATATTTGCTCATTTTCCGTACTATATGAGCGTGAAATACAGAAAGATACGGAACGTCTGCGCTCAGCCGTTAAGAATAAAACTAAAGCACAAATTTCGGCGTTGCCGGATTTTAAGCGGATTCATGATGAATATATCCGAGGTATTGCCGCCGCAATAAATGCGATGTGCGCGCAAAACAATATTGATAAAAGCACAATAGATGCCATCGGTTTTCACGGTAAAACACTTGACCATAATCCGCCGTCGAGGGCAAAAAAAGAGGGAACTCAGCCATACACATTACAAATAGGTTCCGGCAAAATGTTAGCCGATTTAACCGGAATCAGGGTTGTTTATGACTTTCGTTCGGCTCCGCTTATGGCCGGGTTTGACGGTGCACCGTTAGTGCCGCCGCATAATGCGCGAATTGCCGCAATTGAGGGCGATGGCTGCTATTACAACGGCGGAAACACCTCAAATTTTGCACTGATTATTGACGGCAAAGCGCAAATTGCCGCTGATGCCGGACCGTGTAACGAATATGTCGATAACTTTATCCGTAATCATACTTCGGGCAGTTTCGATGTTGATGGAAAATACGGTAAAGACGGCACACTTAATCCTGCTTTATTGCAAATATTATTTGATATCGGGCGCAAATATTACACCGGTCCGTTACCTAAATCGGGTGACCCGCAATTTTATGATAAGGATAAGGTTTTTAAGGCGATTGCTGCTGCCGATTTGGCTTTTGCTGATGCCGTGTATACGTTAGAATATTTTGCCGCATATATTGCCGTGCAAGCGCTGACATTAATTCCGGAACATATTAAAATTCCGCCGCATTTTATTTTATTCGGCGGCGGGTGGAAAAATCCGGTTGTTCGTGAAAGTTTTGAAAAATTGCTGTGCGGTTCAGGTTTTATTTTACCGGAACACAAGGTTGATTTTGCACACCTGACGCAGCGGCTTGCAATCAAACCGACCATAAAATATTCCGCTTTCGGAGAGATGATGGAAGCGCGATTGTTTGCCGATATGGCGCGATATCGCTTGGAAAATAAGGCGTGGGAAATTCCGGAAATCGTAAAAAGCGGAAAAAACATTGTTTGCGGAGTGATTGCCGAACCTGATATGCAGCGCAAAGACTATGATGATATGATAAACATTGCCGCCAAAGGTTGGCAAAAATAAAACCCCGAACAAACATCGGGGCTTTGCGATTTACGGCCGAGCATCATGTCGATTTTTATTGCTTTCCGTAAAATGCGGCATACGCCAATATTCGGGCTCATCATAAATATTGTCTTCATAAAAATCAGTTTCTGAAAATTCTATTTCATTACGCATTTTATCATGATAATGAGCAAAAATACCTTTTTTATAGTCGGTATTTTTATTGCGGGCAAATTTGCTGGATTTTGCCGGTTTATTGATGATTTTATCGTTTTCTTCTGTCATCTCTGTCTCCCGTCTTTGTGTTGAAACAAAGCAGAAATATTTATTAAACAGAAAAATTCAAGCGGCAAAATATTTTTATTCCGTCGGCAGATTGCCAAAGCAAACGGCAATTTTTACCGACAACATCTTTAATATTGCAAAAGCGAATATTTTATATTATCCTTGTTCCAAGGAGAAATTTTTATGGAAAACCTCGCTCTTTTTGAAAATCCGCATTTTATAACCGATATGATGTATGCGCGCACCGATAATATGGTCGGACGCGCCGTTTATATTGAAGTAGGTTTCGAAAATAAAGCTTACATGCATAAAGATATGGCTGAAGCGTTGCTTAAGTTAGTGCCTTTCTTGCGGGAAAATCACCTTAAAATGCGTATTTGTGATGCTTATCGGCCACCGATTGCACACCAAAAATTGTTGGAAATAATTCCTTTTCCGGGCTTTTTTGCTGCCACACCGGAACGTTCAAACCACTGTCACGGCACTGCTGTCGACGTTTGTTTAACAGACGAAAACGGCCGCAATTTACACTATCCGACCGAAATAGACGCTTACGAAAAACGCTTTCAGGAACAAGTTTGTCGCGGTGATTTTTCCGAATTTCAGGAACATCTTAAAAAAGCGCGTCATGATTACGCGAAGGCAGATGTCGAGGCTTTGCAAAACCGTGAAAAACTCAAAAAACTTATGGAAGAACACGGATTTGAATCAATTACGCACGAATGGTGGCACTATAACCTTAAAGGCTGGCAAAATTACCCCGTTGCAGAATGGAACAAATAATGATTAAACCGGATCGAAAATTAGCGCAAACACAACAAAAATTCAAGGATTTTTACGATAAAAATCTGCGCACAAAATACGAAAAATTAGAACCGATGCGGTGCAAATATTTGAAAAAATTTCATATAAGATTTTTAGTTTCCGTTTTCATTACCGCGGCAATTTTTTTGTTGTGCTGCTGCGGTATTATCAGTTCCGAAGTATATGAATCCGAAGGTTTTATCAAGTTTTGTGCGCTGATTATTGTGGTTATGATTTATTTTTGCAGCACCCCGTTTGCGGATTATTGCGTTGAAACAAAATCATTGGTTATGGATAAAATACTGTCCTTTTGGGGAGATTTTGAATACAGCAACGTTTCTACCATTGAGGTTGATGAAATTAACAAATCTGAGCTTTTCAGCAGTTTTAACCGTGAAGATACCGACGATTCCTTCGGCGGTACCTATAAAAACACCAAAATTCGTGTGGCCGAAAAAGATTTGCGGGTTAAAGGCAATAAAAGTGATTACAGCATTTTTAAGGGAATCCTTATCTGTCTTAAATTCAACAAGAAATTTAAGGGAAAAACCGTGGTACACAGTAAAGGAAATCTTTTTGCAAAATTGCGGCAAAATCTTTTAGTGATGAATATTCTGTTGATTTTGGTCATCGGTTTTTGTTTTTTTGCAAACATCTTCTTTTTGGCGGAAGATTTCTTTGAGGTTATACTTTTTACGGGATTGGCGCTGTTCTTTTTCCTGATGGTCTATTTAGGTTTTAAGTACTTTTTCAAGCGGCGGCGGCAGGCTACGCAAAATGTGACATTGGAAGAAATACAATTTTCGCGCAAATGGCGGGTTTTAACCGATAATCAGATAGAAGCACGTTACATTCTGACGCCGAAATTTATGGAACAAATAAATCAAATAAAACACTTTTTTCACGGCAAATATATTGATTTCAGTTTTTTTGATAATTCCCTGATGATTGCCGTTCATACCCGAAAAGATATGTTTGAAACAACTTCGTTATTCACTCCGGCTTTGCAGTATCATAAAGTTCGCGAAGTGGTCAGCCAACTGCACGGTATTTTTTCGGTGATTGATACGCTTAATCAAAAATCATAAACGCATTTTTATGCGCAGTATGTTCAAAATAAACCAAACCAAGCCGGCGGCCGCTATAAACAAAACAAGATAAAATGAAACATATACAAGAGCAAATCCGGCTAAAATACTGATAAAAACAATCAGGGCGCTGATTAATTTATTTGCCCATGATTGATTAAACCAACAAAAATCATATTCTTTTACAGCATTGTCTCCGTAAAATTTATATCCGCACTTTATGCAGCGCGCGGCATCAGCGGGCAAATTGGCTCCGCAATCGTCACATACCTTGTAAAAACCGGAACCGTCGTCGTGCATATAACGCTTGCAATCGGGACAAAATCGCCACTTAAAAAACTTAAAAGGGCGCACATCTCTTTGACAATTAAAACAATATAACTTTTCCATTTCATCCTCTTGTTCATAATTTAAGAAATTTACCGCCAAAAAGCAAGAGCTTTTATAAACTTTTGGCAAACGGCGTGTTTTTAGCCTAACGTACAGCTTTGATTTGCGTTTTTTATATTTATTTTAGCGTAAGGACTATCTTTTCATAAATTTAACAAATCAAAGGAGAAAAAAATGAAAGCTAACAAGAAATCATTGCATGATCATAATTCTTCGGCATCCTCAAACAGCGGAAGCAAAAGCGGCTGCGGTTGCGGCACAAAACACAGCGCACCGGCCGAGTACGAAGTTGAAGAAACCGATATCGAAGTCAGCGAATAGGTGTGCGCATGAAAAATATGTTAACACGCGGTACTTGCGGCAACCATAATCAAGAAATGACACCGCTCGGGCGTACAAGTGATTTTAACCGTTTGATGAATTATTTCTGGAACTATCCGGATACGGTTACGGAATCGACTGCCGGTGAGTGGGAACCGCATCTGCAAATTACCGAAACCAAAGATGCCGTTACCGTAACCGCCGAACTCCCGGGAATAAACGAAAAAGACATAGATTTACGAATTTCGGCAGATGGTTATTTAACTATTTGCGGAGAAAAGAAAAATGTTGCCGAATCTTCGGATAAAGACGCCTATTTTTCGGAAATTACCTACGGTGCCTTTAAAAGAACCGTTCCGTTGCCATGGGATTTGGATTATGAAAACGCCGCCGCACGGTGCAATAACGGGGTTTTAACCATTACTGTACCGAAATCTCAAGATGAAAAACAAAAATTCAAAAAAATACCTATACAACAAGCTGATAATTGATTTACGGCTCTGCGTTCAAACGCAGAGCTTTTTTATATGAATCTTTACCAAAACTTAAATTTTACGGAATATACTGCCTTTGTGGTACAATAAGAAAGGATTTTTACAGTGCTTAAAAACACACTATTCTCAAAGGTTGTGGGCGTTGCAACGCTGTATGCGTTTTCGTCGACCGTTTTAGCGCAATCTGCGTATGCCAATCGAGGATTGCCGCCGATTTCTTTTGATGAAATGTACTCTTTAGCCCAAAAAGGTGAGGTTGAAGCACTGCGAGCTTCCGTTTTCAGGGGCTTGGATATTGATACTCTTAATTCTTCGGGCGATACGGGCCTATGTGTGGCGGCACGAAGACACGATGTTTATACCTATAACTCGTTTCGTGCTTCCGGTGCGAATCCGCGCCATCCGTGCACCCAAAAAATATCCGATTATGAAAACTTTTTAGAAAAGAGCCGCGTTGTCGGGGTTGACGGAACCTCGCGTGAAGCTCTCTCCGCCATGGGCAACAAAGAAACCTACAAAATGAATAACAAAATATGGTGGTGGATTGGCGGAATATTGTTGGCAGGTGGTGCTACCTGGTGGATATTAGACCACCATCATCACCATGGTCATGACGATAATAACGGCGGCGGCTCTTCGGGAGGTTCCGAATTATATTACAGCTTAGGCGCAAATGCTTATTCGCAGGGAAGTGCCATAAAAACGACTACGGGAAACTCCGAAAATACCGAAATTTTAAGCTATTCCAACGAAGACTTGAAAAATCTTGAAATTATTGATTTGCGCAAAACCGTTTTGCAAAATACCAACCAAATCAAATCTGCTTTATATGCGGGTGATGGCGGCACTTTCATCAATAAAAACGATGTTTTGATAGATCTCGGTGAAGGTGCTATCGGTATGAATGCCGTTAAAAACAGCAATATCATCAACAAAGGTTATATCCGAATCGACAGTTATAATGCCAGTGTCGGTATGGTAGCCAGTGAAAGTTCACGCGCCGAAAACCACGGTACGGGTATTATTGCTAACTCTACCGCTGCCAACGGTATTAACATGAACTTTTCCGGTTATGCGGATAATGCCACCATTGTCGGTATGTATGCCGATACTAACTCTCAATTGGCCAACTATGGCGATATTTACGGTACAGCCATTAAATCGGCCCAAAAAACTCAAACAACTACAAAACAAAATTCATCGTCAAGCAGCGGGCTTCTTTCTTTTGCCGACGAATCCGACGATGAAAAGGAAAAGGATACAACCTCAACTTCCAGCATCGGCACAATGATCGGTATGGAAGCGATGATTCTAAACGTAGGCAGCAAACTTAAAGAAAACGTTGTGACCGCGGTAAACGATGAAACCGGGAGTATATATCTTTCCGCCGGTGACAGCGGTACCACCACCACCGAAATTACGGTGGAGCTTATCGGCATGGGCAGTTATTTGGATGATGCTTTCTTAAACAGCTCCAACATCTTAAGTCGCGCCGAACAGGTTAATCTTATAAACGACGGTACGATAAATCTCAGTTATTCCGGCAATTACAGTGCATCATCATCCACTGCGCTGCGTAAAGGTTTGGGCGGTATTGTCGGCATCAGAGCCGATGCCAATTCTCAAGCCTACAATAACGGCTCGGTTGATATTATTCTTTATGATGAATTTCAAAATGAAGGTGTTGATGTTGCGGCCGGTTTGCAATCGGTTCACGGTGGTGATTTAATCAACAGCGGAAAAATCAGAATTTATACGCCGTCCGAAAACAAACGTATTAATTACGGAATGTTGGCGGTTGAAGGTTCCGGTACCAACTCCAGTTTGTATGCCAATATTAATCCTTTGCTGAAAAACACATCTTCCGGCAAGCTTGATATTCAGGTCAGTAACAGCTTCGGCATGGCCTCATTTATCGGCGGAGAAGTAATTAATGAGGGCGACATAACCATTGGCAGCAAAGAAACACGATTTAACAATAACATCGCCATGTACGGCTACGGAAAAACCAAACAAGCCGAATTGAAAAACACCGGAACAATTAATCTTTATTCTTATAAATCAATCGCCATGCAAAATGATTATGCCGGCGGTACCGATATTACCAATGACGGTATTATCAATATTTATGAGAGTTCCGTAGATTCTTATGTTTTTGGCGGTGCTTACAGTAATTTATACAATAAGAACACCATTAATTACAGCGCTACTTCAAGCAAACAGGAAAATCGGGCGGCTCCGGGAGTTATTTATAATCCTTTCATGAATTATACCATTTCCATCGGTACTTCCATTATCAGTACCAAAACGCGCTCCATTAAGGAAGATACCGTTGATTTTGAATCGTCCACCACCGAGGCGATTTATAATGAAAAAAATGCCAATATCAACATGAAAGGTTCGTCATTTGTATCGGCTATGTCGGTTGAAACAAATGATAATGCCGAGAGCACGCAAGCCAAGGCTTATAACAAAGGTACCATCACCATTGAAGATCGCGCAACCATGAATGCAACCAATGCCGTCGGTATGTATGTTGACTCCGGTTCGCTCAATAATGCCGGTATTTACAATGAGGGAGAAATTATAACCGACTCACAATTTTCGGCAGCCATGGCCAGTAACTCACTGAAAAATGCTGATGTGGTTAACACCGGCACAATTACCGCAAATAAAGAAGCTTCGCTCGGAATTTATATTTCCGACGTCAGCAACGTTATTAATAACGGAAAAATGTATCTTTACGAATCAAACAGTGTCGGAATTCAGGCCGGACACGCCGCAACAGAAAGCGGCACTCAGGTCACATCGTTTGTTTATCCGAAAATACTCATCGGTGAAGACGGCGAAATTACTATCGGCAGTACTATCGAGTACGTTGAAAACAGTTATGGTATTTTTGTTGACGCTCTTGCCACAAACACCGGAATGGGAGCGCAAGTTGAAAACAACGGTACCATCTATTTATACACAAAAACTGCCGGCGGCGCCATTTTTTCCAACAGCAACAACGCCCAAATCGAAAACAAAAAGAAAATACATGTTTTCGGTGATAATGCCTACGGTATTTATTCCGGTGGCAACGCTACCATTATCAACAGTAAGGGAGGCAACATCGAAGTCGGCAGAAAAGATATCAAAAAAGGTGTGAAAGACAGTTATGCCATTTATAACACGGGTGAAAGCAATATTACCAACAAAGGCTCTATTGACCTTTGTAACAATGAGGAAGCTTATGCCGTTTATTCTACCGGTAAATCCGATATTGTAAATGAAGGCGAAATTAATCTCCTCAGCGAAAAAGGAACAGCTATTTATGCCGAACACGGTACGGTAAGCAATAAACATAATATCAATTTGGATTATGATTACAACACGGCAATAGAGCTTTCCGGCGACGCCACGGCAACCAATGAGTACGGAGTCGCTGCAGCCGACGGTACAATTAACAAAATTACCATTAATGTCGGTAGTGTCGATAACGCCATTTCTCACGGTTGCGGTATCAAAACCACCAATCCGACGGGTGCTTCCGTTGTTAACAAGGGTATAATCAATTTGTTTAACGACGTCGACAGCTATGCTATTTTGGCGTCGGGTGTTACCAATGTAACCAATTCCGACACCGGTAATATCAACTCCGCAAACGACTACTCCACCGCTATTTTGGCAACCGGTACCGTTTCGGTTAAAAACGACGGAAATATCAACGTTAAAGGCGTACAGGCTTATGCCATCAAAGGTGCGGGAGAAGCAAGCGTTTTGAGTGTTGAAAATAACAATATTATTACTGCCGGTGAAAATACAAGTGCTCCGGAGGGTGATACGGGTGCAGCAATTTATGCGGCAACTATTGATAACATCATCAACAACGGTACGTTGCAAGTCTATAATCTTAACGGATACGGAATTTATGCCGATGCCGGTCAAAATAATGATCAGATTATCAATAACAATATTATCGAAATGCATAACGCATCAGCTACCGGTATTTATTCCGGTGCTGTAAACACTGTCATCAACGATGGTGAAATCAACACTTCGTCCGCGACCAGTAAAGGTATTGAGGCATATACGACTTCCGAAGGATCGACCCCGACAATTACCAACAGAAAGAAAATTAATATTAACAACGCTAAAGGCAGTTTCGGTATTTATTCATCTACCGCAATAAATATAAACAATACTAAAGATGCCGAAATCATCGTAGGAAACGACTCAGTACTTCCTTATGACGGAAACGGTGTTTATGCGCCGAATGCCGTCAATATCAATAACGCCGGTAAAATTTTCGTGTATGCCAACAACGCTAAAGGCATTTACGGTAACGGCTCCATTACCAATTCCGGCACAATTGATATTAAAGGAAGTAACTCTTACGGCATTTATGCACCGACCGCCACACAAATAACCAATTCGGGAGATGTTTTTGTAGATGACGGTTACGGTATTTTTACTGCCGGCACGGTAACCAATCAACAAACCGGAAGAATTTACGTTACGGGAGGTAGCGGCATTGCGGTTAAAAATGCGTCATCGCTTGATAATTATGGCGAAATCGAATCACATTCTCAAACCGCCGTAATCAGCGGTGTCGCTTCCGTAACCAACCATCAGGGAGCCTCTATTACCAACACAAATTCCAAAGGTTTCGGTATTTCAAATACATCCAACGTTGTTAATGACGGCTCGATTACCAGTTTTAGTGACGGTATCAATAATTCCGGCAGTTTAACTGTTGAAAATAACGGCTCCATAACCGTTTACGGCAGCTCCGACAGTGACGGCAGCGGTATTTATAACACCGGTTCGTTAAATGTTATAAACAACGGCTCTATCTGGGTTAAAACCGGCGGCGGTAACGGCATTACTTCATTTCTTGCCAACAGCACCAATACCGCCTATATCGAAAACAATAATAACATTGATGTTGAGGGTAGCGGAAACGGTATTTTTGTTTATGTACCGACCAACGAGACAGAAGTCACTATAATGAACAACGGTACAATATCGGTTGTTGCCGGTAAAGGCATTTATATTAAGAAGGGTTATTCGTTTGTTCCGATATATGATGAGGAAGATCCGAGCAAAATTGTCGGCTACAATCCGGACAGTGAAGCCCTTTCGATTATAAACAGTCAGGCATCTTTGGGGAGTGAATGCGACGGTGGCGGGCTGTGTTGGTTGCCGGATGCAATAAGCACAACTTCCGTTGATAAACCGGTGGCTCCGCTTAGTGATGATGATATTACCGAATCTTCATTAATTGCCACAAACGACTCTTCCGCCTTAGGCAATGTTACACTTGTTAATCGCGGTACCATAACTACCTCAGGAAACGTTGATTTTGGTACACAAAGCGCTGACAGTGCCAAAATTTCCATCGGTGAGGGCGGTTCATATAAAGCAGATTCATTTGTAGGAACCGTTGCGGCTGATACCAGTATTGTTGACGGCGGTTTTGCCACAACTTATGTAAACGAAGATTCTTTTGTGGGTGAAAATAAAGGTATTGAGGTTGTTTCACAATCTTATATGTTTGATGCCGTAACACAGGAAAACGAAAAAGGTAATACTGATGTGATAATGACGATGAAGCCTTTTGAAGATGTGGTAGAAGATAAAGACCTTGCCGCATATCTGTCCGAAAACTATCAAAATCAAAAAGCCGAACAAGTGTTTAATCTTTTGAAATCGGCAGAAAGCGAAAGTGCTTTTAACGGAATTTTAGATAAGGAAATGGGTTTTGATTTAATTCCGAATTTCATTAAGCAGGACCTTGATGTCGAACGCAATATTTCAACCGAAATCAACGATAATTTACTGAATTTGGAAGGTCCTGACACGCGATATATGTTTGATATAACGGCATATAAAAACAACGTTAAATCTAAGGATACGACCACCGGTTATAAAGACCGTGTTGTTGCTGCTCACGGATTTACGGATACGGTTTTGGAAGATGATATCCGCGCCGGTTTGGGTTTGGCGGTAATCCGTGCCGACAGCGAATATGACAGCGATGCATCACGCTATAATAACACCGCGGCAATCTTTATTCCGGTTATATTTGATGAAAAATACTTTACCGGTTTAATCAAACCGAAGGCCGGTTTTTCGCGCGGACACTATCGCCGTGCAAGCACTACGGACAATCATAAAGCCGATACCGATGAGTATTTCTATGGAGCAGATTTTGCCATCGGAAAAGATATTGACGTAAGCACTCTTAAAATTAAGCCTGTTGTCGGTTTTAACCTTACGAATTTACACACCGGTAAAATTAACGAAAACAATCACGGTTTAAATATCAAAAACGAAAACGTTATATCTGCCTTGTCGGTTTTGGGTATTGATGCTGAAAAGAAGTTTTTGATAAACAACAAGTCCGATGTAGTGTTGGGCGTGGGCGGAAAATACTTCCATGAATTCGGCGACAGATATGATAATCGCGGCAATTTTGAAGATACGGTCAGTTATTTCAAAATTCCGACCAACCGCTTTAATCGCGATTTTGGAGTACTCAAATTAAAGGCCGGATATAACTTCGGTCAGGCAAATATCGAGGCCGGCGTATCCGTGCCGCTTGAAGATAAACAAAAACCATATTTTACACTTAATGCAAAATATATGTTCTAAAACCCAAAAAAAGCACTCCGAAAAGAGTGCTTTTTTTATTTGGTGCGCTAGGCCGGACTTGAACCGGCACGGGATAAATCCCAACAGATTTTAAGTCTGCAGCGTCTACCTGTTCCGCCACAAGCGCATCGTTGCTATGTTTTATACATACTTTTTTTTTATTTTGCAACATAAAACTTGTTTTTTTTTATAAAATATGCTTAATTATTTTTGGAAAGAGAGAAAGCCTCTCTCTGTTTAACATTTGAGCACGTCAGAAACAGCGTTTCGGTGTTCGTAGGGGAGCAAACCTTAATGAAAGCCGTAAAAACTTCACTTCATAATTATATTTTTCCTAATATAAATGAAGACGGATGGAAGTTTGTGAGCGTTTTGGCTCTTATTTCCATTGTTTTCAGCTTAATCTGGTTTCCATTGGGTTGTGTTTCGTTTATTGTAACAATATGGTGCTTTTATTGTTTCCGCGATGCGCCGCGGGTTACGCCGGTTTTATCCGGTGCGGTTGTTGCTCCGGCTGACGGATACATCGTATCTATCAACAAAGAAAAAGGACCGGACGCTCTCGGTCTGCAAAATAAAAATTTTACGCGTATCTCAATATACAGCAGCTTATTTGATCAGCATATCAATCGTATTCCGCTGAAGTCTAAGGTTCATAAAACTTTTTATGATGCAGGTAAAAATTTTACCGGAAAAACGGATAAAGCCGATATCGGTAATGAAAGAATGCTGATAACCTTGCGACATAACGAAGGTTATGAAATTGTTTTGCAACAAACGGCGGTTTTTTGCAATAAACGAATTAAAGATAAGGTTAAATACGGCAAGGAATTTAATGCCGGCGAGCGGTTCGGATTTATTCGTTTCGGCGGCTACACCGATATATTTCTGCCTGATAAAGTCGAGCCGCAAGTTTGCGTAGGGCAAAAAATGATTGCCGGAGAAACAATTATGGCCGATATTAAATCTGATGCACCCCGTCTTGAAGGAGAAATAAGATAATGATAAAAAAATTAAAAACACGCACAACTTCTGTTTTGGAAAAACGTGCAGAAATTAAAAAGAAAGCCATCGGCAAATTAAAAGAAGTTCCGTTCAGGAAAATGGCACCGAACATCGTAACGCTGATGGCGTTATGTGCCGGTATTACCACCATTCGTTTTGCTATTATGGGTAGGTGGACCTACGCGATTTTCTGCATCTTTTTTGCTTGTATATTTGACGGTTTGGACGGTAGGGTGGCACGCAAGTTAAAAGCATCGTCAAAATTCGGTGCCGAATTGGATTCTTTGTCCGATTTTGTAAGTTTCGGAGTGGCTCCGGCAATTTTGATGTATCAGTGGTCACTCCATTCTTTGCCGCATTGGGGTTGGATTTTAACTTTGATGTTTTCGGCGGCGATGTCTATGCGTTTGGCGCGGTTTAATACCATGCTTGAAAATGCTTCGGTTCCGGAATATTGGTCACATTATTTTGTCGGGGTTCCGGCACCTATGGCTGCGGCTATCGGTGTTATGCCGTTGCTGATTTGGTTTGACAATAAAGAGTTGGAATTCATTTTGCGAAATCCGTATTTTTGCGGGTTTATTATGTTTTTGGTGGCTTTTTTGATGGTTAGTCGCATTCCGACACTTTCTCTTAAAAAAACCAAAATTAACAGCGATTGGTTTGTGCCGTTGATGATTTTGTTTGCATTGTTTGTCAGTTGCCTAATTACTAAACCGTGGTTAACTTTGGGCTTGTTTACGCTCTGCTACATTTTAACCATACCGTTTACGGTAATGAGGTTCCTAAAAGAAAAAAAGGCAGCGGAAAATGCCTGATAAACTTAAAAATTCCCGATAAAAATCGGGAATTTTTTTAAGCCCAACCGCCGGTGTGCAAACAATAGTTTTGGCTCTTCAGATTATAACGTCTGAACACCTCACAAGTGGCGCACAAACAGCCGTTTGCCTCAAAAATACAATCACTTTTTTCATAAGCACAGAACATCTTTTCGTAGTGTGCCGTATTATCAAAATTATTCATCAGTTTTATAAAATTCTGCGGAGCATTTTTAAGTTTACAATGATTGGTATAAGACGGACATTTCATACATAAACACTTGCTCAAATTTTCTAAATTTTTATCAACCTTCATTTGTATTCTCCTCGCAAAATAAATATTATTTATATAACTTAATTCAAGGTCGACAGATTTAAATACAGTGTTTTTTTATAAAAATATGATGTCGAATTTTAATTTAAATTCGTTTAAACATCCCTTTTTCAATCGGCGGAAGATAGGGAATTAACTCCGGCGCTTCCACAATTTTATCCACTCGGGCAAACAACGGACCTTTATACAGATGCGCTTGCATTTCATCAAGTTTCAGTGCCTCGCCTAACATTAAAACCGCAACATCTCCGTCGGATAAATTACAAGCATACCCCGATATATCACCGATAGAGCGAGCCAATCGCACCGCCCAATAACGAAACCCGACACCTTGTACACGTCCGCTTATTTTCAAACATTTCTCAATCATTATTCAAATAAGCCTCTATTGCTCCGAGCTGTTGTTTTGTTTTTTCGCGCGCATTTAACGCTGCCACGTCTTCACCCCAAAGCCTGTTTTGATAAATTTCTTCTAAAAAAGCAGCCTCAAAAGCCGTGTCGGAGCTAATTTTTTGTTTAGACAACAACCATCCGAGCAGCACCGATTTCAACTCTGACGAAGCCAAAAAACAGGCTGTAAGTTCTTTATCCGAAAGGTGATGCAAATATTGCTCAAACAACTTTGATAATTCTTCATTTTCTTTTGCATACAAACTTGTCGTGGTCTTGATTTGCAATTTAAATACAGTGTTCAGATCGTCTAAAATCGGTTGCCAATACTTTTTTTGAAAAGCATTCAAATCCGGTTCATCACTCCAAAAAAGCAATGTATCAGCAGTTATAAAACGGCACAAATTTTTTATTGTTTCTTCGCGATGTGCCGCTATATATTTTTGAGATTTTATAAAGTCCATTATTTAAACAGACCTTTCAGTTGATTACCGATTTCTTTTACTTGATTTTTTACATCTTTTGCCTGATTTTTCAAACCGGTACCCACATCTTTGATTGCGTCTTTGGTATTGGTATAACCTTTTGAGACCATCCCTTTAGCCGTTTTATCTGCCGGAAAATAATCGGCATAAACAGTGTTTTTCAACGCAGTATGACAAGGAACAGCATCGGCGGAAAGTACCATATCACCGACATTATAAGCACCACCCGAAGCAATTATCCCTATAACATTTTTAGCGGTTGATGTTTGGTTTAAGCCGATTTTCGGGTTTTTAATCGTTCCGCTCAATTTGACCAAACCCCCCAACACATTTGAGATATTAACATCGGTAATTTTGCCGGAAAACGGTTGCAAATCCAAATCTATTTTATCGTTTCTCAAGTTAACTTTTCCGTCAGCCACCAAATAAAAATCTGTGGCATCAACAGCTATACCTTTAGGAAAATTAACCTTTCCGCTTGAAATATCGCCACGCACCACGGCGCACTTCAGATTCATATTTTTATTATTGACGTTAATTTTTACCAAATTCAAAATCTGTACCAAAATGTTACCCTGCAATTTTTCCAAACTCTTGATGCGCAATACCGATTTATCAACCAAACCGATAATTTGCCCGTTCATATTGGCTAAATATTGGTCAGTATTATCACCGAAAGTATTGACTTTTATAAGCAAATTAGACTTGCCGCCTTCCTGAACATACACCTCGTTTCCGGTGGTATTGAGCGGTTTGTAAAGTTGCTGCAATATAATATTTTTTCCGGAAATATCAGCGGCCATGGATTTACTTGCACCATTCAGAGTTATGGTTCCGCTGATTGTGCCCGTACCGGCCGTAATGTTTTTAATATTTGCGTTTAAAACCTTATTTTTAAGGGTTGTACCTATTTTTACATCGGTCAAAGCAATATCATTATTAACCGTTATTTTTTTCAAGTCGGCATCAATATTGGCATTAGCCATTTTTAAGTATTGATACGGAATAGGAGTATTTGCCACCAGCTCCGACGCATTGGCAGTGCCGATAAACCAATCCGTTAATTCTGCCTTTTTATCCGTGGTATTTTTTACATTAGTTTTTTTTTGAAAATCCATCAAATTAAAGCCTTCACCTTTGATATTCAATTTAATATAAGGCAAAGCCTTCGGCGAGGTAACTTCCGCGCTGCCGGAAACGGTATTTCCCTTAAACAAAACATTCTTTATATTAGCTTTAAATACACCGTTCTTAACCGCCGCATCGCCTTTTACATTATTCAAAACAATATCTTTATCCACCACTATTTTTTTAACATCGATTGTAATGTCGGCGTCCACCATTTTCAAATAATCATACGGAATTTGAGTGTTCGGAATATAATCCGCGGCCGCGGCCGATTTTATAAACCAACCATCGGATAAATACGCCTGTTTTTTAGCAGTAAAATCAGCAACATTTAGGGTATCGCCGGCAATACTTAAATTAACGTAAGGAATTTCACCTTTCAAATCAGCGCTGACATCGCCTTTTATTTTATTGCTTTTATATGTAATTTCATAGGTTCCGGCAGCTTTTATTTTATCTTTTAATCCGTCAATATTACCCGCAAAATTAAGCGTATACCCCATGGCATTAACAACCGCATCAACTTCTGTCTGATTGTATCCGGAAGCTTTGATTTTATTGATTGAAGAAACCGTACCGGAACCGGTGATATCAATATTGGCAACCGTAGTATCAAAATCAAAATTTATCGGAGAATTGGCATCTTCCATACCGGCATTTAATTGATTAATTAAAACACTGTCTTTTTCACCGTAGAAAATCTCCGTATTGTCAGTTTCAACTCTATCCACAACAATTTCTTTATCAAACAACGGTATAATCGAAATTTGCACTAAAGCATTACCGATATACGCTATTTTCTTTTCTTCCTGACTGACGGTTACATTACTCAATTCTAAGCTCGGTTTTAATGACACACCGACATCTATATCGCCGTCGATTTTAACCGTCAAACCGGTATATTTATAAGCCATTTCTTCTATTTTCGGCTTATATTTATTCAAGTCGGCAAATTTCAAAAAACCGAGTGCCGCACCGACTAAAATCACCGGAATTAATATAATGACACATAAAATTTTGAACATTCTTTTCATTATTTTATCTCCAATCCGAAAATTTGACACGCCTCAATAAAATGTTTCGGCAATGCCGCTTTAATTATTGTTTCTTTACCGTAAACTGCGCTTAAATCGATTTTATAAGCATGCAAATAAAGCTTATCCGCAACTTCTTTCAGGCGCAACCTTTCGGCACCGAAATACTTATTATCACCAAAAATCGGCGTACCGATACTCTCTAAATGTACTCTTATTTGGTGAGTTCTGCCGGTAAGAGGTTTGGCTTCAACCAGCGCATATTTATTACCGACATTATCTAAGACCTTTATTTCCGTCAATGCTTTTTGGCCGTCATCAACAATTTCCATGCGTTCACCTACTTTTTCCAACGGAAAATTTATTCGTCCTTCTTTAGGTTCCGGACAACCTCTCACCAAAGCCAAATATGTTTTTTGTAATTTATGTTCACGAAATGCCTTGGTTAAAATATCGGCATATTGACGATTTCGCGCCAATAAAAGCAAACCGCTGGTATCCTTGTCAATACGATGCACTAACTTAGGGCGCTCAGAATTTTCAAATTTTAAGGCATCGAGCAAACCGTCAACATGACGATTGGTGTTGGTTCCGCCCTGAACTGCAAGCCCCGACGGTTTATTTAAGACAATAATATTATTATCCTTAAAAATAACCATTGATGTGATATATTCAACATCTTTAGCGCTCAAAGCTTTGTTGTCGGGCACAGCTTTCTCGTTGTCGAGCGGCGGCAATCGCAATTCCTGTCCGGCAGACAAGCGGGTAGAAGTTTCGGCTTTTTTACCATCAACTTTTATTTGTTTGGTACGCAATAATTTTTGCAATCTGCTCAAACTGAGCGACGGATATTCACGTAAAAACCATCTGTTCAAACGAATACCGTCATCTTCCTGTTTTATTTTTACGGTTGTTACACCGGCCATTTTAATATCTCCCCATTTTTTTGGTGTTAACCTTACCTATTTTCAGCGGAACACTGCGCTTTAAGTGTTTTCTTTCTGCCCTTTTATCAAATTTTTCTTGTTTTTTTCTATCTATCAACATCGGCATTTCCGGCACAAATAACTCCTCTTTTTTGTATGTATGTACTTTAACCGGAGCAACATCGGTAATAACAAACCCTTCCAAGCGCTTTTTTTCAGGCTCGGTCAGACTGTCCTGACGTTTGCGCGGAATATACACTCGCCATTCCACGTCGTCGGTTGCCAACATTTTTTGACGGCGCTCTTCCGACATATCTTTGAAAAAATCATATTCCATCACTACCGCAATTATTTTTTTATTATTTAATGTCATTGAGAATCTGTTCCTTTTTTCAGGTGTTTTTGTTTTTCGGAACGCAATTTATCAAAATATTCTATACGTTTTTTTATTTCCCGCTCAAAACCACGATCCACCGGATAATAGAATTTGCGCCGCGACATGCCGTCGGGAAAATAATTTTGCCCGGAAAAACCGTCTTCCAAATCCTGATCATAAATATATCCGTCGTGATATCCCAAATCTTTCATCAACTTGGTCGGAGCATTCAAAATATGTTTCGGCGGCATTAATGATCCGGTTTGCTTGGCGGCGTCAAAAACTTTATACATTGCCTTATATACTTCCGCCGACTTCGGTGCCGTTGCCAAATATGCCGTCAGTTGCATAATAGCCAAATCACCTTCCGGCGAACCGAGGCGATCATAAGTTTCACAACAGGCAATCGCCTGATTAACGGCATTCGGGTCTGCCAACGATACATCTTCAATCGAAAAACGCAGCAAACGACGCAGAATATAACGCGGATCTTCGCCGGCTACCAACATGCGCCCCACCCAATATAAGGCCGCATCAACATCCGAACCGCGCAAAGATTTATGAACCGCCGAAATCAGATTGTAATGCCCGTCATTACCCTTATCATAAATCGGAGCCCGTGAGCGGATTATATTTATTATCTGATCTTTGGTAAAAATTTCATCTTTTTGCGCATACGACCATATATTTTCGGCAATATTCAAAATATAGCGTCCGTCGCCGTCGGCAATGTTTTTTATAAATTCGCGCGCTTCTTCATTAATCGGAAGCTTTTCACCTTCTTCTTTTTCCGCTCGTTGCAATAATTCTTCAAAATTATCAGGCGTTAAACGATTTAATACAAACACCTGACAACGCGAAAGTAATGCCGAATTGAGTTCAAACGACGGGTTTTCGGTAGTGGCGCCAACCAAAATTACCGTTCCGTCCTCAACATAAGGTAAAAAACCGTCCTGTTGCGATTTATTAAAACGATGAATTTCATCTACAAACAATAATGTACCTTTACCCTGACCGCGCCGGCGTTCTTTTGCATACTGAAATACTTTTTTTAAATCAGCAACACCGGAAAAAACCGCGGAAATCTGCTCAAAATAAAGATTGGTATATTCTGCAATCAGTCGTGCTATTGTGGTTTTGCCGCACCCCGGAGGTCCCCATAAAATAAATGATGTAATTTTGCCCGATTTAAGCATTCTGCCAATCGGTGCATCATCGCCCGTCAGGTGCTCCTGACCGACAACTTCTTCCAACTTGCGCGGACGCAATCTGTCTGCCAACGGACGTTTTACATCTCCGGAAAAAAGTGTATCATCCGTATCCATTTTATCTCTCATTCCCTTTATGTGTGTTTACCATCACTTTGGCTTCGGAAGTTTTTTCTTTATTGGCTTGCTGTTCCTGTCGTTGTTCCAAAACTTCACGTTTATATTGCT
>JBGUGE010000069.1:0-6987 GCA_045111335.1 Alphaproteobacteria bacterium | reverse complement strand
TAGAAACACAAGTCGAGGCAGTGTTGTCATCTCAGGTGCAAACAATTTGTGAGGCGGTTCATTGTTTCGGTTATTCCGATTTTTTGCATTGGCATGATGAAATTAAGTTCAGAGTTCTGGCTCGCTTATGTCGGCGCGATTACATTCCGCGGGCAGAGAGAGTTATGAATGCGTTGACGCAAATGAAAAAACTGCCGTTTAACGGTCTGACTCTGGGCGGTAAGGAGATTTTTAAGGCATACGGAAAAATCTGGGTGGTGCCGGAGCTGAGTGCCAAACGCAAGTCGAGTCGTGCTATGTGGCGCAAATTTGTGCAAAATCATCGGGAATGGCAAAATGAAAAACTGCCGCACAAGGCGCGAGTAGCAATTTTGGAGAATATGGGGAATTTAAATGATTTATCCTGATTTGACCGCGGTTGCCGATAAATTTGACGTGTTTTTGTTTGATGCATACGGAGTGTTTTGGGAAGGTAACGGCTTTTATGCCGGTAGTCTGGAGGTCATGCGTTCGTTGGTGTCACAGGGAAAAACCGTGATGGTTATTTCCAATTCCACCCAATCGGGCGCAGATTTAATTGCCTCTTATCACAAACGCGGCATGGTTTGCCAACGCGATTATCAATATATGCTGTCGTCGGGCGATTTGTTGCGACACCACCTGTTGGAGGCGGGTATTACGTTTAATTGCTGTCCGAATCCGCGCAAATACTTTGTTATCGGCCAGCCGCATCGCAAGGCCTTTGCCGATACGGTTTATCGGCAGGTTGCAACGCTGGAGGAGGCGGATTTTGTTTATTGCGGTGTGCCGTTTTTATCTGAAAAAGATGTGAAGGCGTACCCGCAATATCAAAAAGATTATTGGCCGGTTAAAAATCGGGAGAGTGAAAATGTGCAACTATGGGATACGCAGACCGAAAAGCCGTTTGTCGATATTGTGAAGAAAGCGGCAGAGCTGAATTTGCCGGCATTAAATGCCAATCCGGACTTTACCGCCAAGGAAGGACACGCATTGATTCCGGATTCTCCGGCGGTGTTTGTGGTACGAAACGGGACCGTTGCCGAAATGTTTCGCACTTACGGTGCAGAAGTTTTGGAATACGGCAAGCCGCATCGCAATATTTATAACTATGCCTTTGCAATGTTGCAAACTAACGGAGTTATTGCCGACAAAGTCCGTACCTGTATGATCGGCGATACGGTGCGTACCGATATTAAAGGCGCCGTAAATTTCGGTATCGCTCCGATTTTGTGTGTTGAAACCGGAGTTACTGCCGAGGAAATTTCTAAAGGCAAAACCGTAAAAAATCTTTGCATGGAACAAAATATTGATGTACAACAAGTTATACAAATCAAAAGTGTGGGAGGACTTTAAATGGCTTTTCAGCTTGTGGCGGGGTTGGCGTCCAAGGATTATGTTACCGATTTGAAATTGTGTCGGGTTTTGTTTGAAGATAACAAATATTATCCGTGGATTTTTTTGGTGCCGAAAAAAGAAAATACCAAAAATATGACCGGTTTATCAATGGATGAGCGCTTGCAACTGATGCGTGAGATTGCATTGGCGGAAAGCGTTATGTTTAAGCTTTTCCCTTGTGATCAGGATAACGTGGCGATGATCGGAAATATGACACCACAACTCCACGTTCATGTCATTTGCCGCAAATCCGGGGATCCTCAGTGGCCGGATACGGTATGGAATCGTACTGCCGGTAAATATGAGCCGCTGGAAAAAGCGCAAATAATTGCAAATATTAAAAACGAATTTACAGCACAGGCTGCGAATCCGCTCTATGGACAACTTTGAGTAAAGGATAAAAAAATGAGCAGAGTTATTACCTTAATGCCGGTCAGATTGGCCGCTACCCGTCTTCCGAATAAGCCGTTGCGTGTGATTAACGGCAAAACTTTGGTGCAGCGCGTTTATGAAAATGTTAAAGCCGCGCTGGATACCGATATTGCTATTGCCGCCGGTGATCAGGCAATTGTAGATGAGTGCCGAAAGTTTGGTGCAACCGCTATTTTGACCGATCCGAATTTACCGAGCGGTACGGATCGTATTGCCGCCGCTCTTAAGATTTTGGATCCGGACGGTTCAAAATACGATATTGTGGTTGATTTTCAGGGCGATAATATCAATGTTGATCCGAAAGTTACGTTGCCTTTGGTGGAAATGGTAAAGCGTACAGGTTGCGATATTGCTACCTGCGGTATGGTCATCAAAAATGAAGAAGACCGCAATAATCCGAATATTGTAAAAATCGTTATGGGGCTGAAAGACGGCGAAACCGAAGCTCGTTGTCTTTATTTTACCCGTGCCACGGCGCCGTATACCCGTAATCCGGAAAAGTGCCCGAATCAGGATCTCTATCATCATATCGGCATTTATGTTTTCAAAGCCGCATCTTTGCAAAAGATGGTTTCGCTCCCTACCGGTGTATTGGAAAATCGTGAGGCTTTGGAGCAGCTGCGTGCTCTTGAAAACGGCATGGAAGTTCGGGCCTTGTTAGTAGAAAATATCAAACTCGTTAAAGAAGCTCCGGCGGATATTAATACTGAGGAAGATTTGGCTAACTCTCTCCCTTATATTAAATAAACTCGTCTAATGGGTTATTGCTTGCAAGATTTCTCCTCGTGTACGTCTTTGTACACGTCGTCGGAATCTTGCGGCGCACTAACCTCATTCAGTTATTATCACGAAAGTAATATATCGATTTATGAGCTTGACTATTTGGATTAATTAATCCATAATGGCGCAAATGCTTGAAAAGCATATCAGACGTGTTGTATAAGGAGTAAAACTATGAAAATTAATCAGTCCGGTCGTTCCATGATTGAGATGTTAGGTGTTTTGGCCATTATCGGTGTTTTATCTGTCGGCGGTATTGCCGGTTATTCCAAGGCAATGAGCAAATACAGAACCAATAAAGTATTGGATCAGGTGGCGATGTTGATTACCAATATTCGCACAATGTATGCGCAACAACAAACCTACGGCGGGCTGGATAATGCTTTGGCGATTGATATGGGCTTGGTTCCTGAAGAATTAGTGGTAGCCGGTTTGGCGGATAATTCCGTCGGTAAATTGCGTAATATTTTCGGCGGACGCGTATTTATCGGGGCTTCATCGCTCGATGGTGCCGGTGAAGTGGCACAAGTTGATAAAAATGCGTTTATTGTTTCTTTTTACGGTATAACGCGTGATGCTTGTATTGCTATGGCTACATCCGATTGGGGCGCCGGTTCGTCTTCCGGTTTGTTGGCAATGCATATTTTCAGCCAGTCTAAAGGTGCAACAGCCGACCCGACTTCGATTGATGCAACCTTAGATGCCGTGACCAAATATACACCGGGCAGCATTACGCAAATGAGTGCAATTGCCATTCCGGGTGATGAAACGGTAAAAGTTCCGCTGTCGGTAGATCAGGCGCGTTTAGCCTGCTATTGTCCGGGTAAATCGTTCTGTGCGGTAAGCTGGAAGTATTACTGATTAAATTTTGCAAAAGAAAAACGCCTCAATAGAGGCGTTTTTTTTGTGGAGTTTTTATCTTTCGAGTTTTTTGTAGCGAATCCGATGCGGGTTGCAAGCGTCTTCGCCGAGGCGCAGTTTTTTATTCTTTTCATAATCTTCAAAATTGCCCTCAAACCATTCAACATGACCATTATCTTCATAGGCTAAAATATGCGTGGCCAAGCGGTCTAAGAACCAGCGGTCGTGAGAAGTTACAAGTACACAACCCGGATACGAGCTGATGCCTTCTTCCAACGAGCGTAAGGTATCGACATCTAAATCGTTGGTAGGCTCGTCAAGCAAAATCACGTTAGCACCCTTTCGGAGCATTTTTGCTAAGTGCACGCGGTTGCGTTCGCCGCCGGAAAGTTGACCGACTTTCTTTTGCTGGTCGGCGCCCTTAAAATTAAACTGGCCGACATATGCACGCGAAGAAACTTCGTTTTTGCCGAGCCAAATCATATCCAAACCGTCAGAAATTTCTTCCCAAACGTTTTTATCGGCACTAAGCTCGTCGCGCGATTGGTCAACATAGCCCAAATCCACGGTTTCACCAATGCGAATAGTGCCGGAATCCGGTTTTTCCTGACCGGTAATCATTTTAAATAAAGTAGTTTTGCCGGCACCGTTAGGACCGATAATGCCGACGATGGCTCCCTTCGGAATCTTAAATGAAAGGTCGTCAATCAGCACGCGATCACCAAACCCTTTGGTCAGATGTTCGGCCTCAATGACCAAATCGCCGAGGCGTTCTGTCATCGGAATATTGATGTGCGCGGTGGTGATTTTTTCTTTGCCGGCTTGTGACAACAGCTCATCGTAGGCATTGATACGAGCCTTAGATTTAGCCTGTCTCGCCTTCGGATTTTTATGAATCCACTCCAATTCGCGGGCTAAAGAACGTTGACGAGCCGTTTCTTCACGAGCTTCCTGCTCCAAACGCTTGGATTTTTGCTCTAACCATGAGGTATAATTACCCTCGTACGGAATGCCCTGACCTCGGTCAAGCTCTAAAATCCAGCCGGTAACATTGTCCAAGAAATAGCGGTCGTGGGTTACCATAACCACCGTGCCGTTATAATCACGCAAGTGGTGTTCGAGCCAGGCTACGGACTCGGCATCTAAGTGGTTTGTCGGCTCATCGAGCAGGAGCATATCCGGCTTTTGCAACAGCAGGCGACACAGGGCCACTCGACGTTTTTCACCGCCGGAAAGCTTGGTTACATCGGCTTCGGCCGGCGGACAACGCAACGCATCCATGGCAATTTGCACCGTGCGTTCGATATCCCAACCGTTTACGGCGTCGATTTGTTCCTGTAATTCGGCCTGTTCGGCAATCAGCGCGTTCATTTCATCATCGCTCATCGGTTCGGCAAATTTGGCGGAAACTTCTTCAAACTTACGCAACAATTCTTGAGTTTCGCCCAGTCCGTCCATTACGTTCTCCATAACGTTTTTGTGCGGATCGAGTTGCGGTTCCTGTTCCAAATAACCGACTCTTACTCCTTCGGCCGCCCAAGCTTCACCGTTAAATTCTTTATCAATGCCGGCCATAATTTTTAACAGTGTGGATTTACCGGCACCGTTGACTCCCAGTACGCCGATTTTGGCTCCCGGCAGAAAAGAAAGTGTAATATCTTTGAAAAGCTCGCGCCCTCCCGGCAGAACTTTGGTTAAATTTTGCATTACGAAAATGTATTGGTATGCGGCCATTATTTACTCCTATTGGCTGAACTTTTTGGCGTACGACTCATAGCGTGCGTCTTTGAACTGAACTTTAGGCGCATTTTGCATTTTTTTTCTGACATCTGCAACAGATTTCTTGTACATTTCATCCAATTTTATGAATGCTTCGCGGTCTTTGACATATAATTTTGAAGCATCATACGGCTGACGCGGCTTAATAACGGTACCGTCAGGCATTTTCAGGCGGCCGTCGGAATACAGAACGCTTTTGAAAATCGGCTGATTATCGAATCTTTCCAGTGTTTCGGCACAATTGGCAAAATTCTCTTCTTCAGCTTTCATAAATGCCGAGGCTTTGCCGGCGGCAAATTGCGCCAAACCGTCTTCCTGAACCGCGGCGTTGGGTGCTTTGCCCACCACAATGGCGCGTGCTAACAACTCAAATTGATGATATTTTTGTGATTTGCAAGCTAAACCTTGGCCGGAAACCGCACCTAAGGCATACATTTCTTCCTGATAAGTAATCGGTTTTGCCGATGCCGCGGCTGCGCTTAAATACAATAGCGCAACGCTAAAGAAAAATATTTTTTTCATAAATTTTTCTCCGAAAATTAAAGACCGTTTGCTTTATTTATAGGTCTTAATCTTAAAATATATCTTAATTTTTCGATATTTTTCAAAAAATTGGTTGACAAGTGCGGATAAATAGCTTATTTTGCGCTCAAAACGTATTGAATAAGGAATAAAAAAATGAAGTGCTATAGTTCTTTGAAGTCTAAGAAAATTCGCGATTTGAACTGCAAAATCGTTCGCCGTAAAGGTCGCGTATATGTTATCAATAAAAAGAACCCGAAGCTCAAGGCTCGTCAGGGTTAATTGATATATAACAATCTCCTTTGTTATAAACTGCCTCTTCGTGCAAACGGGGAGGTTTATTTTTTTGCGAATCGAGATGCAAAAATGAAAAAGCATCCGATTTTCGATTGAAAATATCGGATGCTTACTTCAGCCATATCAGGCGGTGATAATCTCATTTTGAAGGTTGCGGACGGCAGGCATCAGCTTGCGGTCGGCATTGATAATCGAGTTACAAGCCGCAATGAGTTCGGCTTTGAACGATTGCTTTTTCTCGGCCTCACGGGCAAGATAAAGCTTCTTCATCTCTGCTTTGTTGCATGAAGAAATCAGGTCGCGTACTGCCTGTTGCAATCCGTACGCTTTGAGCTCTTTACGATACTTTTCGCAAAAAGCATGACTTAATTGATTTTCTTTTTCCATTTTTTTGAAATTTTGTATTGTGAATGTAAAAATAGTCATAATGATTGTTTTGACAAAATACAATTTAACACTATAAAAACGGAAATGCAAGTATTTAATGAAAAAAATTTATAAAATGTGATTGACAAGGTCGATTTTTTATGTAATTTTCTGTTTTGAATGACTGATGCGCTCTTAGCTCAGCAGGATAGAGCAACAGCCTTCTAAGCTGTGGGTCGGGCGTTCGAATCGCCCAGAGCGCGCCATATACAAAAAGACCACCCTTGCGGTGGTCTTTTTGTATGTGAAGTGCTTTGGTGTGAGAAGAACGCCATCGTTCGGGGCCGTGTCGTCCGACCGTATTGTGGGCGGACGGTGTAGGCGGTCGTGAGCTTTAGCGAAGGACAATCGCCCAGAGCGCGCCATATACAAAAAGACCACCATTGCGGTGGTTTTTTTTGTATGTGAAGTGCTTTGGTGTGAGAAGAACGCCTGCGTTTGACGCTGAGATTGCGGCGCTAATATAAAAAACCG
>JBGUGE010000068.1:0-11963 GCA_045111335.1 Alphaproteobacteria bacterium | reverse complement strand
CAATACAAACAACAGCCTGCAAAATGGCTGTTTTTTCTTTTTAAATCAAGCACTTAAGCGAGTTCGAATGTTATGTTTTTAAAAATAAGAAGAAATAAGATGGTCAGCAAATGGAGAGCCAATCATGAAGCAGCCAGAACAAGAATTGAGGCCGAATAAGCAAGAGCGCGAGCAAGAAATGCCGAAGAAAGAGCCAGACGAGCGGCGGCAGCAACAGAACAAGCGGAAATTATAGGTATGGCCGAACAAGAATCTCGATGGAAAAAGAAAAATACAACGGTAAATTCACAAGACAGGTAAATTCACAAGACATAGAATTTGCTGATCCGAAAGAATTTGAAGTACCTTCGGCCGTGGCTGAGAGAAACGGACGGACATATCATGCAGACGGTTCATTTTCGATTACAACTGGTGAATATCAAACATTTTATTTGCCAAATGGTGTGGTGAGAGTTTGTTATGATGAGGATTTGGTGCGTGAAGAAATACCGGACGTACGAGTTAGAGAATACAAAAACGGAGAGATAGATTACGATCGAGATGCTAAAAATCCTGATGCAAAGAAAGAGAGAGTCATCAAAAATAAAGCTTTAGCCAAGTTTAAAGCGGTGCTGAAGGCCGGACAATCTCAAGGTGAGTAATTTTCAAGCTTCAGCTCATAAACTGCAAGCAAAGCATCATCAACACAAACAACGCCTTATTTAGGGCGTTGTTTGTATTTTAATCAAGCGTTTATGCTATTTAAGCGTTTGTTTTGCGATTTTTATACCATTCATACAGCGTTTGTACCAACACATACATTAACGGTATCACAAAAACACCGACTGCGGTTGCCGCTAACATCCCGTAGAATACCGGTACACCGATTGCTTTTCGGCTTTCGGCGGCGGCGCCGCTGGCAATAACCATTGGAAATACGCCCAAAATAAAGGCAAACGCCGTCATCATAACCGCTCTGAAACGTTCTTTCAACGCAGCGATGGCAGCTTCAATGATGGTTGAACCTTTGGCCAGCTCATCTTTGGCAAATTCCACAATCAGAATGGCATTTTTCGCGGCCAAACCAATCAGCAAAACTAAGCCCAATTGTGCGTAAACACTAAGCGACAGACCGCTGATAAATATACCGATCAGCGCTCCGCTGATGGCAACTACCAAACTTAACAGCACCGGAATCGGTACCACAAAGCTTTCGTATTGCGCCACCAAGAACAAATACGCAAATATAATTGCCAGCATAATGATGTAGCCCATTTGTCCGGAACTCAGTTTTTCCTGATAACTCATGGTTGACCACTCAATATCATAACCGTTCGGTAATTTTTTCGCCAACTTTTCTACCGCACTCATGGCCGAACCGGTGGATATACCCGGCTTTGAAATTGCGGTTATAGCGGCAGATGCAAATTGGTTATATCTTTTAACAACGCGCGGAGCCAAAACTTTTCGCAGATCGACCATACCGCGCATCGGTACCATTTTGCCGTCATTATTTTGAACATAAATGTTGTTAATGCTATCGATATCTTCTCTGTACGGCCAATCCGCCTCAATCATTACCTTGTTAACCTGTGTTCCCAAGTTAATATCGTTGATATAGCTTGAACCGAAATAACTTTCTAATGCCGAAAAAATATTGGATACCGGTACTTTCATGCTTTCCGCCTTGGTACGGTTTATATCTAAAAATACATTTGGTGTATGTGCATTAAAAGTTGTAAATGCATAGGCAATTTCAGGCAAACGGTTAATACTCGCCAAATAACTTTGCAATACCGCATCAAGTTTGGCATAATTCGTAACTTTTTTGGATTCCAGTCTGATGTCCAAGCCGCTGGCGTTACCCAAACCGGAAATTGCCGGCATTTCAAATAATTGGATTTCGGCACTGGTAACATTAACCAATTTAGCTCTTAATCTGTTCAATATTGCTGTGGAATGTTCCGCGGCACTGCTTCTGTCTTTCCATGGTTTTAATACAACAACGCTCATCCCGATGTTTTCACCTCTGCCGCCTATCATATCGTAGCCTACAATAGACATTGCGCCATTAACAGATTTTTCGGTTTTGATAACTTCGTAAATCTGCCGCAAAACAGCATCCGTACGTTTTTTAGTTGCTCCCTCCGGCAACTGTACGCTCATCATAATTACTCCTTGGTCTTCATCCGGAATAAAGGATGATTGAGAAAATTTGAATAACACGGCCAGTAACAACAACACAGCACCAAAAATCAAAGTTATTTTCGGTAAACTTTTGGCCACACGCGACACTCCGTCGGCATAATTGTTAATCACTCTGTTTATGGTGTTATTTACCTTAGCCCAAAATCCTTTTTCTGACTTTGTCTTTGTTTTTTTCAGCAATAAAGAACACAATGCCGGTGACAGTGTTAAAGCGTTTAATAAAGAAAATAGAATTGCCGTACATATCGTAACCGAAAATTGCTGATAAATCAAACCGGTAATGCCGTCCAAAAAGCCCACCGGCACAAAAATTGCCAGCAAAACGAGCGAAGTTGCAATCAAAGCGCTGGAGATTTCTCCCATGGCCTTGTATGTTGCATCTCTGGCGCTCATATTTTCATGCTGCAACAAATACATTACTCGTTCCACCACCACAATGGCGTCGTCAACCACCAAGCCGATAGCCAGTAACAGCGCAAACAAGGTAAACATATTTATGCTGTAACCTATCATCTGCATCACTGCAAATGTACCTAAAACCGAAACCGGAATGGTTAAAGCCGGAATAATCGTGGAATTAACGTCTTGCAAGAAGAAATAACATACGCCGACAACCAATAATAATGTGAATAAAAGGGTGATAACAACTTCTTCAATTGAGGCATTAATATACTCAGTCGAATCATAGCATACCACATATTCCATATCTTCAGGAAAACTTTCGGATAATTCTTCCAATTGTTTTTTTATACCGTTCATTGTAGCAAGTGCGTTTGCACCGGAAGCCAACGCCACCGATACGGTTACGGATTCTTTGCCATTATATAAAGAAGTTTTGGAATAATCTTCCTGTCCGAGTTCTACTCGGGCAACGTCTTTTAAGCGCACCAAACCGCCGGCATCCGCAGTTCTGACAATAATATCTTCAAATTCTTCTTTGGTACTCAAACGGCCGGTTGTTTGCAAGGAGAATATCATCTGATTATTCGTTTCGGTCGGAGCCGCGCCTACTTTACCCAGCGAAGGTTGATAGTTTTGACCGGATATGGCATTTTTTACATCATTTACGGTAATATTCAAAGCTGCCATTTTATCCGAATTCAGCCATATACGCATACTTAAAGCAGAGCTGAATACATTGATGGCACCTACGCCGTCAACTCTGGACAACGGTCTTTCGATATTATTATACACATAGTCGGCAAGTTCGGCTTCGCTGTGTGTTCCCCTCGGCGACATAAATACCAAATAGCCTAAAATATTTGAAGATTCCTTGGTAACCTCAACCCCCTGTCTGGTTACGGCATCCGGCAACTTTGAATTTGCCTGTTGCACGCGATTTTGAACTTTAACCTGTGCCGTATCCGGATCGGTTCCGGTTTTAAAAGTTACCGTCAGTTTATAAGAGGCGTCCTCGGATGAAGAATCCATATAAAGCATATCTTCCACACCGTTGATTTCGTCCTCAATAGGAATACCCACCATAGTGGCGATAACTTCTGCGGAAGCACCCGGATAATATGCTGATACAGATATTTGCGGCGGTGTAACTTCCGGATACAGAGCTATCGGCAGCTTTATAATAGAAATCAAACCGATAACACCGATTAAAATAGAAATAACAAAAGAAAAGCGCGGACGCTCAATAAATGTTGCCGAAAACATTACTCATTCTCCTTACTTTTCACCGGTTAAATGATTTGGATTAACCGTCATTCCCACAGCTACTTTTTGTAAACCCTGAACAATAACTCTTTCTTCTCCGCTCAGGCCTCCTGTAACTATCTGATTTTCATCCATGGTTGAACCTACGGTAATGTATTTTTGCTCAACTTTGTTATCTTTGTTGACCACCATAACATAGGTGCCGTTAATATCGGACATCAGAGCCTGTTGCGGCACCAAAAGCGCATCTTTGGCCGCCGTAAAGTGGATATATATATCAATATAATTGCCCGGAACCAAGAGATTATCCGCGTTATCAACGTCTAAATAAACCGGAATGGTGGCGGTGGTAGCATCAACTTCGTTATCTATAAAAACGCTTTCGGTCTTGGCTCTTTGTACATCGCCATTCGGTAAAACGATTTCCACAAAGGCACCATCGCCGACTTTTGAAGAATCTTTCATTATCATCAAGCGCTCTTTATCGCTCAAGGAAAAAACTATTCTTATCGGATTGGATTGTACAATGTGGGCTAATTTGCCGGTAGAAGTTGAAACATAATTGCCTACTGATACCAACGCTTTGCCGATTTTACCGTCAATCGGCGACTTGATTTCCGAGTGTTCTAAATTAAGTTTGGCAATTTCCAGCTGAGCTTTAGCCTGTTTCAGTTGGCTTTCGATTTGTTCAAAATCTTTATCGGAAGTAAACTTGCTTTTGTTTAATTCGCTGAGACGATTATATTGCTTCTGCGCCTGATCAACTGTGGCTTCGGCCTTCGCTAAATCTGCCTTGTATTGGGTTTGCTCGATAATAAAAATGGTTTCTCCTTTTTTAACCTCGGCGCCGCTTTCAAAAAGTATTTTTTCCAAATATCCCGAAACTTGAGGAACAACATCCACGCTGTTGATAGCTTCCACTTTCGCAATATGCTTTTGCTTTTCCGACACATCACCCTTTATTAAGGGACGTGTCAACACATACGGCGGTTCACGCATCCCTGCAGAAGTCAAGTTATTCGACGCGCGTAAGGAATACAAATATGCTCCTATAATCATAAATAATATTGCGAACATACAATATTTTATTAAATTTTTATATTCACTTTTTTCTATAATCATTGTTTTATCCTTTTAATTCAATTAGTTCCGGATTTATAAATTCGCTTTTAAAAAGTGCCTCAACTCAATCGTATGCAACCTATCAGATTTTTTGCGAAATAGCAATAATAACGGTGTAAAATTCCACAAAGAAACAGCATAATGAGAGCCGGCTTAATCGGATTATTGATGAAAAACAGAACGTTGTTGATATTGATGCTTTTTGCGCCTCTGAATCGGTGAAAAATTTTTCTGTTGCGGGAAAAAATATGATTTATCCGAAAGTTTGAGCAGAATGTATGGAAAGCCATTAAGTAATATTAAGAAAATTAATCCGCGAAACATATAAATATGTTGGCTCGTAAACTGCGAGGTAAGCATCACCAATAAAAAATCCTCCTCTTGCGGGAGGTTTTTTTGTTGGTGATATTAGGGGCGAGAAGCCATATTACCATGGCAGTTATTATTTTCAGAATTTTCTTTATTTACTTCATTTTCTGATTATTATATACTGTCAGAAAGTTGTTTATGGAAAAAGGATAATAAAAATGGAATTGAAATTGGTTACCCCTGATGCGAAATATAAAAGTAGTTTTATTGATGCATTAAAAGATGGATTTTGTTTCGGATCACAGCCGCCGATGAGTAACCAGGAAATAGCTGATATCGAAAAAGATTTTGAGGCTTATTTAACAAAAAAAATTTTGAAGCCGCGAGATCTGACACCAAAATTGAGAGCTGATGGAAAATATTATGTAAATGTTCCACAAATTCCGTATTGGCTCATTGATGACGGACGTTTTATTGGCGCTTTTGATTTAAGAACGGAATTAAACGAATTTTTGATGTATATGGGCGGTAATGTCGGTTATGGAATTACACCGAGGTATAGACGGATGGGATATGCAACAAAAGGACTATCGTTGCTCATATCAAAAGCAAAAGAATTGGGTATGAAAAAACTAATGATAGCAGCCAAAGATGATAATATCGGCTCATGGAAAGCAATCGAAAAAAATGGCGGTATTTTAGAAAATGTTATTACTCTTCCATGGGAAAACGATGGTCATAAATATAAAAGATATTGGATTGATTTAGATAAAATCAGCTCGTAATCTGCGAACAAAGCCTTCTGATACAAACAACAGCCGGTAAAACGACTGTTGTTCTTTTTAAAATTGAAATCCCCGTTCGTTGTTTAAAACGACGGGGAAATATTCAACACAGCGGGTCTTTGTGAAATTTCATGCGGATGAGGGTAATCACCAAAAATACGGGATATCCCCAGATAAACATAAGCGAATAGACGTTGAACAGCTGTTTTAAGGTAGCAAATATATCCCAAGTTCTATCGTTGAAACGATTAACACGGAAATACCATTTGTTACTCGGTGCGCCACACACGCGGAAGCGTCCCATGACAGCCGCATTCCAAAAAGTATGATAGCCCAAGTTGGCTTTGAGCATATACATACAGATGGCGCTTTTTTTCATGTTCACTTTTTCATAGTCTTCACCAAAGAACCAACTGTTCGGGCAATGTCTTCTGTCTTGGATGATATCGTCCTTATCGGCAATATCAAAAGTCAGACTGCGCCAAATCAAGAGAAACAGCGCACAAACAGCGCTGAGAACGAAAAACATTGCGGCGACAGTTAACAATCGCCACGGCAACACGGATATGGAAAAGTCCCATGTACTTTGCATATCGGTGAGCCAGTCGGAAAAGCCATAATTACTGTCCATAACTTTTGTATTTTAGTTTATAATAATTTGCAATATGGGGTATTCGTAGCAAATTTTTGTATTTTTTGCAATAAGTATTTGGCGTTGTGAATAAACGGGCAAAATATTTTGTGTCCGGCGCTGTCTTATTTTATCATTTGTTCAGCGATATAAAGAGGTAAATAGTATGAAAATAAGAAAATTTGCTCAAAAAGACTTACCGCAAGTGCTTAAATTGTGCCGAGAAGTGAGAGATTATCATATTAAAATTTTGAACGGATATTTTGCACCGCAAGATGATAATCTTGAACAATCGGGATTTTTGGAATCTCTGACAAATGATAAAATCATTGCATTGGTGGCGGAAGAAGATGATTTGATTGCGGGATATTTACTGGCGGAAAACAGATATTCGCCGTATTTGTCGGCACCTAACGTGATGCATATTTCAAACATCGGGATAAAAGAGGGGTATAAAGGTAAAGGATTGGGCAAAGCAATAATGTCCGCTTTTTGCGATATATGTCGGCAGAATGATGTTGATGAAATCAGACTCGGCGTATTCAATAAAAATATTTCGGCCTATAATTTTTATGAAAAATTCGGATTTGAGCCGTTTGAGCAAAGAATGAAATTGCAATTAAAAAAATAGTACCGGTTCTTAACTTGCAAACCATGCATCACCAATAAAAAAATCCTCCCCTTGCGGGAGGTTTTTTTGTTGGTGATATTAGGGGCGAGAAGCCATATTGCCATGGCAATGTGGGCTCGCGCATGAAAAAATGCCCTTAAATGGCATTTTTTCAGCGCAAGAGGCGAAGTTCTCCGGCAAGCAAGGCAGTGTAAGCGCCCTGCAGCGAGCCGATGGGAACGAGTGACCGAAGCTTAAATTTGCAACTGAAAAACAAATAGCTGAAAATTCATCAAGACGAATCCCTCTAAAAATAGTGATTTTGAAAATATTTACGAGCTTTTTAAAAAATATTTACAAAAAGCAGAACCTCTACCGGTGATGATGAAAAAACGATACTTTCGCATTTTCTGATTTCAGTTTTCATTCCTTTTAAAAAACTGCCACCATTTCTTATGGCGTTTTCTGTAAGCAGCTCTGAACTCCGCCAATTCTTCGGCGATTTTAATTTCTTTGATATACGTTGATTTGCGCTCTTGTTCAGTCATTTTATCTGTATAATTATCCTCAAAATCATACTTTTTATCTTCACGACAAACAAACCTTATTTTATCGCACCATACAAGATAATCTTCTTTACTGATTGTCTTTACAAATACCTCTTTTGTATCGGGATTAAACAGCAATACCTGATGTCCGTGAAACCAACTTTGCGGATACAGACCGATAACATACGAACCGCTATTCCACAACTGATACAAATGTTTCGCCTTAATTACAGGTTTTGTGCCGTATATCATAACAAAATTGGCAGAAACATCCAATTCCTCATTTTTATAAACATCATTAGCGGTATATTTCATGGCATTGCTCCCTTACTATTGTATATAAAAAAGCAATACGACATTTTCTGACGTATTTCAAGAAAAACTACTTGATATACTCCTCGATATTTCTTAATTGCTTTTTAAGAATGTTAATATGCTCATCAATCACTTTACCGGATACATCATCGCGCGTGGACTTTAATGTTTTATAAGTTCTACAATTATATTGCTTCGCTATTTCTTGAGATAATTCCTTATCCTTAACGTTTTGCGGAACTATATATGAATTTATTCCAATCTTGTCATCTTTTTGCTGAATACGGGTATACAAGAACCAGTATTTACCCGACATATCTTTAATTTTATCCAATGTAATATCGACAACGCCTTTAGCAATTAAACTATTGCTGACACAAATGTCTCGGCTCTTAAGTTCGTTATATATCTTATAAATTTTACTATATTTTTTACAAGTCAATAAATCATCAATTACATAGGGATATTTCTGATACAGAAAATAATATTTATTATCTTTTGCATTTCGCTTATCGAAGATACCTCCTTCTTTTAATTTATCTATTTTGCTCAAGATACTATTATATTTTTGTGACAAATCGCAGAGGTTTGAATAATATTGGATATCATCAGTCTTTTGCTTTTCTGAAATTTGCTCTTCCAATGCATCCAATAAATATTTATATCTATCATCTACTTTTCCGGATTTTTCTTTAATAAATTTTGAAATACAATCATAATTTATAGCTATCCAATGCTCATCAACACTTTGATTATCCTCGTCATAATTTACATCTAAATACACAAAAGCACAAGGAATCTGCGTTTTATTTAAGCAAAACTTTTCATATCGGGCTAACTGATTATCGTGTAAATGCGAACCATATTTATTTTCTATGACTAATGCCAAATTGTTTTCTACATCGATAACAAGCAAATCCATTCTGCCGCTGACTTTTCTGTATTCTGCGGAATACTCCGTTGTCACATAAATATTATTGAAAATATCATCATTATTTTTTTCTGTTGTTTTAATTATCTTATTATCTTTGTAATAAAATGTAATTTTGTTATCGGTGGCAATCTGCTTTTTGAAACACTGCATAAAACCTTGTGATAAATTTTTATCCGACATCAACCAGGCAATAATATTTGAAACATTATTTTCTGTAAGGCTCAAAATATCAAACAAATGACATGAAGGACAAATTTTTTGAATGTCACACTCAAAATCTTCTAACATTATTTTATTCATAATCATTCCCCGATTTAATTACACAATCAACTCATCGACAAATCATCCTACCTACCCGACATATAAAAATCAAGATAAAAAAATTGGCGGATAATTTGTCTGCCGATTGTGTTTCATTTAATGCACCTTTTAAGCATCACCCCAAAATCGGCAAATTTGTTTGGTTTAATAAAATAGAGCAAAACAATCGCAAAGATGCGATTAATGAAGAATATTTATTTTCTCTGCAATATATTAAAGAAAAAATCCGGCAATTAAGTTGTAAGCTATGTATCGGGCTATCTTTTTTACGACCATTAATGTCAAGTTTTTCGTTTTTTATGCGTATTATCAATGATATGCTTCATTTTCTTTCTCCTTTTTTATCTGTCATAAACCGGTAATACGACATTTTGACGTGCGTTTTGCTGTTATCCGAATCTTTTAGGGAGGGGGATTTTATTAGATTTCGATAATTTTTAGTAGTTGCTCAGCACGCGGAAACCACCATGTTTTATTGTTTGTTTATACCCGATATTAGACTTGACTTTAACTGCTTAAAGTGGTAACCTTCAGTATGATTTTCATATCGTTCGGTACATGAAGGAGAAACCGCAATGTTTAAGAAGGTTCTTTTACCATTATTCCTTATGTTTTCAGGCGTAGGAATTTCCGCAGCTCAAGCGTGCGAAACGGGGCAGATTGAATATAACGGACAATGTTATGCCAAGCTTGCTTGTCGCAACGGCGGTACGCAGCGAGCCGATAAGTGTGTTTGTCCGGAAGGTTGGACGGGTAAACTGTGTCAAACCTCTGATTTGACGGATATTGATAACGGTTCGCCGATTGAAAAAAAGGTACTGACGGTATATGATGAAATTGTTACATGGGTTGATGACGAAGACGGTGAAGAAGAACTTACGGCGGTTAACAATGAAAACTTAAAAGTTATAACCAATGCCGAAAGCTCGGTTACCGGTGTGTTGTCTAAGCGGAGTGAAACTGCAAACGCTTTCAGCAATTCCGGTACTAAAACGATAACGGTTAATATGGTACAGCGCGGTGACGGAGATGTATACGGTATACGCGCAGAACCTGATTTGCAAACCGCAGATACGGAAAATTCCGAATTGAACTTTTATAATGCATACTCTGCCGGAAGCGGTGACGTTAAAGCGGTAATTCAAATGAAAAACAGCGGGCAGGGCACTGTTTTCGGAATGTATACTGATACGGAAGCGCCGTATATGGATGTGGATTTGAACAACGCTATGGCAGAAGAGGACAGCCGGGCTACCGGTATGATTAATATTGTCGATACCGGTAACGGAGGCGTGTGCGGTATTTGTAATTTAGCGGATATGAATCAATTTTTATATGCCTCGAACGCGGTCGCCGACGGTAATGCGGAGGCAACGGGTATTATTAATATTAAAAAAACCGGTGACGGCGATATTGTCGGTATAATGGCTGATTATTCGGTTGCCAATGCGGAAATTGATTATTATCCCGACAGTAACGGTTCGACGGCGCTCGGAATTATTGATATTACCCAAAGCGGTGACGGCGATGTTTACGGATTATATGCAGAATCAAGGGCCTTAAATGCCGGAAATTTCAGTGATTGGCAAAAAACCGGAAATTCAGATGCCAAAGGTCTTATTCGTGTTCGTAAAAACGGTGACGGAAATATTTACGGCATTTACGGTAAATTGATATTTAATACTGATTCGAGTGCAACAGGGCAAGATGTAACGGGTAATGTTGATATTATTAATTTAGGCTCAGGTAATGCCTACGGTCTGTATTCCGATATTTCAAACAACATGATTGAAAGTAAATCAAAAGGCAATTCTCATTCTAAAATTGAAATGGTAAATATCAAAGACGGTTTGGTTACGGGTATTTATTCTCGTGACGGACAAGTTTTTAATTCCGGCGATATCATAATCCATAATCTCGGCAGCGGAGCGGCCATCGGTATTATGGCAGACGGCTCAACGTCTGTGTTTAACAGCGGAACAATAACAATTGATCGTACAGGATATATCGACGATAAATCAACTGAAGATGAATCCGATGATGTAAGATATTCTGACAGATCAACGATAAACGGTACGGCTATCGGCATCTACGGGGCCGCAGGGTCACAAATTTCCAACGAAGGCACAATTGAAATTAACGGCGCAAAAACAGCTTATGGTATCTACAGTGAAGGCGGAAATGTCAGTAACAACGGAAATATTTGGATTGACGGGGAGTATACCCAAAATGCTATTCGCCTGAATGGCGGTAAATTATTCCAAGACGGTGTGATGAAAATTAACTCTTGTCGCAACGGCGGCACATTGCAGAATAATGCCTGCATTTGTGCCGAAGGTTGGACAGGGAAACAGTGCCAGACGGCCAAAACTTGCCCTTATACCACCACAAGTTGCCCTACCGGATATATTGCCACCGGCGAGACTTGCCAAAGCGGTAACAACAAATATGTAAAATGCGGGATTAATCCGTGCAGTGACTATCGCTATACCAAATGTCCGACGGGATATGCGCAAAGTGCGGCATGTATGTCGGG
>JBGUGE010000067.1:0-5031 GCA_045111335.1 Alphaproteobacteria bacterium | reverse complement strand
ACCTTTTCTGCGGATGTTATAAAGCAACGTGTTCAGCGCACAAACCGCGATTCCGATCCAAACATAATTGGCAACCGTATTCCAATCGGTGAGGTAATAAAGTCCCACCCACAGCACGACAACCACGGCGTTTGATATACAGAGTGCACGCCCCATTCTCTTAAGTTGGTAGAGAATGTAATCCAATAACGTAAGATTCATTTTAATTTTTTTGATTTACGTTTGTAATCTTTCAAAAACATAGGCAGAGCCAAAAGAGGAATCACCAGTAATGACCACAGATTAGCGAGTGAATAGTACATGACGACTGCAATAATGCCGGATACCCAAAGCATTATGCCGCAAAAAAGCAGAGCTAAATAATTGTCATGCAATCGCTGCTTTTCCGGGTCGTCTTGACATGTGTGTATTTTCCTTTGCATACGCTCACGCAGAGCCACCAACAGAATAAACACTATACATGACCATGCCGCAATATAAAGCACGGCATAAATAAACGCGTAATTTTCCATAAGCTATAATATTTTGTAAATGATAGATTTTCTATAATTATAATTATCGTAACGCTCACTCTATACAAAAAAAACGACAAAGTCAAGGCTCTGTCGCTGAATATCGAGTTAAATAATGAGTTAAACACTTTGCAGAGCTGTCAGCACCTCTTCAACATGACCGTTTACTTTAACCTTGCGCCATTCCTTGATGATTTTGCCCTTAACATCAATCACGAAGGTTGAGCGCTCAATGCCCATATATTTGCGCCCGTAAAGTGATTTTTCTTTCCATACGCCGTATTTCTCGGCCAAATCGTGATTGATATCCGCCACCAGCGTAAAATTAAGGTTTTGCTTTTGTTGAAACTTTTGATGACTGGCAATACTGTCCGGACTTACTCCGATAACCTCGGCATAACTCAGCAGGCGGTTCATGTTGTCACGGAAATCGCACGCTTCTTTGGTGCACCCCGAAGTGTTATCTTTGGGATAAAAATACAACACCGTCAGCTTGCCGCTAAGGCTTTTTTCGCTAAAGTCAAATACGTTTCCGTTTTTATCGATTGCCTGCAAAGTCATCTTATACTCCTTTATCTCAGTTGATTATTGCCATATCGTAAACGGAATAATCTAAATTTTAGTTAAAAAAAAGAAAGCCTCTGACAACTCGTGTCAAAGGCTTAGCACAAAACTCAGAACAGATTGCCATTACGCGCAAATTACAAGAATGGTTGCTTCCAAACCAACTCAACTGTTTGTCATCGTTTTTTGCATCTGGGGAGGTTATTTGCGAACCTGCCCGACAGTTTAAGGTCAAACATCTGAAATGTATAGAGCCGCTTGTCACTCGTTAACATCGGTAGGCGTTCCTCAGAACGGTTGCTTTCGCTCGCCGCTACCGGCAACAATCACATCATACCGTATTTGCAGCGACAGTTTTCTCAAACGTCATCTGACCGCGGTTTAGAGCAGATTCCATGTTTTACATTCAGACGGCATTTTCACCGGAGGTTATTCATGCTTGTGTCGGTACAAATTGCCTTAAACTCAATATATTCAGTGTTGGTAGAATTATATCATAACAATTAAAATTCAGATGAGATTTAACAACATTTTTGACAGGTGTCAAGAAAAAACTTGACATGAAGTAAACTCTAAATAATAGATTAAAACAAAAAGGAGATACGGTTTATGACAATGTGGGTAATCATTATGTGGACAACGCTGGTTTTGACCGGTGTCGCTTTGGTATATGTCAGTAATCGTGTCTGCAAATTCGGTATTATCCGGCGCTTAACTACAGACAGCGAACGCTTAAAAGCACTGATTGGCGGCGGCACTGTGTTCGGCGCTTTCGGTCTGATTGCATGGCTACTTAATTTTATGAACGCGGTGGTAGTCATTATTTATTTTGCCTTAGCATGGTTGTTGTGGGATTTTATTTTTAAATTGTTTGAAAAATTGCGCGCTAAGCCTTTTGCTCGCTACTATTCCGGATTATGTGCGATTATGAGCGCAGTGTTTGCACTGGTTGCCGGCTGGTATCTTAATCATAATGTTTGGCGCGTTGAGTATACTTTGGAAACTGATAAACCGATTGAACCTCTGAAAATTGTGATGTTTGCCGATTCTCATATCGGCACAACATTGGATGCGTCGGGTTTTGCCGAGCATATTGCGACGATGCAGGCCGAAAATCCTGATGCGGTTGTAGTGGTCGGAGATTATGTCGATGACGATACAAACAAAGAAAATATGCTTAAGGCAACCGCGGCTCTCGGTGCTCTGCAAACCGAATACGGCGTCTATTTTACTTTCGGTAACCACGATAAGGGTTATTACGGGGCGGCTCGTCGCGGTTTCAGCGCGGCGGAACTGGCCGATGAGTTGCAAAAAAACGGTATTACGGTTTTGCGTGATGATACGGTGATGCTTGCCGACAATGTATATCTCATCGGGCGGCGTGACTTTTCGGAAATACGCGAGCACCGCGGACAACGTAAATCCATGGACGAGCTGACGGAGGCACTGCCGCCAAACGCTTATGCGATAGTGTTGGACCATCAACCGACCGATTATCAAAATCAGACAAAGAGCGGGGTTGATTTGGTGCTTTCCGGCCATACCCACGGCGGTCAGCTGTTTCCGTTTAATTATGTCGGCAAATGGATTGGCGCCAACGACCGCATCTATGGTCATGAAAAACGCGGTAATACCGATTTTATCGTAACTTCGGGGCTATCCGATTGGGCAATTAAGTTTAAGACCGGCACCAAGTCGGAATATGTGGTGTTGAACATTCATCAAAAGGACTGAAATGGAAAAAGAAGCAGAGAATAAAATATATACCGATGCCATCGATTTTTTCGGTGTAACTTCGCAAAAAATCATGGTAATAGAGGAGATGTCGGAGCTGACCAAAGAATTATGCAAAGAACTGCGCAACCGCGGCGATGTCGGTCATATTGCCGAAGAGCTGGCCGATGTCGAAATTACCTTGGCTCAGATAAAGATGATTTATAATATTCGGCAGGCGGTGGAAGAACAAAAGGATTTTAAGCTCAAACGGTTTGCCCGCAATATGGCGGAATTAAAACAGGCACAAAATAAATAAGAGACGAAAGGACTGCGTTATGGAAACAAGAAAATTTGCGGCGGCGGAAAAAAAGCGTTGCGGAAAATATAATTGTGCTCAGGCGGTAATCTGTACCTATTGCGATAAGGCAGGCATTGATGAAAATACGGCACTGAATATCGGTAACGCCTTTGCCGCCGGAATGGGTAACACCGAGGGAACCTGCGGAGCGTTGGTAGGAGCCGGAGTGGTGCTCGGTTTGGCTAAGCAAGACAGGTCCGCAACGGCAAAAGGAATGCGACAGATTATGACTGAATTTCAGCGGCGCAACGGTGCCACACAATGCAAAGTGCTGAAAGGTATCGAGAGCGGAAAAGTGTTGCGCGAATGTCCGGACTGCGTAGCCGATGCCGCCGAGTTCTTAGAAGAAGTATTGTAAGCTTTATAAGCAATGATATACAGAAATTTATGCTTGCAGAGCACAAAATATCTTGATTTTTTGCCCAAAAAGGTGTAAAGTGCGAAAAATATGTGCATAAAGGGATAAAATGCGAACATTGACAGCATCCCGACTTTGCACAACGGTGCGCTGATGCACCATAAATCAGCGACCGCAGGGACAGTTTCAAATTACTATTATTCAAATTATTTAGTTATGAAGGAAATAGATTTCAGAACTCAAGACTGGCAAGATGCGCAAAAAGTGTTTGACTTCTTTTGCCAAGAGACTACTTGCTTTGACCAACGGGGCAGGTTGTGTATTAAGCCGACCTATGTTGTGGCTATAGACGATGATCCGATTTCGGCATACTATGCCGCAACTATCATGAAACAGGCTAAGCGTCAGTTCGGGGTATATCCCAAAATGCTGTGTGTCGGCGGAATGGGAATGCTCTCGAAGTATTTAAATCGACTGAGCGATGGTACCATTCTGACTGAGGGTATGAGGTTGCGTATGACGGCGCTTCGTTTCGGTAATTTTCCGATTACGGTGTTGGACAACGGAAACAATACCGGTGCCAACTTAAAGGAGATTATCGACTATGTAAGCCTGTCGCAACACGCAAATGCTCCGATTATTTTCTGCACAACGCAGCGTTTAAGCAAGCGTTTGGAGCGCACGATTGCCTTCTCAACGCAGCAATTTCCCGGAACCAACCCGCTTAATGCGTATTACTATGTTCCCGGAGAAAGCATTAAACAGATGTGCCGTCTTTACAACGGCAAGGCTCTGGCCGGCGGATTACCGTTGTTGTCGGAGGCTGCAGCCGTGTATGACCGTGTGGGAACCGGACGTTATGCTAACCGCTATATGGCGGAGTTTGATAAGATGATTCCCAAGTATGTGTTGCAGGCCGGTATGCGATTGATGGAGAAATATCCCGTGCGTGTGTCACGTAATCCGCTGGCGGCTCCGATGCAATATCTGAAGATGTATCTGGCCGTTATCAATCATCGTAAAGATGTGGCGGAAGACTACGAACATCAGGTTCTTGAATGGACAGGACAAATCTGAAGAAACCCCTCGCTTGATAATATCAGGCGGGGGATTTTTTTTGTTGACTGATTCTTAAAAAAGTGTTAATATGACTATGTTGTTTTGAATTATTATAGCCTAAGGATTTTAGAATTTTTATAAATTTGTTCTGAGGCTTTGATATACCCCTTTGGGGACAACTTTGTGTGCGGCCTGACAAACTGTACATTAATTTCCATTAAAACAAGGATTGTCCCCCTATGCTTAGCGATAAGTTCATGCTTTTTTAAGTGTGATTGTCGGAGGGGTTATAAGAAAGTTTTGTTTGCGCGAGGCTGTGTCTTTTTTAAGCGAAAGATATTGATGAACGTAAACACCTTGGTAAAGAGCAGAAGATATTTAAACCGAAGATTGTTGTAAATTGGAAAAAAGGGATATTGTTGCTATGTAAATCCCCGCATGGTTCGATAGAATTGTGTTGACTT
>JBGUGE010000066.1:0-12965 GCA_045111335.1 Alphaproteobacteria bacterium | reverse complement strand
AACATAGTGTTGAGCATAAACATTACGCTTAGAATTCAGCTCGTCAGTCAACTTTTGAGCCAACTGCTCTTTTTTAGCTTGATCTTTTTCTTCATTTACCGAATTTTGCGCGTTTTGAACCCACTGGGTCAATTCTGCGGTTTGAGCATCCTGTTCAGCCTTCAGGGCTTGTACCTGTGCCGA
Source organism: Alphaproteobacteria bacterium (assembly GCA_045111335.1). GTDB lineage: Bacteria > Pseudomonadota > Alphaproteobacteria > RF32 > CAG-239 > RUG410. The sequence goes on along the minus strand of JBGUGE010000066.1, from coordinate 12,782 downwards.
ATTGGCTACAACTTGAGCCACATCAACAACGGCTAATCTGGATTGCATATAATCGGAATAAATATAACCGGCAAAGAATCCGGCAATAAAAAAGGCAATAATCATGCATAAAGTATAAAAAATTTTCATATTTTCCTCTCTGTGTTTATTTATACGGCCTTATTCTTTTATACTATTTAATTTAAAAAGTAAAACAAAATCTGCAAAAAAATGCATTTTTATCGGTTTAAGCCCCGAAAAATATATAAAAATGCGATTTTTTTGTGATTAAAGCGCTATTTTATTTGACATTTGCCTAAAATATTGTTCAGACTATAGGCAGAGGTGGTTGTTTGCCTCTACTTTAACGTTAGAGAAAGGAAATAATATGAATAAAACTGAATTCGTTGATGCCGTTGCCAAAGAAGCTGAAGCATCTAAAGTTGCTGCCGCACAAGTAATTAACGCTGCTATTGCTGTTATTACCAAGTCTTTGAAAAAAGGTAACTCGGTTCAAATTACCGGTTTCGGTACATTTGATGTTGCTAAGCGTGCTGCTCGCAAGGGTCACAACCCGGCAACCGGCAAAGAAATCAAAATTCCTGCATCTAAGGCTCCGCGCTTTAAGGCCGGTGCTGTACTGAAGAAAGCTGTTAAGTAATTAATACGTTTTTTCAATAAAAATCCCTGTTGCAAATTTGTAACAGGGATTTTTATTGTTTAAGATGCTGAGATATTTTCAAAGCGATGCCAAAGGAGAAAATCACACCGCCTTCTCTTTGGAAAGAATATCGTTCAATTTTTTGTTAGCATCTTCAATCGAGCAATTGCTGTATACAGACACTTCACTGGCCAGGCGGTCAACGGCTTGCTCATAAATCTGACGCTCGCTGTATGACTGTTCCGCAATGTTCTCACTGCGATATAAATCGCGGATAACTTCGGCGATGGCAATCGGGTTTCCGGAATTGATTTTATTTTCATATTCCTGTGCGCGACGCGACCACATAATTTTACGGACTCTGGCTTTGCCTTTAAGAGTATTAAAAGCTTCTTCCATAGTTTTATCGTCGGAAATTTTGCGCAAGCCGACATTCGGAATCTTGGCAGTCGGAATCCGTAAAGTCATTTTATCTTTATCAAAGTTCACGACCAGCATTTCCAGTTCTGTTCCGGCAATATTCTGTTTGGCAATATCGGACACTTTGCCGACACCATGGGTTGGATAAACCACGTATTCGCCGGCATTAAACGTCAATGATGGTAATTTTTTAATACTCATAATTGCTCCTAAAATAAAAATAGTTAAGTGTGAAACAAACTGAATATATCACATTTTTAAGGTTAAATCCAGTCAAAAAATGCAAAAAAGTGAAAAAAAATTTAAAATCAGCGCTTTTTTTGCAAAGAACGAGCCATATATTGCGTGGCAACATCAAATTCCGTTACCGGTCTGAACACAAAATTATCCATTTTTATACCGGTACGGGTAATGCACTCTTCAATAAACTGTTTTTCCAAGGCGTAATTAATTTTCTCTTGCGGGTGCATGATGTAGGAGTGGGGAATATCATTGATATAATTGAGTTGCACATTAAGCATATCATCCATAAAGGCGAATCGGGAATAATCGCCGTAGGTCATGGCTATATGGTTGGTTTCATGCCAAGCCAGCGACAGACAATAAATTCCGGTTTTATTTTTGATTTTATCGGAACAGATATACAGTGTTTTCTCGCAGGCAAAAGCATCAGCATCCGCCCAATCGGATAAATTATAATTTTTCATCTGCTTTGCGGTTAACAGCTTCATTATCGGAGGCTTGATACCGTTGTAGTGCGCGGTTATTTTCATGGTTTTGTTGAGCAGCTTTTTCTGGGTACTGAAACTGAGCTCTTCAAAATGTTCAAGCATTTGTTTAATATTCGGAATGCGGGCAATTTCTGCGCAAATCAGGCGGATTTTGCGTTGTTCGCGCTCCCAAAATTCGGGAGGAATCGGCAATTGCAGCAGCACATTGATTTTATCTGCCTGTCGGTTGAGAGCCGCTTCGTGCGTATCATCTCCGTGCGCGGTCATATAACATTGCTTATTTATGGAAAACAGAATGTCTAACTTTTTTTGCGGGCTCAAACGAGACAGCTCCTGCGGAGTATGGCGGCGCAAAAAGTGCTGATATTGGCGGCGGTCTGCCGGATCATAGTATATTTTGCAGTCAGCTTCGTTATAAATAAGGTCGGAGTTACACTCCAACGCAATTTCGCACAGCTCACCAACGGTCATATCTTCGACTTCAAAATAGATGTTATCGTATTTATCGGCAGATTCTTCGGTGCAATGATTGGCAAAAATTTCTCGTATTTTAGGCAAGTGGGAATTGCGGAACAGTTTGAACACGACATTTTCCCGACTGCAATCTTCAAAACAATCGCAGACGTTATCGATATCGGTGTTTCGTGTAAGCCAAATATAATCCCGTTTTTTCATAAATACCTCGGAAGGGAGTATATCATATAAATTTTTGTTAGTCTACGAAAATTTATGCAAAATTGTTTTTTCGGCAACGGTGTAAATAGAACTTGACTTTTGTGAAATTATAGAACTAAAATAGAACAAATTTTAGCGGGAGGGCCTATATGCTGACGGAAAAGCAATATAATTTGTTAATGTTTATCAATAAAGTTAATCGTGAAACCGGACAATGTCCGTCGTTTGATGAGATGAAAGATGCCATCGGCCTGAAGTCTAAGTCGGGCATACACGCACTCATAACCTCTTTGGAAGAGCGTAATTTTATCCGCCGCTTGCCGCATAAGGCACGTGCCATGGAGGTGGTGCGAATGCCGCGATTTAAGCCGCAGGCGGTGATAGATGAGGAAAAAAAGCGCGAACAGGCCATTCAGAACGGCTCGGTGCAAATTCCGCTTTACGGCAAAATCGCCGCCGGCCAGCCGATTGAAGCGATTGCCGATGAAACCGAGACGATTGCGGTGCCGTTTAATATGGTGGATAGAGGGCAGTTTTATGCTCTTAAAATCGAGGGAAATTCAATGGTGGAGGCCGGTATTTTGGACGGAGATACCGCAATTATCAAAAAGCAAAATCAGGCAGAAAACGGCAAAATTGTGGTGGCCTTGGTCGATAATCAGGAGGCTACGCTGAAGGTTTTAAAGAAAAACGGAATGTATGTGCAGTTAGTGCCGTGCAATAAAGAATACAAAACCAAAACTTTGGAAGCGAATCGGGTGAAGATTCAGGGTGTGCTTTCGGGTATCATACGTAATTATTAACGGAGGCAAAAATGGCGGGAAACATTGTCAACGGCAGAGATTTGGATAATTATTTAAGCGATGTGGTTTACCGCGGAGAGCAAAAAGAAGTGTTCAATGACGGTAATTTTAACAGCATTGATTTTGTGGAACAACATAAAGATGAAATTGTGTGCTCGATGCTGATGAAATGGGCGAATTATTGTCTGAAGCCGTATATGAGCACCAAAACGCCGAAAACCGCAATTTTTTTGCCGTTGATTAATGTAACGGAGCGTAACTTGCCGGATTGGGCCGAAAAACGTATGAAAGCGGGTGAGTATGTTTATCGTTTTAAGGCCGACAGAATTCCGGATTCAATGAAAGAAAAAATCACCATGGCGCGCGACTATTTGTATGCGGCCAGTGAAAGTTATATCAATAAAATTATTACCCGCGCCAAAGATACGCAGGAAAAATATGCGCAAAATCCGAATGCCAAGGGTGATAAAAATCAGCAAAAGCCGCGAATCCGTATGGATTATTTAAAGACCGCCGAAGAATATGCCGATTTCGATAAGGTTGTGCAGGCGGCAAAACAATGGCATGAGAAGATTGCGGCGGACAGTAAATTCAGAAAATATGATGCGGAATTATATAAAGAATCTTTGGAAGGAACCAAGCCGATTATGGAGCTTGGTGACGGTATGCGTATAGTGCAGTTGCTGACCAAAAAAGCGCTCGATTTTGAAAGCGATTATATGGGGCATTGTGTTGGCAAGGGCGGATATGACAGCGGTATTAAGGACGGTAGTGTTAAAATCTATTCGCTGCGTGACGAATACGGGGAGCCGCATGCCACTTTTGAGGTAAAAAAAGGTACAATCAAACAATGTAAAGGTAAGCAGGATAAAGCGCCGGAGGCAAAATATCGCCCGTATATACAGCAGTTTGTACGCGCCAAAAAATTGGCTATCGGCGGCGATTTCAAGAGCATTTGTCTGATTAAATATCATAATGAATATTATGATTTGTTCAATTTACCGAAAGATAAAAAGATTATTTTGAACGGCGATTTGGATATTTCGGATATGGGGCTGACCGAGTTACCGGACTTATCAAATTTGATTGTGAAAGGCAGTTTCTTCTGCAATAAGAATAAGTTGTCGAATTTACTCGGTTCACCGTTGCAGGTGCTGAAAGATTATGACTGCAGAGGGAATAATCTGACGAGTTTGCTCGGCATATCGTCTCAGATAGGATCATTGGTCTGTTCTCATAATCAGCTTACATCATTGGAATATGCACCGGAGACAGTTTATGATTTGTGTTGTGAATGCAATCAGCTGAGAGATTTTGGCGGCGCACCGAAAAATATTAAAAATATGCTGAAAGCGGACCTAAATCCGATAGTTTCTTTTGCCGGTTTTCCGGATAAAGTAAACGGAGATTTCAGGGCTATCAATAATGACTTAGAGAACGTTGAGGATATAGCCGATCGTGTGAAAGGCAGTATTTTCATCTATAATCCCAAAAAAGAATTTTTTATGGTTAAGCAACAGGGAAAATTGATTAATCTTTTGGAACAACCTGAGGGATACGTTTATCACGGATATATTGATATAAGCAATTGCGGTTTGGAAAAATTGCCGAATTTTTCAAAAATCAGTATTGACGGAGACCTTTATTGTGAGGAGAATCTGCTTACTTCTTTTGTAAATGCTCCGAAAGAGGTGAGCGGAATTTTTCATGCCGATTTTAATCCGGTCAGATCATTGGAGGGATTGTCGAAAAAAGTGGGTATGCAACTTGATTTGAGCGGATGTGATAAGTTGCGGACGCTCAAGGGAATATCAGAAGAAGTCGACGGTATGGTTATGTTGTACGGCTGTTCCAAACTCAAAAATTTGGATTATTTACCGCAAAAAGGGTGTATCGGTTTGGGATTGGAAAAGAAGTTATTGAAAAAATATAATATAGCCGAAAGAGCGGATATGAACTCAATCAGAGCAGCGATTGCCAAATATAATGCCGGTTTGATTGCCGCGGCCAAAACTAAAGAATAAAGCGTGTATTTGCGGCAAAAATACTGAGATAAGGCGGCGTAAAACGGGCGGGCGCGAAGCATAACTTGTTATAAAAAAGATAAAATTGCCTTTGTTAACGTTTCTTTTATGGTCTTTAGGGTATAAATGACTTGCATAATTGCGGAAATTCGGTATAATTCCCTTAAAGAGAGGTGCACCATGGGTGATAAAATCAGAGAAATCTTGCGGAGCCTGCTACGCTTTTTAGTGTTTATTCTTCCGGTGATTTTTGTGTTGGTCGTCAGCTATATTTTTTATTTGAAGCTGACCAATAACCGTGTTGAAAAAACACAGGAAGATTTGGTATATTTTATGCAGCGTGTGCGCTTGAATTATCCGAGTGCCAAATATATGGACTTTAATGCCGACTTTATCGGATACAGCGATTTTCTTCCGCTTGATGTGAAAATCAAACAATCCGATGACGGTAATGAAATTTATAATCGTTTCGGCGGCAAGATGATTTTTAACGAATCACCGAAAACTTTGGCCGAACGCAAAAACTATCTGTACATCAAACGTGAAGAAAAAATGTTTCAAACGCAATATCAGGGTTTGGGCGCTTATATAATTACGTTTACCGATTTACATCGTCACGAGTGTGTTGAGATGGCGATGACCGATTGGAAGGCTTCGTTGCCTAACTTTATGGGCCTTGAGGCATCATTTGTTTCTGCTCGCGAACCGTATAACGGCTTGGAACGCGTCAACTACTATCTTTTAACCGATAATCAAAATGAGGAATATGAGTCGATTGATAACGGCACCGTGTCACGGCAACCTCTCAATCGGTGGGACGCTATGCGGGCATGCGGCTGTTTATCGGATAATTGTATGGTTACACTGAAGTTTCTTTAGAGGATAAAAGTTATGGATATAATCGGCGAGATACTCGGTTATTTGGCGGGGATTTGCACGGCTATCGTTTTTTTGCCGCAGGCAATACGTACCATTAAAACCAAAGATGTGCGCGGACTTTCGCTCGGCAGTTATCTGATTTATTGCACCGGAATGATGTTGTGGATTGCGTACGGGGTTTATTTGCACTCCGTACAGATGATGCTGTTTAATGCCATATCGCTGTTTTTTGCCGCAATCATCCTGTATATAATCGTGGCGCAAAATATCAGCGGCGCCGGCAAAACAAAAAAATAATGCAATAATCAGCTTTGTTCTTCGGCGGGCTCTTCATCGTCGTTGTCGCCGTTTAAGTTATCCAGAAAGCGGCTTTCAATCTTAATGTATTGGTTTAAGAGCCATTGTGAGCGCATAATCAGCCAAATCGAAGCCAACAGCAACAAAAAGATTACTTTCGGATTTTCGGTCAAAAATTGGTGTACCGCCGTAACAATAAAAAACGATACCACCAACATTCTGACGCTGGTTAAAATCAACAGCGACAGGCGGTTTGACTTGCCGGAATACCAAAGGTCGGTATAAATGCGCGACATACGGTCTTTCGAGATGATATTTTTTACCGAATCGGTGTTTTCTTTGATGACGGTTTTGAAATGTTGCGGCATTAAGAATATGTGTTTTTTCTCGGCTTCTGATGCGTTTTCGGCTGATGTTTCCGCAGTGCGACGCAACGGTAAATCCAGTTTGAGGGAAGAAAGTTTGCTCAAGTTTTCCGGTAGTTTTATCTTTTCAAACAGGGTTTTGAATCTGCCTTCCGGCAGATTGTTCCAGCCGATTAGACCCTTGAGGAACGGTGACATAAGCAGCAGAGCCGCGGCGGTGGTAATGAGGCGTGCCAAAATATTTGGCAGCCACGCATGCATAAACGGGCGAATCCAGAGGTTGACGCAGACAATAATCGCCGCCAATATAAACGAAAACAGAAAAACACGGGTAAAAGTGCTTTTGAATAAATCCATCCACAGTTTATCTTCAGATGGCGTTTCGTTGCCGTGTTTGGCGTTTTGATTGATGTAGGTAATCCAGTTTTCAGGCAGGCTTTTTTCTAAGAATTTCTGCGCTTTGCCGGCCGATTTAATCATAATCGGGGTTAAAAACGTCGTAATCACGGAAACGGCCACGATAATCGGGTAAACAAAGTCGTCAATTATGTGCAGGCTCATACCCAAAGTGGCAATAATGAAGGCAAATTCGCCGACCTGTGCCAACGAAAATCCGCAAGAAACTGCGGTTTTCAGGTTTTGGCCGGAGATAACCAAACCGAAAATCGAAAAAACGACCATACCGCATAGTACCACCATCGTAATCACCGCAATCGGGTAGGCATAAGTTATGAACATTTGCGGATTTACCATCATGCCGACGGTGACGAAAAAGACGGCGCCGAAAAAGTCTTTCAGCGGCTTAATAATGTGTTCCATGCGCTGAATGACGCCGGTTTCCGACAATATCGACCCCATGACAAACGCGCCTAAAGCCGAGGAAAAACCGAAGTAAACCGCTAAATAAACCATGGTGAGGCAGAGTGCCACCGATACCAAAAGCAACATTTCATCGTTTAAGAAGTCTTTGATTTTGCGTAAAACTGTCGGAATAAGGTAGATGCCGGTGACAAAGCATAAAATTAAAAATGCCATAAGCTTTAAGATGCTCATGCCGATTTCTCCGCCGTCGATATCCTTGCCGGCCGCCAATGCCGGAAGCAATACCAGCATTAATACGCCGGCAATGTCCTCAATGACCAGAATGCCGAACACCAAGTCGGTGAACTTTTGTTTTTTGATGTTTAAATCATCAAAGGCTTTGATGATGATGGTGGTTGATGACATGGAAATCATTGAGCCGAGGAAGAAGCTGTCGGAGGTGCTCCAGCCGATGAGCATACCGATGTAGTAGCCGACAAACAGCATCAGAAAGATATTCAGGGTGGCGGTGATGATGGCGGACTTGCCGACATCAAACATTTTTTTGACGCTGAATTCCAAGCCCAAACTGAACAACAGAAAAATCACGCCGATATCTGCCCACAGGCTTAAGTTGGCACGGTCGGTGACGGTCGGCACCAAATTGAAATACGGACCGGCGAAAATGCCGGCCAGCAAATAGCCCAATACCATCGGCTGTTTGAGTTTTTTGAACAACAGAGTGGTGATGGCGGCATAAAGCGTAATCAATGTCAGGTCGACAATCAGGGGATGCAATCCGTGCATGGTTATTTCCTTAAGAATATTATGATTGCGCTGATTTTAACGGAAAACTTTTTATAAAAGATTAATCCGAATATAAAAAATGCCGGTGTAAGTGTTTTATTTGGCGGTAAATTGGGCGAATTTGGCTACCATCTCCGCCGGAATCCGTATCGGACGATGTGTTTCGACATCCATATAGATGACTTTGGTCTCGAGCGTTGCCAACAGTTCGTCTCCGCGGCGGATTTCCTGAGCAACGACGGCACTGGCCGCTCCCACTTCGATAACATGGCAGGTAACTACCAAAGCATCGTCCAAAACCGCCGATTTTAAGTATTCTACATGGCAGGAGCGCACTACAAATCCGGTTTGTTTTTGCTCTAAATCCTGTTGCTGATAAATGGTCAGGTTGCGCAAAAATTCGGTACGAGCCCGTTCGGAAAATTTGAGATAATTGGCATAATAAACTATGCCGCCGGCATCGGTATCTTCATAATATACCCGAATCGGAAAAGCGAACACATTACCGATAACTTTACCTGCGGCCGGCAAGAGATTAAATTCAGTCATCGGTTTCCTCCAATAAATCATATTGTTTGCTCGGCTTCGACGGCATTTTGATACCGAGATATTTGTAGCCGAGTTGCGAAATTATGCGGCCGCGCGGAGTGCGTTGCAAAAAGCCCAATTTCAGCAAAAACGGTTCGACCACTTCTTCAATGGTGTCGCGTTCTTCCGAAAGTGCTGCCGCCAAAGTGTCGGCTCCGACCGGTCCTCCGCCGTAGTTGGTAACAATGCAGTTTAAATAGCGGCGGTCAAAATTATCCAGCCCGAAATCATCAACATCGAGACGCTTCAGAGCCATATCGGAGATATGTTCGTCAATGACTTTTTTATCGGAAACAGCGCCAAAGTCACGCACACGACGCAGCAATCGGCCGGCAATACGCGGAGTGCCGCGGGAGCGTTTGGCAATTTCCATGGCACCGCTGTCGGAAATTTCGATATTGAGCAATTTAGCGCCGCGCTGAACGATTTTTTTCAGATCTTCATGAGAATAAAAATCAAGCCGCAACGGGATACCGAAACGTTCGCGCAACGGGGTTGAAAGCAGGCCCGAACGGGTGGTGGCACCGACTAAGGTGAACGGCTGCAAATCAATGCGCACCGAGCGTGCCGACGGTCCTTCACCGATAATCAAATCAAGCTGGAAATCTTCCATTGCCGAATATAAAACCTCTTCAATCGCCGGATTCAGGCGGTGAATTTCATCAATAAACAGCACATCATTGCGCTCCAAATTGGTTAAAATAGCCGCCAAATCGCCGGATTTGGAAATCATCGGGGCGGAAGTGGCATGGAAACCGACACCGAGCTCTTTGGCCACAATTGAAGAAAGGGTGGTTTTACCCAGTCCCGGAGGGCCGAATAACAACACGTGATCGAGAGCCTCGCCGCGCCCACGGGCGGCGGTGATAAAGACCTTAAGGTTGTCGCAAACTTCGCGCTGACCGACAAAATCATTCAGCGAAGTCGGGCGCAGATTAACCGGATTGTTACCGATTTGGCTGTCTTCCGGTTGTTCTTTCGGGCTGACTATGCGCGCGTCATCAATCATACTTCAAACTCCTTGCTGGCAAATTCTTTGAGTGCCAAACGGATTAAGGTTGCAACATTGGCGTCCGGATTGGCGGCTATTGCCTTGGTGGCGGCGTGATAGGCTTCTAAGCGCTGATAGCCTAAATTGACCAGCGCGGAAGTAACATCTTCGCTTTTGGAATAATCAACTTCGGCCGCGGGTGTAACTTGAATTTCCGCCGGCGAGCCGGAAGCAGGAGTAATCGGCTTGGCACCGGCTGCCACCGGTACCGTAACGATTTTATCTTTAAGCTCGGTCACAATGCGTGCCGCCAATTTAGGTCCGACACCGGAAGCGCGGCAAAAAGAGGCTTTGTCTTGTGCCCCGATGGCCTGCGAGAGCTGGGTCGGAGTTAAAACCGAAAGAATACTCAGACATACTTTGGCACCGACACCTTGCACTTTGGTTAAAGTATTGAACCACTCTTTTTCCCATGCGTCGGCAAATCCGAACAGCGATATATCGTCTTCGCGCACGGTCATAATCGTTAATAAGGTTGTTTCTTCTCCCAAGCGCAATTTGCTTAAAGTTTTGGCTGAGGCTGAGAGTGCATAACCGACGCCGCCGACATCGATAATGCACGTATCTTCGCCGATTGTATCTATAATTCCGCGTAATTTTGCAATCATTTTCAAATCCTTTGTTAAAATCAAAATATACGAAATACCGGCGCGGTGCAAGTTTTTTGTTGCGGTTCTGCAGAGTAAAAATATTTGCGGTTAAATGTAACAAAACTTTAACACAAAAATGATAAAATATATGATATAAGTATTGTATAAAATGGTATGATTCTGAATAAGGAGTGCGATTATGTCAGGCGAATATGATGAAAGAGGTCCGGAATTCGAAGCGGCTATGGCTGCTGCGGAAGCAAAAGCAAAAGAGGCAGATGCTAAGAAAACACAGGTGTCGATTGATAAATTGTATAATGAATTAAATAATCTGCATCTCTATAAGAGACAACAGGCATTGGCCGAGTTGCTGATAAAGAACCCTGATGAATATAACAGGCTCAAAAAAGCATATCCTAAGTTTACCAATATTGAAGAAGATAGTTACAGTTCGGCGGAAGCTGCTGTTGAGTATGCAAAATTACGTTATGCCAGAATCCAAAAAGCGCATCCGAATAATACAATATTGCGGGTGAACGCAATCGAAGCTCTTGATGATATCGACAGCGCAAGTAAGCATCTTATTGAGCTGATAGCTGCCAATAACGGGGACAGTAAAGAGATTATTGAAAAGGCTCAAATAACTGTGGGTGGTTTGGAAGATTGGTTGCACATAGCATCAATGGACGATGGTACCAACGGATACAGAACTCCTGAACAACGCAAAGAATTTGTTACAAAAAGATTAAGAGAAATATCTCAAAGAAATCCTTATATGTACAGAGCCATGCTTGAGGGTGTAACCAGCGGCATGATTAAGGCTTCGGCAGAACTGAAAGGCATTGTTAAAGAAAGAGTTGAAATAGAAAAGGCCAAAACCCTTAAAAATGATGTTGAGTTAACTGAGCTTTCTGTCCGTGAGCGTTATAATTTATGGAAGAAAGGCGTTATAAAAGTTGATGGTAAAACCTTTGATCAAGCATCGGTTTCCGATATTGATAAACAGATTGAATATTTACAAGATCATCTTGAAAAATGCACACAGGTTAAACAGATATTGGTAAAAGATTTGTCGCTTACGGAATTGGCGAGATTGGCGCAAAACGGCAAGGTCAAAATAGGTGAGATATGGAAAGATAAAGACGGTCACAGGCATTTCAGCTACTATCCGTTAAGAGGGCAGGAAAAATCGTACGGAGATGCCTATTGGATTGCCTATAATAAAGAAAAACGTCCGGAATTGTTCGGCCAACCGACCAGACAGGCAGAGACGACCAACGAAAATGTGACGCCGGCAAACAGCGGCGGTAATGATCATTCCGGTGCAACCGTGACGCCGGCAAGCAGCGATAATGAAGACCACTCTCAAAATGATCACAGCGCACCGGCAAGCAACCGACCGGTAGCGCATCCGGCGGCAACAGTCAGACAAGAGCAAGCCGAGCATGTGCCGACGCGTGAGGAGCTGATTGCTAAAGTCAAGAGTATGGAAGGCGGAACAATTGATGATCCGGAAAAGGTTGTCGATGCGTTGATTAAATTTGCCGGAAGATCTTTGACTTCAGGAACATTAGATAAATGTTTGGGTACTGTTGATAATTTTCTGGATAGCTGTATAAATGATCCTGTGGGATTTAGCTATACTCATCAGCCTGATAATGGAGGAAGAGTTGCACATACTGCGGTAGGAGCTTTGCAAAATTATTTAAATTATATAGGTGAAAATAGAGACGGAGATTCCGATGAAGAGTATGAGATAATGGCTCAAGAGGCTTCTAAATTGGTGCATTTGGATAAAGAATCGGAACTGACGGCTGAGGAAAAAGCGGCACGACAGGAAATTATCGATATGCTCAGCAATATGTCGGGCGGCACAATTAATCCGCCGGAAATTGTCGCGGATGCGTTAATATATCATCAAAAGTATCTTGATAAGGACAATCCGGAGGCCACTTTGAGTACATCAATGGCTAAGGTTAAGGATTTTCTGCAAAAATGTATTGATAATCCGCAGGAAATAGGAAAACAATATGGGTTTGAAGATTTTAACGGAAGAGATGCCGATAATCCTGTTGAAGCTCTGCAAGGTTATATGCGGCACGAAGAAATGT
>JBGUGE010000065.1:0-14582 GCA_045111335.1 Alphaproteobacteria bacterium | reverse complement strand
TTAAAAATCCGTATAATGGGTAACTACTCGTTAGCGGGTTGGCTTATGTACCTTTTGTTGTACACCGCGCCAACCCGCTAACTTCGTATTTACCGCATTATCCGGATTTTTAGTTGCTGAATTGTTTTGTACCTTTTGTTGTACACCGCGCCAACCCGCTAACTTCGTATTTACCGCATTATCCGGATTTTTAGTTGCTGCATTGTTATATATTCAATAAGCGCCTGTGCCCTAAAAATAACAAAACCGACAATAAAATCTTATGGTTTAACTATTGGGGTTCCGGAAAGTTGTCGACCCATTTCCAAAAACTTATATTTCAGTGCGGTATTATACGGTTTGACGGCATTGATGTCGTTCATGTTGGTTGAGTACATGCGCGCAAAAGAATCTAACAAGAAATGGATTTGGAATTTTTCATCAGATGATATCAGATACGGTTCCATATCAGGATAAATGGCGTCTTTCTTTTGCTGCCGCACCGCCCAGATAATACCGGAAGGCGCGTTATGGACGCGGTGTGCTTTTATCACTTTGTCGCAAGTATATGCCCAATCTTTTAAGCCAAAACCTTGTTTGCCGATGGTGTTTTGAAACTCGGTTTGCAAATTGCTCCAGCGGATTTTGCGTACATAGTGTTGGCACGGGTTTACCATTTGTCGGAACAAAAGAATATTGCTCGGCACGCCGTTTTTTGTATCCCAATAGTTTATCAATTCCTCAATCATAATCAGTTCTAATTCGTTTTGATTATTTCTTCGAAACTGCTCAATACCGTCGAGTGTGCGTATAAAAGCCCGAACATCAGCTTTAGACAGCGGTGTGTTGATATCGGGATTAAAGTGTCGCAAATCCAATTCCGGCATTTTGGCGCTTCTTCCGCGACCGTAATCGGCGGCTCTGACCCGAGCCTTTATTTGGTGAATAAACTCCGGATTAATGCGGATCCGCGGCCGGTGCTTCTTAGGTTTAGGGTCTTCTTTCGGGATTTCCAAAGACTCCATATCTTCACCCCACAACAGCGGATTTAAATACAAATAAAACACCGGCGATGCATATTCTAAATTCGGCATATTGCGAAAACGTGAAGCAATTTGCGTCGGCAGTTTGTTTTTGGTTTCTTTAATTCCCGGCAAATCCAATATTTTACCGGAAAGACCGCGGGTGGTGTGCAATAGCGGTCCGATGTATTGATAAAACTGTTTAGGGAGTTTTTGCAAATCGCGCAAAAGGCTGTCTTCATCGGCATTACCGATACGTTTTTCAATGTTGCCGAAAGTGCTGATATGTTGCTTGAACTCAGAATTGAACAAACTGGACATATTCCAGCGAAAACTGTAATTCCATCGATATCCGTCAACCAATTTTTTATACTCGCGGTTGAGATACATCAAAGATGGGATTTCCTCATCCAAATCCACTTTATACATATCGTTGTATTCCTGATACAACGCCTCAGCCGGCATACTTATAAATAACGCCAAAATCAGGTAAAAGATTCGCATTATATTCTCCCAAATTTCGATTTGATGATTATATCCGAAAAAAATTAATAAAGAATAAAATTAAATCTGGACAGAGGCAAAATAATCCGTTATAACAGGGGCAAAAGTTTTTGGAGGTTAATATGGGTTGGACAGATGAAAGTGTGGAAAAATTGCGCCAGTTGTGGGCGCAAGGCATGACGGCAAATGAAATTGCCAAGAAATTGGGCGTGACCAAAAATGCGATTGTCGGTAAAGTGCATCGCTTATGTTTAACCGCCAGACCTTCGCCGATTAAGCCGAAAGATATGATTCCCGAGGCCTTACCGGAAGAACCGGTTGAAGTTGTTGAAAAGGTTGCCGAACCGGTGACGGAGAAACCGGCGGAAACAAGCAAGGAAAAGCCGGCCGGAGCCTCGACCAATGTTACACTGGTGGATTTAGACAGTCATACCTGTCGATGGCCGATAGGCGATCCGCGTGATGATGATTTTTGTTTTTGCGGCAAAAAAGTTCGGAGCGGACAAACCTATTGCGATGAACATTCCGTACAAGCCTATGTTAAGGCTCTGAAAAAATAGCGTCAAAATAACTGCCGGAAGTATAAATTTTTATCCCCCCGCTTTTTTTTGCTGAAAAAAGGGTTATATCAACCGCGTGTTTATAACATTCGGGAGACAAAATATGCAAAAAAGTTTATGGTTAACGTTGGTAGCGGTTACGGGATTGGCGGGTG
The DNA here is from genome assembly GCA_045111335.1 of Alphaproteobacteria bacterium. Lineage (GTDB taxonomy): Bacteria > Pseudomonadota > Alphaproteobacteria > RF32 > CAG-239 > RUG410. The sequence goes on along the minus strand of JBGUGE010000065.1, from coordinate 12,362 downwards.
CGGCGCAGGCGGCTTCACTCGGTGATGATTATGCCGCAATGAAGGACTATCTGCAAAAGGAATACGGTATCAGCTATAATTTGGATTATTCGATTATGCCGCAACACGGTGCGCCGAGCGGCCGTTATAATGCGGTGCAGTCATATTTGGCGCCGAGTATCGCGTGGACCACCTTTGATAATAGGTACGGTACCGGAGTGATTAATGCCTCGTACACCAGCGTTTTTTATGGTCGGCACGATGCCAATGATATCGAAAATCGCATCGGGGTGGCAACGCCGATTAATGATGCCGACGATGAAGAACAGGAATTTTCAACACTTTATTATACCTATCAGCTGCCGCGGCAATATAATTGGCTGACTTTAGGACTGGGACAATATACGTTATATGCATTTGACGGTACGGATTATGATAACAATCCGCAGGTTAATTTCATCAATTATTCTTTGGCACAAAACGGCAGTGCAACATATACCGACGCCGGTGTGGGAGCATATGTTCAGGCAACTCCGGGTAACTGGTTATTTGTTGCCGGTTTGCAGGATGCCACTAATATTTCGGCGGTAAGCGTGCGGTTTAATCGGTTGCATGACGGGCATTATACCACATTCGGACAAATCGGCTACAATCCGAATATTCGCGGGCTCGGTGACGGGCAATATTCGGTAATGGTGTACAATCAACCGTATGTGAGAGAACAGCCGCAATCAACTACCGGATGGTCGCTCAATATGCAGCAAAATATCGGTAACAAGTGGGCGGTGTTCGGGCGTATTAACGGTGTCAGCGGTAGCGTGGCAACTATTAAAAATTCGTACGTTGCGGGTGCGGTTTATAATAATCCGCTTGAGCGTAATCCGCTTGACCAAATAGGCGCGGCGTATGCTTATAACGATATTGATGCCACGGCGGTCGGTTCCGCCTTGAGTGACAGCGGAGAACATGTTTTGGAGGCGTATTGGGCATGGGGGATTGCTAAGTGGGCCACCATAACGCCGGATATCCAGTTTTATATTCATCCGACGCTTAATACCAAGTCGGATTATGCTACGGTAACGTCGTTACGGTTCAGTCTGTTTTTCTGAAAAATGTTTGGGAAGAACCTGTTTTATAAACCGGCTTATGTGTATAAGTCGGTTTTTTTGAATTTTTTGTTTTACTTTGACTAAAAAAAGACGATTATCATTAAATAAAGTCTACACTTAAAGAGGATAGTATGCGTAAAATTCTGTGGGGAATAGGTCTGATGATGTTGGCGGCGTGCGCTGCCGAAAAAGAAGCGGTAGTTCCGGGGATTGTGCCCAATACGGTACAGCCGGCGCAAATTGTGACAAGGTGCCCGAATAATGTTATCGGGGCGGTGGAGCGTATTTATTTACTGCCGATGAAATCGCCGTTTTTGGCACGGGTGGATACGGGAGCCACCACATCTTCGATTGATGCCGATAATATTAAGCGTTTTGAGCGTGACGGACAGAGATGGGTTTCGTTTACTTTAGTTAATCGCGATACCAAGGAAACGGCCGATTTTGAAAAGCCGTTGTCGCGTCGGGTAAAGATTAAGCGTACCGGCGAGGAAGAACATCGCGTAACGGTCAACATGGACGTGAAAATGGGCAACGAAACGTTTGTGGCCGAATTTACACTCAACGAACGCCATGACTTTGAATATCAGGGGTTAATCGGGCGCAACATTTTGAGCGGTCGCGCCGTGGTTGATGTTTCGATTTCAAATACACTGAAGTAATATCTGTAGAGTGATTATATCGTTTTTTTAGGGACTACTGTAATGATGAAAAAACTTTTATCCGTTCGCGGTGTTTTGGCAATTTGCTTAGTGGCGGCGATTGCGTTTGCAAGTTTTGCCACATATTATAAAATCGCGCATTGGGGATTCAGTTTTAAGCCGCGTGAGGGCACGGAAATTTGGACGGTTGATGCCCATATTTCGTTTATACCTACCGGAGAGCCGATCGAGGTGTCGCTTTCAACTCCGCGTTTGGGTGAAGAATATAAAATTTTAAGCGAAGATGTGGTGGCCAAAGGTTATGAAGTTACCAAAGACGAAAAAAATCACCGGATGATAATGAAATCTGCCCCGAAAAAGCATAAGCAGGATATCTATTATCGGATTATGCTGTATGATAATGAGGATGTTATCGGCAAAGTCCGCGATCATTCCAACCCGAAGGTTAATAAGCCGGTGTTTGAAAGCGACCAGCAAAAGGCTATGGTCGATGATATTTGGAAATTGGCTGATGCTAAAGAGGAAGGTTCGGAAGCCACACGTATTATCGGTTTGCTCAATGAAGAAGTTTTGGCTCCGGAAGTTGATGCTTTTCTGCCAGTGAAAAAATCGCAGCGGATTATGGCTGAAAAAATCATTGATTTGCTGTCGTATCGCAATATTGCGGCTCGTATTGTGCGCGGAGTTAAAATTTCCGAGAAAAAACGTGAGGCGCCGGCGGATTTAATGCTTGAGGTTTATGAAACCGGTAAGTGGATGGTGTATAATATAGAAACCGGGGTTGCCGGGTTGCCGAAGAATTTTGTGGTTTTCCAACGCGGCGGCGTTTCGCTTTTTGACGTGTCCGGAGGGCGCAGTTCGCAAATCAGATTTTCGGTTATTCAGTCGGCGGTATCGTCGTTTAAAATGGCCGGTCGCCGCGCTAAGTACGAAAACAGCAAAATGTTTGACTTCACGATTTATAATTTGCCGACTTTGGAGCAAAACACCTTAAAATGGCTGATGATTTTCCCGTTGGGGATTCTGTTGGTGGTGTTGTTGCGTAATGTGGTGGGGATTCCGACCATGGGTACGTTTACCCCGATGTTGGTAGCAATGTCTTTGGTGCGCACCGGATTTTGGCCAGGGTTGATTTGCTTTTCGCTGATTATAGCATTGGGTTTGCTGATTCGTACACTGTTGACGCGGCTTAATTTGTTGTTGGTTCCGCGTATTTCGGCGGTGGTGATTTTTGTTATTCTGATTATGCAGATGCTGACGATTTTCGGATATCAATACAGTTTCAGAATTGCTGCCTCCGCCGTGTTTTTCCCGATTATTATTACCGCGTGGATTATCGAACGCGCCTCTATAACGTGGGAAGAAGAAGGAGCACGCAATGCTACCAAACAAATCATAAATACTTGCGCTGTGGCAATTTTGACCTACTTTGTTATCAGCAGTACCTATATTCGCCATATTATGTTTGCCTTTAATGAGTGGAATATCGTGATTTTGATTGTTGTGATGCAGCTCGGTACTTATACCGGTTATCGCCTGGTGGAATTAAAGCGTTTTGCCCCGCTGATTAAGGAAAAATAAGATGTGGGATTATTTCAAAATATTTTCCAATCCGAAAAAATTTCGCGAACGCGGGGTTTTGGGAATGAATGCACGCAATTACTTTATTATCGGTCGCAATAACAAGCGTTCGCTGTATCCTCTGGTTGATGATAAGGTGAAAACCAAAACGCTGGCAGATCAGATCAACATCAACACACCGCATAAAATAGGGGTGATTGAGCACCAATATGAGGTTAAAGACCTGCTCAAAGTGGTGGCCGGTCACGAAGAATTTGTGATTAAACCGGCGCACGGCAGTCAGGGCAAAGGGGTGTTGGTAATCAAAAATTTTGCCGATAATGTGTTTACAACCGCCTCGGGCAAACAGCTGGGTTTTGCCGAAGTTTATCAGCACGTTTCCAACATTTTGAGCGGGCTGTACAGCTTGGGCGGACAATATGATACGGCACTGATTGAGGAATTGGTGCATTTCAGCGATGCGTTTCAAAACTTCAGTTATCAGGGTATTCCCGATGTGCGGGTGATTGTTTATAAAGGATATCCGGTAATGTCGATGATGCGTCTGGCTACCAAAGAATCCGACGGACGTGCCAATTTGCACCAGGGTGCGGTCGGTGTGGGGCTTGATATGCGGACCGGTCATGCCAACAACGCTGTTTCACACAATATGCCGATTGCCATACATCCGGATACCGATGCCGACTTAATGACCTTGCAAGTGCCGATGTGGCGTGAGCATCTGATGATAGGGGCTCTGGCGTATGAAATGACCGGCCTCGGCTATTTGGGTGCGGATATTGTGTTGGATAAATTTCGCGGGCCGATGATGTTGGAACTTAATGCACGTCCGGGATTGGCTATTCAAATTGCCAACGGTCGCGGCTTAAAAGAAGTTATCAAAAATGTCGATAAGTATTATCCGCAAAATCTTTCGGCAGAAGAAAGAGTGGATTACGTCTTGAATAACGCAAAATAATTTCCTAAATAAATCTTAGAGTTATGAAAGGAAGTTAAAATGACTGATTTGTTGCAAAAAAGTAATACTAAAAATTTATCCAAACCAAACACTAAAAATTTGGAAGATAAGTCTACCAAAAAATTGGCGATGAGTAATACCCGCGCCAAAAAAATTAAACATTCTTATAAAGTAAAAGATGCCGAAAATGCCTTGTTGCTACAAACAAAATACGGTGATGTCGTGATAGAAATGTTTCCTGATGTGGCACCAAATCACGTATCGCGCATTAAAGAATTGGTGCGTCAGGGCTTTTATAACGGGCTGAAGTTTCATCGGGTAATCGACGGCTTTATGGCTCAGGCCGGATGTCCGCGCGGTGATGGCACCGGCGGTAGCGGTCACAAGCTCAAGGCGGAATTTAATCGCACTCCGCATAAGCGCGGTACGGTTTCGATGGCTCGCTCGATGATGCCGGACTCGGCAGACAGTCAATTCTTCATCTGCTATGCCGATTGTCCGTGGCTTGACGGGCAATACACCGTTTGGGGCGAAGTTACTTCCGGCATGGAATTTGTAGACATGCTCAAAAAGGGAGGCGAACCCAACGGAATGGTGGAGGATCCGGATGTGATTGTGGCGCTCTCGGTCATCTCCGACATCTAAAAAATCCGTATAATGGGTAACTACTTGGGGGATTTTTCCTCGTGTACTATTTGTGTACACGTCGTCAAAATCCCCCTTCGTATTTACCTCATTATCCGGATTTTTATACGTTCTGCACTGCTGTTTATGTACCTCTTTTGTACACGTCGTCAAAATCCCCATTCGTATTTACCGCATTCTCCGGATTTTTGGACATGTGTTTTTAAAGGTGGGTGTTTTGCGCTTATGTACCTCTTATTGTACACCGCGCGGAAAGGGCAACTGCATATCAGCCTCATTCTCCGAGTTTTTTTGTGTGGGTTCTTAGTAATAGTGTTTTCGCTTATGTACCTCTTATTGTACACCGCGCGGAAAGGGCAACTGCGTATCAGCCTCATTCTCCGAGTTTTTTTGGGTATTTCCCGTATAGTTCGAATTTAAAGTAAAAAAACATGGCAAGAAATTAATCTCGCCATGCTTTTTTAGGTTTCATCTAAATCGATTAAGTGACCGTTGGCCGAGTTCAATAAAGTCCCGACGGTGTTTTTCATCTTGAGACTTTCCTGCACTTCGGTTGTAATCATAACTCGATGAGTTCGCTCAAGATTGGTGATAAGCAACTGAACTTTTCGTTCGTCCATGTGCAAATCAAACCAAAAATTCGCTAAACCCAGTTCTTCTTCCGTGATGTTTTGCGCCTCCGGTATGAGCATTTCATACAGGGAGGCACGGACATCCTTAACCGTCAACTTCTTCATCTGCCTTAGCCAGACAATCGTTGATTGAATCCATCAGCGCGCCGACAGTGTTGTCCTTGGCGTTACGGAAGATTTCAAGAGGAAGATCTAAGTTGTACATACGCATAAGTTGCGTAGGTACGTTGGCAACACGAATGTTACCCATCTTCAGGTCCTTCAGGAAGTCACAAGCTAAGAAGTCCTCATCTGCAATGTCGTTGACATTACCGATACACACGTTTCCATTGTTGACATAAGCAACTGCCTGCTTCATGTCTTTTACAGTAATTTTTCTCATATATCTTATATAACTAATTGGTAATTTGTGTACAGAGTAAGGTAAATTGTGAATTTTGTCAATAGGGATTTTATCGAAATTGAAAAATATCGATAAAAACAGACGATTCGGTTTTTTGCGGAGTCGCAAAATTATGTACCAATTCACAGACAATATTTTTCGATTCGCTTTCGGGAGTTTTTGAATTTCCACAAGCTTATTCAAAAGTGCACAAAAAAAAATAAAAAATATTCAGCGATAGATAACATATTGAATATAAATAATAAAATTATCATATAGAAAACCCTTGAAAGAACAAACGACGAACAGTTAATAAAATGCTAAAAATTACCATTGAATCCCATAAAATACCATGTTATACCATTTAAATATGGAATAACGGCAAAGGGAACGGAAAATGCGGAAAGTCTTTCTGTTTATGGATACGATTTTCAATAAGGTGGACGCGAAGGGACGTGTGTCGCTGCCGGCAGATTACCGTGCAATTGCCAAAGAACTTTCAACCGAAATCGTGTGCTATCGCAGTTTGAGCGCGCCTTGTATTGAGGGCTGCTTGGAGGATTCGCTGGATAAACTGGCTACCGAAATCGAGAATGCCACCGACTTCTTTTCCGAAACTCAGGATAATCTGACCAATCTGATATTCGGCGATGCCAAGCGTTTTGCGTTTGACAGTACCGGCCGGATTATGCTGAGCGAGAAGCTTTTAAAGCATGCTGAGATTACGGATACGGCGGTGTTTGTCGGCAAGGGGCGCAAATTCCAGATTTGGAATCCGCAAAATTGGGAGAAAGAAGAAGCACGAATCCGCGCCGAAGTGATGAAGAATCGTCCGACCCTCAAGGCGCCGAAGGAGCAGGAATAATGGCAACAATGCGGCAGAAACATATTCCGGTGATGCTCGGCGAAGTGCTGAAATATTTGCAGCCGACGTCAGGCGAGACCTATGTTGATGCTACGTTCGGCAACGGCGGATATACGCAGGCGATTTTAGATGCGGCGGCGTGCAAAGTTATTGCGCTTGATCGTGATCCGAATGTGCGGGTGCGCGCCAACGAATTTAAAAATATGTACGGTTCGCGTTTTGAGTTCAGAGCCGGAAAATTCGGCGATATGGCGGATTTGGTGCCGGAAAAAATTGCCGGTGCGGTGTTTGATATCGGCGTGTCTTCAATGCAACTCGATAATGCCGAACGCGGTTTTTCGTTTGCCAAAGAGGCCGAGCTTGACATGCGGATGTCTTGCGAAGGCGAGAGCGCTAAGGATATTGTAAATTTTTATGGTGAAAAAGAACTTGCGGATATTCTGTATCAGTATGGTGAGGAGCGAAAGTCTCGGCAAATAGCCGCGCGAATCGTTGAATATCGTCGCCGCAAGAAAATCGAGACAACCAGCGAATTAGCGGAAATAGTGTATACGGTGATTCATAAGCGCGCCGGTGAAATTGATCCGGCCACCCGAACTTTTCAGGCTTTACGCATTGCCGTAAACGACGAGTTGGGGGAGCTCGAACGCGGTTTGAGTGCGGCAACGAATCGGCTTATTTCCGGAGGACGTCTGGTAGTGGTGGATTTCCACTCGCTCGAAGATCGAATCGTTAAGAATTATATGAAAACCAACGGCGGTAAAAAAGTCCGTATTTCAAAATATGCGCCGGAATTGGCGCAAGACGACAGTCTGTTTAAGGAAGTTTCAAAAGCAATTACGCCGACGGCAGCGGAATGTTTTAATAATCCGCGGGCACGTTCGGCCAAATTAAGATTTGCGATAAGGAGATAGCAACAATGGGTGGAAGCATCAAAACGGCAATGGTGGTTTTATGGTTTACGGTGACTTTGGTGGTTGCGTTCGGTTCTTCGGTTTTGAAGAATCGGGTGCAGGGCTTGGAGCGCCAGCTTGCAACCATAAACAGCAATATTCAGAAGGATATTGATGAAATCCACGTTTTGAAGGCAGAGTGGAGCCACTATAATACGCCGGAACGCTTACGCAAATTGGCACAAGAACAATTATCTTTAGAAAATGCAAAACCTGAACAAATTATTAACTATTCTGCGTTACACTTCAACTACGAAAATAATACCGAATCGAATCCGGTGCGTATGGATAAGAAAAGTGTGACAACTTTAGTAAAAGCAGAAGTTAAGAAGAATTAATATGGGGTTTAACGTCAGTTTTTCAAAACGCAAAGATGAAAAAATTTATCTTCCGGGGCAGGAGATAAAGATTTCGCGGCGTGCAATTACCTCGAAAAGCTACACTACCGAAAATGATAATGTTTTAACCTGTCGGCAACGCACTTTGTTTGCGCTTTGCTGTTTTGCCGCGGTTTATCTGATTTTGTGTGCCCGTGTAACCTATGTGTGTTTGGGCAACGGTATCAATATTGATACGGCACTGGTTGAAATGGCTGATGATGCGGACATTATTCACTTTAAAAACACGGTTAAACGTGCCGATATTATGGATCGTAACGGTGAAATTATTGCCACCTCCCTACCGACGGTTAATTTGTATGCCAACACCAAAAAGGTGCGCCATCAGGAAGATGTGGCGGCGGCTCTGAATGAAATATTTCCGGACGACTCGTATGAATACTTTTTGAAACGCCTGAATCGCAAGGGGGCGTTTATTTATTTGAAACGTAACCTTTCACCGGCGCAACAGTCGCAGGTTAATAATTTGGGAATTCCGGGGTTGGAGTTTGAAAATTGCGAGAAACGTGTGTATCCGCACAAAAATCTGTTTGCGCACGTTTTGGGCAGTACCGACGTGGATAATACCGGAATCGCCGGTATTGAAAAATCGATGAACGAGCGCTTGACTACTTCTACCAAGCCGCTGTATTTGTCGCTTGATTTGGGTATTCAAAATCAGATTCGTGATGAGTTGATTGCCGGAGTGCAACAATTTAATGCTGCCGGCGGTGCCGCGATTTTAATGGATGTTAAAACCGGTCAGATTGTGGCAATGACCTCTGTACCGGATTATGACCCGAATGAAAACAGCAAGTTTGGCGAGCGCGAAATGTTTAACTTTGCCACCAAAGGTATTTATGAGGCCGGTTCGGTGTTTAAGGTGTTTAATACGGCGCTCAGTTTGGAAAGCGGCAAGGTTAAGATGACCGACCGATTCGATACATCGCACCCGATTAAAATTCATCGCCTTAAGGTTACGGATCCGCACGGCTCTCACGGACAGCTCACTCCGGAGGATATTTTGGTTGAATCTTCGAATATCGGGTCGACTTTAGAGATTTTGCGCGTGGGCAAAAAATTCCAACGCAGATTTTTGCAAAGTATCAATATGGATAAGGCGCTGACGGAGTTTGAACTGCCGGAGCTGGCCAAACCGTGGTTTTTGAGTGAAAAGAACTGGGGCGAAACCTCAATGGTTACAATCAGTTACGGTTACGGTATTTCATCGACTCCGCTGCATATTATTACGGCATTTTCGGCTATTGTGAACGGCGGAATGTATCATCAGCCTACACTTTTGCACAACTTTAAGCATAAGGGAAAGCGTGTTGTTTCCAAAGAAACGTCCGATTCGATGCGTCAGCTTTTGCGGGCGGTGGTAACCCGCGGTACCGGTCGCCGCGCAAACGTTGAAGGATATCAGGTTATGGGTAAAACCGGCACGGCCGATAAGTTGGAAAACGGGCACTACAACCACAGTAAGAGTATTTCTTCCTTTATTTCGGCGTTTCCCCAGTCTAATCCGAAATATGCGCTTTTGGTAGTGATTGATGATCCGAAAGCCAGCAAAGAAACGTTTGGTTACACTACGGCCGGTTGGAATGCGGTGCCGATTTCGCGCAATATTATCTCGGCGGTTGCGCCGCAGCTGAATATTAAGGCTGATTTTGATATTGAAAAGCAAAAAAGCATTGTTGACGCGGCTTACAAGGTAAAAAAATAGACTTTTTATAACTAAAATACATAAAAATAATGCACAGTTTTTAACTTTATTGCTATTTTTTTATTTTTCTTATTGAAAAATTTACGAATATTACTTAAGTTAACAATGTATTAGTTGTTATACAATTAAATAAACAGTCGTAGCAATACGATAATATTATAAAAAACCATATGGAGAAAATAAAATGAAAAAACTTTTAAGTTTGTTCGTAGCTCTTGTAGCTTTATCAGGTTGTTCTGTATTTGGTGCAGACGGTGGTCTGTTCAGCGGTGCTGACTGCGAATCCAGATTAGCTCGTTCTTTTGCCGAAAACACAACGGATACTGTATTCTTTGATACAGACAGTTCTGCTTTGTCGGCTGAAGCTCGTGCAGCTTTAGATACTCAAGCAGCTTGGTTGAAGAGCCATGACGATGTAAATGTCATCGTTCAAGGTTACTGCGATGAAAGAGGTACTCGTGAATACAACTTGGCATTAGGTGAACGCCGTGCCAGCGCTGTAAAAGCTTATTTGGTATCTCAAGGTGTTGCTGAACACAGAATTTCTACGATTTCTTACGGTAAAGAAAGACCGGCTGTATTCGGTAGCAACGAAGCAGCTTGGGCTCAGAACCGTCGTGCCGTTACAGTTGTTAGCTCAGCTGAATAATACGACATTTAAGGTAGATTCATTAAAAAGACGCAGCTTATCGGTTGCGTCTTTTTTTGTTGCCTTTGCACGGAGTTGATGAGGATTTCTGCCGGCGGATTGTGTATATTTCAGCTTGTGCTTGTATTATCGTAAAAAAATTATTATAAATACAAAGAAACTTTATCAACGAGGTACAAAATGAAACTTATTAAATTATGTTCGATTACTTTATGCGGCGCATTGTTAACGCATGTTGCAGCCGCTGCCGATTTGGCACGTGAAGTTGCCAATTTGCGCGAAGATGTGACGGTTTTGCAACGTCAACTCTATCGCGAAAACGATAAAACCTCCTCCGCCAACGGCGATGTTCAGGGAAAAATCAGCGAATATGATGAGACGATTCGCAAACTGAGCGGTCGTTTGGACGAGCTGGAACATAGAATCAAAGAAAATGATGAAAAAATCGAGAAATATAACCGCGATATGGAAATTCGCCTGAAAATTTTGGAAGGCAAGCCGATTCCGGACAGCCTGAGCGCGCCGGTTCCGAGGTTCCCGACGATTTATAACGCACCGGTAGCGCAAGATGCGGCTGCCTCGGTAGCGGGTGATAAAATCAAAGGTAAAGATTTGGAACCGCTCGATAAGGCAGTAAAAGATGCTCCAAAACCGGTCGAATCGGCTCCGAAACCGGCACCGGCGGAAGCTCCGAAACCGGCACCGGCGGCAGCTCCGAAGTCGGCACCAACTCCGGCAACACCGGCAGCAGCAAGCGATGTTCAGGCAATTTATAATAATGCGATGAAGGACTATAATGCCGGTTCTTATAATGAAGCCGCGAAAGCTTATGAAGATATTTTGGAGCGTTTTCCGAAGCATGCGTTGGCCAGCAATGCGCAGTATTGGCTCGGCGAAGTTTATTTAAAACGCGGAGAATACAGCAAGGCTAAGGTTGCCTTTAAGGACGGTTATGATGACTATAAAAACGGCAATAAAGGTCCGGACAGCTTGTATCGCTTGGGTACAACCTTTGTATTGTTGGATGATAATCACCGTGCTTGCTTGGTCTTGATGAGCTTTGACGATGAGTATCCGAATGCCAACGCCGAATTGAAATCAAAGGTACACGCGGAGCAAATAAAACTCAATTGTAAAGAGGTTTTGCACGGATATAAATAAGTGCAGAATTTTTTAGCAAAATATCAGATTAAGGCTCAGAGAATCGCCGTTGCCGTTTCCGGTGGCGCCGATTCTCTGGCTCTTGTTTTTATGCTTAAAGAACAGCTTCCGGTGTTTGGTTATGAAATTACGGCGCTGACGGTTGATCATGGATTGCGGCCGAGTTCCGAACAAGAGGCGCAATATGTGGCACGGCTTATGGCGCAATACGGAATTGAGCACCATATCTTAAAATGGCAGGGCGAAAAGCCCGAAACCGGTGTGGAAGAAGCGGCACGGGCGGCAAGATATCGGCTTTTGAGCGAGTGGTGCGCACAAAACGGAGTCAAAATCTTGCTGACGGCACATCATTTACAAGATCAGGCGGAAACTTTTTTGATGCGGTTGCAGCGCGGTAGCGGCTTGGAAGGCCTGTGCGGCATACGCGAAATCAGCCGCCGCAACGGTTTGTGCATTTTGCGACCGCTGCTGTATGTATCGCCGCAACAATTGAAAGATTATCTGATTCAACGCAATATTCAATGGATTCATGATGAATCAAACGATGATACGCGTTATTTGCGTAATCGAATCCGGGCTTTTCTTCCGGAATTAGAGCGGCAGACAGAGATTTCGGCGGAAAATTTGGCGCAAACGGCGCGACGCTTGCAAAGTGCCGAAGATTATATAGAAACACAAGTCGA
>JBGUGE010000064.1:0-2343 GCA_045111335.1 Alphaproteobacteria bacterium | reverse complement strand
ACAAAAGCCCTATGCACGAAACGCACGGCAGAAACCATATACAAACGCTCATTTTCGTTATAAAGTGTCGGACGTTTTTTCAGTTCCTTCACGGTTTTATCCGAACCGACGGAAACATACAAATCGCCATACTGCGAAGCTTCTTCAAAAAAACGAATATGCCCGCTGTGCAACACATCAAAGCACCCTGAAACAAAAACTTTCGTCATATCATTTCCATTTTATTTTTGATTAAAGTTTGTCGACATGCACCGACACTTGTTAGCTTTTAGTTTATATACTTTTCGATGTCAATAATAATTTGCCGCATTTAAACCGCAAAAGCGACGCCGATTAAGCGTCGCTTTTTTGGGTAAATGAAATCAGCCTGTAATTTCTTTGGCAAGTGTCTCCAGTTCCTCAATATCGCGTTGCAACAAGTGCGTACCGTCTTCCCAGAAGGTCGGGCTTGTTGCGTCAATACCGAATCGCTTGAGTGCCTGACGATAATTTTCAATTCCGCTCTTCTCCAACATCTTCATATATTTGGCGGCAAAATCGTTCACCCTACCCGATTTGTAGACCTCATAGAGCGTATTTACTACGCAGAATGAGAAGCAATACGAGTAAACATAGAAGTCAAAATCGAAGAAATGCAGAATGCTGGCCCAAAGCAAATCAACACCGGTCGTGTCTACACTCGGCCCGAGATAGTTATCCACCTCAGACTTATATATTTCACGCAGGCGCTCGGCAGAAACCTCACCGGCGGCACGCTCCTTATGCGCTCTATCCTCAAAGAGGTGGAACGCAATCTGGCGATGCATAATACCGATAGCATTTTCTACGTGCTTAGCCAGCAGGATAAAACGGCGCTTCGGATCGGTCTCGGCCTTCAACATGGCATAAAATACCAGCTGTTCGGCAAAAATCGACGCGGTTTCGGATTGTGCACACGACTTGTGGCGACCGAGTTCACCGTACTTCTTGCTCAGATGCTCATGGATGGCATGTCCCAACTCATGTGCCAAAACGTCAACATCTTCGACATAGCCGTTGAAGCTGAGCAACACTCTTGATGGAACACCGACCGGCATTTCCATACAATAAGCAATGTTGGCCTTACCCTCATAGGGATAGAAGTCAATACAGTCATTGTTGAAATACATCTCGGCGATTTCGGCAAACTCCGGAGAAAATTCGGAGAACGTTCTCAAAATCAGCGCTTTGGCCTCTTCCAACGTGTAACGCGAACCTTCATCGGCAAACGGATACGGAGCCATTCGGTCCTGATACGGAATTTTATCCATACCGAGCATTTTGGCTTTCAGAGCATGATAACGATGGGACAGCAGACGCACCGAAGAATCGGCGGCAGCAAAGGTATTCACCAAATTATCCAAATCGCCGGCGTCAATGTCATCACGCATATTGGCCTCCTGCGCCGGATATTCGTAATGATGCCAATGCTGATAAATCGCGCGACTGCGCAACAAGGCATTGTAAATCAAAGCGAAGAAATCCTGCCGCGGCTCATACCACTTCATACGTTTCTGCTCGGCCTCAAGGCGAAGTGCGGCATCCTGCAAATTATAAACCTGCAAAAGCTCGCTCTCGTTGTACTTTTTGCCTTGCACTTCAATCGAAAACTTTGTACGTTCTTCGTGATAAAGCCGTATCCAATAATCGGCGATTGCCTTTTGTTCGGCAAACAGTTGTTCCACCTCGGTAGAAAGCTTATGCGGCCTGAATTTAAGGCATTTTTTAAGCCAGGCGCGTTTGCCTCGATCATCATCATTGTCAGGCAGCATTACCTGATCGTAGTTCAAATCCTTGACAATTTCTACCTCCAAAAAAGACAACTCCTTATGACAAGCATTCGCAACATCCTGCATGTTCTGATAGAACGCGCAAACAGCCTTGTCATTCAGATGAGTCGACCATACCATATAGGCATAACTGTCGACACGACACAACGCCGCTTTGAGTTTTGCATACTCCGACAGGCAGTCATGGAAATACGCCGGTTTTAAGGCAGCGACTCTCCCCTCGTACTTTTTCCGGAAATCTTTGCAATCTTGCAAGACTTTTTTACCGGCGACACACGCATCGTCTAACGACGCGAAAATGTCAGATAGATTCCACTTTTCACTCATAGTCACTAAATAAATAATTGAAATTTTCCGTAATTGTACGGCCATATTTAACTTTTGTCAACCATAAAAACATAGAAAAACGGAGCCGTTTCGGGCTCCGCTTAAATATTGAGTTATATTATCTTAATAGCGATTTTCTAAGTCAACCGGCTTATTCTCTTCTTCCGGTTCTGTAATCTCGTCAACCTCCGGTCCTTCCTCAATTTCC
>JBGUGE010000063.1:0-36079 GCA_045111335.1 Alphaproteobacteria bacterium | reverse complement strand
CTTACCGTCTGCGGAATAACCGTCGATGGTATAAGTATCATCTTTTTCTTTACCGATGCGGAAATTGGTACCGTCAAACTCCAAATTGGTGCCGGTGTATTTTAAGTAATCTTTACTTGCCCAAAACTTATTACCGGCCGCAAGTATTGTGCCGTGAATATAGGCGTTACCGCTCTCGGCACCCTGAGAACCGCTGCCGACGATATATAAACCGTATTCGCCGGTCATCTTCTTGCTGGCTTCATCTATGCCATTTTGTGTGCCTGCAGCATCATTAAGCGAATGCGCACCCGGATCATCATTATTTTTGGTACCTACAATCAAGTTGTTAATGTTACGAATACTGAACAACTCCGAAGCGTGGGTCGGGTCGTCCGGATCTTTGGTATTATTCACGCCGTAGCCCATATACAAATCGGTACGCATTGCGTTGCGCCATTCCATACCGCTTTGTTTATAACGCTGTAAGAATTGTGTCGGGTCAGATTCGGCCATAGCATTTGAGCCGTTAACCACATTTGAAGAGGAGGTAACTACCGAATATTTATAACTGCCGTCTTCGTTACCCTCTTTATCCTTAAACACTTCCTTATAATAGTTGCCGTCCAAGTTCCACACGCCGCCAACACCGCGGGCACTTTTACCGCTGTCCGAAACATAACCGCCGTTTGCACCAATCAAAGAAGCAATGCGAACCGTTCTTTCTTGTCCGATTCCGTCTTCTTCATCAACTTTTGCCGGAAACAACGCGAACGCCGTTAAGTTGTCACCGGCCCGAACAATACGAATTTTTGGAGTGTTGTAGTTATACAAAGCATTATTTTCATTGAATTTATATGGTAAATAAGGAGCCAAGTCTGCCATCGGAATATCCATAACGCCGATTGTCTGTTGGTTATCATTCTCTCCCACCGTATGCTGATGGGAGGTATCTTCTTCCATTACCTTCATAATATCGGCATAGTTGGAAGACATAAAAGCCTCAGCCGCATTCATAACCGTACGCATGGTGGTAGCGGTATTGATATCCTCAACCTCCAGCGTCCGCTCGGCCGATTTTTTATACATTGTCGGGGTGACAACGGCAATCAAACCCAGCATAGCCAAGGCTTCTATCATCAAGCCGCCTCGTTCTAAAACGGATTTTTTACGATTAAATGTTTTCATTGGCGTTCTCCTCAATTGGTTCTATTATCTCAAATAATCTTTAAACTTTGTATACCTCTCGGACTGACTCTGATAAGTTTGTTCCGTAAATACGTTGATTTTATCCACGTTGGTAACATGTCTGCTACCGCTGGCATCATACACATCATTATAACATTTTTGCAGGTTAATTCTGTTGGAAAAAGCATCCCTGATTAAATTATAACAATGGCAGGCCGGATCGGTTTTCGGGAAAGGCTCAAAGGCTATCATACACGGGTTTCCGGTTTTGCATACACTATCAAACGCGCTGTTGCGCCACAGTGCCGAATTATCCGGAATGATTACCACTTCCGATACATATTTTTCATTTCTGGCCTGTGTGCTGGCATTACCGCTCGAATCCTTTAAGTCTTCTTTGTAATTGTAATTATCATCCAATCTTTGTTCCAAAAGGTCTTTGTGTTTGTCATCAAAGGTATGGTCTTTGTCTTTTAATTTTATGGCACGCGATGCCGCCGCCCCAACTCCGTGCAGTTTAGGTTTGCCGTCAACCCATTCCAGCCAGCCGAACGAGGCCGAAGCGCCCGGAATTGTAGACAGCAGATTCACAAATGTCGGTAACGGAGTCTTGGAGGCATCTTTTGATACCCATCTGTCCGGAATCGGCGCAAACGAAACCAAGTAACGGTGGTCACCGATATTTAAGGCTCGGTCATCACTTTTTTCGTTGCAAGCCACAAACACTTTGTTATTAGGGGTAGACGGAGTATATTCCGTTTCAATGGTATCAGCCAAACAATAAACAAATTGCTTCATCCCGCTGGTAGAATAATTGGAACCGCTGCCGTCTTTACGATTGTTGCCGATGGCATAACCGACCGGAAGATAAGATTTGAAGGTTGTATACGCCGGCTCATAATTACTGACATCAACCGGACCGGAAGCACTGTTGCGCACTCCGTCGACCGCACCGTCCCATCCGGCTCCGCCGTTTTTCTGCTGAGTGCTCTGGTTATAAATAATCTCGCACTCAATCGTATGCAAACGCGCAGAATGCTCGGCATTGAAGCGATTGATAATCGTGGCAGCCTTAACATTGTTGAGCGCGTGCTCCTTATCGGCGCGCGGTGCAACGTTGAAAAAGCTTAAGGCGACCATAATCGTTGCCAATAATATCCAAATATACATAGCATTCCCTTTAAAAGTACCAATACTTAAGGGGATTGTAGCACATTTTTTTTATTTTTACCAGCATTTTTTTTATGATTCGACGATTTTTTTGTTGCATTTTTTTATTTTCATAACTTGATTTTCCTTGATTTTTTGTTGCAACTTGCTATTATTCCCGTACGCAAAACAGGGGATTTTTGATGACATCGAAACCGGAAATTGAAGATTTAAGCGGAGATAAGTATAAGTACGGCTTTACTACCGAAATTGAGGCCGATACGGTGCCGTGCGGCTTAAACGAAGGTATTATCCGCCTGATTTCCGCCAAAAAAAATGAACCGGAATGGCTGTTAGAACGGCGTCTTAAAGCGTATAAACACTGGTTGACGATGAGCGAACCGCATTGGGCAAAATTAAAATATGATGCGGTTGATTTTCAGGCGCTCAGCTATTATGCCGCACCAAAGCAAAAAACACAGCCGAAAAGCTTGGCCGAGGTTGATAAAACCCTGCTCGAAACCTACGATAAATTGGGGATTCCGCTTAAGGAACAGGAAGCGCTTGCCGGAGTGGTGGCGGTGGATGCGGTGTTTGACAGCGTTTCGGTGGCTACCACCTATCGCGCCAAATTGGCCGAGCAAGGCATTATTTTCTGTTCAATTTCCGAAGCCGTACAGAATCACCCGGATTTGGTGCAAAAATACTTGGGTTCGGTGGTACCTTATACCGATAATTTCTACGCTTGTCTTAATTCCGCGGTGTTTACCGACGGTTCGTTTGTATATATTCCGAAGGGTGTAAAAGCACCGATGGAATTATCCACTTATTTCCGCATTAACGCGCAAAAAACCGGACAATTTGAGCGCACTCTGATTGTGGCTGAAGACGACAGCTATGTTTCGTATTTGGAAGGCTGTACCGCACCGCAACGCGACGAAAATCAACTGCATGCGGCAATTGTCGAGATTGTGGTGATGAACAATGCCGAGGTTAAGTATTCTACCGTGCAAAACTGGTATCCGGGCGATAAAGACGGCAACGGCGGGGTTTATAATTTTGTGACCAAACGAGCGGCGTGTCGGGGTAATAACTCCAAAATTTCGTGGACACAGGTGGAAACCGGCTCGGCGGTAACTTGGAAATATCCGTCGTGCATTTTGCAAGGCGATAATTCCGTCGGCGAGTTTTATTCGGTGGCGATTACCAACAACCGGCAACAGGCCGATACCGGTACCAAGATGATTCATTTGGGTAAAAATACCCGCTCGAAAATCATTTCCAAAGGTATTTCCGCCGGATTTTCAAATCAAACTTATCGCGGTTTGGTGGATATTGCGGCCAATGCCAAAAACGCCCGCAATTATTCGCAGTGTGACAGTCTTTTAATCGGCTCAACCTGCGGTTCGCACACCGTGCCCTACATCCGCAACCGCAACAAATCGGCCACTTTGGAGCATGAGGCCACTACCTCAAAAATCAGCGCCGAACAACTGTTTTATTGCCAACAGCGCGGCATAAAAGAAGAAGAAGCGGTCGGCTTAATCGTCAACGGATTTTGCAAGGAAGTAATGCAAAAATTGCCGATGGAATTTGCCATTGAGGCCGGAAAACTTATCAACATCAGCTTAGAAGGGAGTGTCGGATAATGACGGAAATCAACGAAAAAGAACTATATAAGCGGGCCTTGCGGGTTTGGGGCAAAGAGCCGCAAATGTTGCAGGTAATTGAAGAAATGAGTGAGCTGATTAAGGAAATTTTGAAAAACGTCAACCGCAAAAAAGATAATGTTGATGCGATTATCGAAGAAACCGCCGATGTGGAAATTATGCTCGGACAGCTCAAATGTTGCTACGGGATTGAAGATAAGGTACGCACATACAAAGCGGAAAAGTTAAAAACTATCGATAAACGGCTGGATGCTTGGGAGCAAAAGGAAACGGAAAATGACGGAAAAGTTGCTTGAAATCAAAGACTTATACGCCGGAGTAACGGAAAGCGGAAAACAAATCATTAAGGGCTTGAACCTGACAATCAATGTCGGCGAAACCCATGCGATTATGGGGCCGAACGGTGCCGGTAAATCAACGTTGTCATATATTTTGACCGGCAAACCGGAATATGCCGTAACTGCCGGCAATATGCGTTTTTGCGAGAGGGATTTGGCCGCGCTTAAGCCGGAAGAACGTGCTTCTCTCGGGTTGTTTTTAAGTATGCAGGCACCGGTTGAAATTCCGGGGGTTACTACTCAAAATTTTTTAAAGCACGCGATTAATGCCCAACGCAAATATAACGGGTTGCCGGAGCTTGATGCCGCCGAATTTTTGAAGTTGTTGCGTGCTAAAGCCAAAGATTTTGAAATCAGCGGCGAAATGCTCAAGCGCGAAATTAACGTGGGCTTTTCCGGAGGCGAAAAAAAGCGTTTGGAAATCCTGCAACTCAGCCTGTTACAGCCAAAGTTGGCAATTTTGGACGAGACCGACTCGGGGCTCGATATCGACGCTCTCAAAATCGTATCGAACGGGGTCAATCAGTGGCATAATGCCGAAAATGGCCTGCTGATTATTACCCACCATCTCGATTTGCTTAAGCAGATAAAACCTGATTTTGTGCATATTTACGCCGACGGACACATTGTTAAAACCGGCGATATGGCGTTGGCAGAAGAACTGGATGCAAACGGTTACAAAAACTATGTAGACGAGGCTAAATGAGTTTATTAAAGCAGGATATAGCGCTGTTTGGCGAGAATATTCCGTGGCTTGAGGGCCTGCGCGAAAAGGCACGTGCCGTCTTTGCGCGTATTGGTCTGCCTACTGCAAAAACCGAAGCCTGGAAGTATTCTTATTTTAAAGAGGAAGCACTCGGAGAGCCGGTTGTTGACACCACGTCGCACGAGTGTGACGGACATTGTGATGATGAAGAATCTTTACCTTTTGCCGCCTATCAGCTGAAATATTGCAACGGTCGGATGACGCATATTCCGCATGAATTGCCGCGCGGGCTCGTAATTCTGCCGCTGTTTGCAGCAATTGAGAGCGGCGAAATCAAGCCCTATTTAAATAAGTCGTTTGCGCTGGAAGATTTTCCGTTTGCCGCGTTTAACACCGCGTTGGCAGACGAAGGTGCATTTATCATCATTACCAAAGATTTTGCCGCCGAAAGGCCGATTTATCTGCATTATCATCAGCACTCGGGGGCAAACCGCCTGTGCAACATTCGCAACATCATTGTGGCGGAAAAAGGCGCCAAAGCCGCGCTGATTGAGCATTTTGACAGCGAAGACGGTGCGCATTATTTTAATAATATCGTCAACGAAATCTATCTCGGCACCGGAGCAACTCTTGCGCATTATACCAAGCAAAATGAGGCTTCGGCGGCGCATCACGTTGCTTTGAACAGCGTACAGGTGAAAGCCGACGGTGTTTATCGCGGCTTTACGGTGCATGCTGAATGTGCATTGGCGCGAACCGAAAATTATGTGCGTCTGCTGAAGGAAAATGCGGTCGCCGAAGTTAACGGAGCCTATCGTTTGATGCAAAACGGTGTCAGCGATATCACCACCAATATCCGCCATTTGGCGCCGCACACAACTTCCGACCAATTGATTAAGGGAGTGCTTGACGGTGCGGCTAAGGGAGTTTTTCAGGGGCAGATTCATATTGCGCCGGACGCCCAACAAACCACGGGCTACCAGTTACACCGCGCATTGGTGTTGAGTGATGCGGCCGAGGTTGATTGCAAACCGGAACTTGAGATTTATGCCGATGACGTCAAGTGTTCACACGGCGCCACCAGCGGTGATTTAGATGCGGAGCAGCTGTTTTATATGCAGGCGCGCGGCATACCGCTGGATGAAGCACGCCACATTCTGATAGAAGCTTATTTAAATGAAGTGTTTGAAAAAGCGAAAGATTCCGCCATTGCCGAGTGGCTGAAAAGCGGTTTATAAAAAAACAGAGCGTGTTTTCCGGTGAAGGAATACACACTCTGTCTTTTGCTTAAAATCACTCTGAAGTTTTTATCTGCCAGTTGGCTGTACCGTTGTCAGAAACCTCATAGGTAAATTCTGGATTAACAGATACCTCCGTCTCAGGATCTGGTTCTGTCATAGTAATGAGTTGGACCTCACATTTCTCAGTGAAATAACCGTGAAAAACTAGCGTAATCGCGACGTAAATCACCAATCTGAAGGCAACTTTCTTCAGGGTGAACTTACTCTTGATACTGCCCTCACCGTATGCAAGATAACCAAGCTCAAATATCAAGCATACCAACACTCCTAAAAAGACAACTCCGTAGTTCATAATTCTATATTTTTTTGTTTGATTTTTTCCGATAACTAACTCTCTCTAAAAATAGCAAATTTTCAACCGAAAACCTGCTCTGTCAATGCACCAAACAGTACATCAACAGCCGAAAAAATACGAATTATGAATACCACTTCGAGAGTGTAACATTTATGAAATTTATAAATATCATCCACAATTCGTATTTTTTAAGCAAATTCAGTGTAGCATAAAAAACGCAAAATTGCAACATCTTTTAGATGCGCCGCCGCATGGCAACGCCGGAACAAGTTGTTTTTATTGAAACAGATTATCTATTGCGCGTTAATGTAGGTCCAAACGCCCCAGACCACTACCGAGGCCAACAAGCCGGCACAAACATCGTCCATCATCACACCGAAGGCGTTTTTCATTTTAGAATCGAACCACTTAACCGGCCCCATTTTCTTAATATCAAAAAAGCGAAACGCCGCCAAACCGACCAAATAAATCCACCAATCGGCAGTGTTACCCTTGAGCGCGTCGGCCACAAACAAAAACGCCAGCAATTGCCCGACCACTTCATCCACCACCACTTTGCCCGGATCTTTATCCGCCGAATTGCGAATAATCACGTCGGTAGCATAAATGCCGATAAGCGCAATCGGTAATGCGGCGGCAATAATTCCGTACATACCGAAGTAATAAATCAACAAAAACGCCAGCGGCAACGTACCTATTGAGCCGACAGTGCCCGGTGCTTTGGGCGATAATCCCAAGCCGAAATATGTGGCAATAACAAGAGCGAGTTTTTCTTTCATTTGTTCCTCCTTTGACTACTAAATATTTATAGAGGAGGTTGCAATCGGGCGCAATGATATTATATTTTTTTACACAAAGTTAAGCATTGGCCGTTTATACTACCGGCGGCTATAATCAAAAGGAGAAATAAAATGGCATTGAAAAGAATTGCATTGTTTTTGGCGTTGCTCGGCGGTATTAACTGGGGTTTGGTCGGCGCTTTCAAGTTTGATTTGGTAACCGCAATCTTCGGTTTTGTGCCGGTGTTGGTACCGATTGTACAAATCATCATCGGTATTGCCGCCTGCTACGCCATGTTTGCGTATATGGTTAAGTAAAAACTTGCGGATATACAGAATCTAAAAAACGAATCTGATAGAAAAAGACTTTTTCCCGCCGTGTACGAAAAAAGGTACACACCCTCTAAAACCGCGGATAACGTGGTAAATACGAAGGGGAATTTTGACGACGTGCACAAAAAAGGTACACGAGGAAAAATCCCCCGAGCAGTTACCCGTTAGACGCGGTTTGATTTTTGAACTCGTTCCAAAGCTCTGAACAAGGCAGGTCGCATAAATTTGCCGCGCCAAACGCCGCGTTTATGTTCTTTGGCATCGCGCTCGGCATCAATGTATTTGTCACTGCGATAGGTAACGGCATAACCGCCGAACACCATGGCTTCGTTTAAGCAAACATCATCGGCAAAACATTCGCAAATTTCACGATTATACTTATCTTTGAGCGGCAGACAGTCACAGCGAATTGTGCTATCTTGCATCAGGTTTTCCAAATAATGTAATGAATCCAAACCGCACGGATATTCCGCGGCGGATTCGTCATAGCAATTCTGCACAAATTCCGGTGCATCAATACCGTCAAGTCTGATACGTCTTTCGCCTGCAACCAACGAATCACCGTCAACCGCCGCATATTTTTCCGCTGCCGCCGGAAAAGTGGTGACAACAAGCAAAACCAAGGCCGATATGCCCGTTATTTTCGTTTTCTTCATCATATTTGCATCATAGCGCATAATTTTTTTTGTTCAATCATAATTTTATTTACTTTTCATTCATATTATCCTGTTAATGTAATCTAAAGAACTATAAGCTTATTTTATAAAGGTATCGCGATGTTAAAACAAATAGGATTCCTCTCAATTTTAGGTCTGTTCACGGTTAGTGCGCAGACAGCGCGGGCGCAAGCGTATGCCGACCCGATGACGGGTATGCAATATCCGCAACAACAGGCCGCTCAACAACCGCAGGTGCAAATGCCGTCTTCGATTATAGTTTGCCGCTCAAAGCAGTGCGCTCCGGCAAAATTGTCGCAATCGAAGGAATATATTTTCAATACTCTGTTACACATGTTTGACAGTAACGCACGGCAAAAAGCGCTGATTTGCGAAGGTAATGCCCAAACTCACGCCTGTACCGAAGAATACGTTTCGGTGCCGATTACGGTGGGTGTAACGCCGGCGTATATGTATTTGGATAATGTTAAAATTACCGACGTTTCGATGAATCCGCAAAACACCATGGCGCTTAACCTGATTTTGAATTGGAACGTAACCTATAACGGGCAAACTCCGACCTGCCGCCCGAGTAAAACTCTGCTCCATGTCAAAAATGTTAACAATGTTTTGGTACAAGATAACGGCTATACTTGCCGCATGACCACTATCGGCACTACCACTATTCAGACCATGTTTGCCATTGACTACATTGATATGGATTACGGTTATATCGGCGGATTTTATTCCATCGGCCTGTCCGGTCCGGCATTCGGCGGCGGCAACGGCTATATGATGTTGCGATTGCCGAACGATGTAACCATTGAGGCTAAAGATTTTCCGATACCGGCACCGGCAAGCGACAATAACCCGTTTGCTCCGCAGGCAGCTGCCCCGGCACCGGTTTTGAGTGCCCCGCAACCGGCGGCTCCGGCCATGCCAGCGGCTCCGGCCATGAGTGCAACTCCGGCCATGCCGGCGGCTCCGTCACAATATATTTATAATGCCTACACCGGACAATTTATTCCGTTGCCGGTAGCTCCGTCACCGTATTTTATGCCGACTGTCGGCGGTGCTCCTACCACGACTCCGGTGGTTGACCCGAATCACGTTCCGGCACCGAATGTAAGCTCCATCATTAAATATAATCATCCGGCAAAGGAATATGAAGAAGCGCAGGAATTGGCACGTATTCGGGCGGAAAAAGATGCAAAAAAGAAAGAGCACATGCGTCACGAACTTGAAAGAAAGAAGCAAATGGATCAGGATGCCGTTGATTTCGGTGGGGCAAAAGTATTCCCGTTACCGGCCTCGCGTAAAGTTGACAAAAACAAAATAAGTCCGGAAGATAAAAACAGCCTGAGCGATTATGCACCGACTGAAAGTCGCCGATTTGAATAGAAAATTCCGATATTTTTCCACAAAAAACGTCTGAAAAATTTTTAGACGTTTTTTTGTATAAAAAACTCTTGCGTTTAAATAAAAGTTGTGTTAATATCACTTTTGTTAAATTACCAATTGTGCCTATAATTAGGAAAAGAGATATTGAATTTATCTCTTTTCGCAGGTGATTTTATGTGCACGGAACTTACGAACTACGGCCTTTTAAGGCTGTTTTTCGGTCTCTTAATGTATATCAAAAAAATCATACATATTCAAAAACAAACCTCAAAAGTTATGGAAAGAAGAAATGGTTTGCACAAAGCTTTTGTGCTGATGATGGCCTTTTTTGTGGCCGTCCTGTGTTTCACGTCCTCATGCGGTAAGTACGAGGCAGAAACAAGTACTAGGTCCCAAGATGATCCGGCTACACCGGTTGAAGGGGGATTAGCCTATGAAACGAGTCTTGACCATTATCTCGACAGCGCGCTCAAAACGAAGGTCAGCGACCAGATGACAGCGACGCTGACGGTTTGGAGGACCGAAGACGGTGTAAAAACCGACAAGGTCTTTGAAAACACGGAGCACCCGCGGCTCGACGCTCACTCTGAGTTAGCCCGTACGGATTATACCATTACGCGCCCTCAGTTAGACATCCGGCCCTATGCGGAACGTATTGCCCGTGCCCCCGAATCGAAGGATAGTGAAGGACACGTTGTGGAGCTTGACACGGTTATTCACAACTATGCGGAAGGTCAGATAATGACTGTACCGGTCAAGATTACCAATCACACGGTGGAGTATGATAAAACGGTGTTTTATTACCCCAGCGTTACTCTTGTCAGGGCGGATTTTGTTCACCTGAAGAATACCGAGATCACTCCGAAGACACGAGCAACCTATGTGGCCGGTGTTTATAATACCGAATACAAGGTTAATCTGATACTTCAGGAAAAGAACAAGGCCAATCCTAAGACGTTCACGTTACCTGTTTACGCATATACAACTCGTTCCATTTTGGAAGAGGACTCTATCGTAAAAAAGGTTGCCGAAAACAAAACACGTGAACTGTTGGACAGCTTGAGAGAAGACTGCTCTTTCGAAGAAGTCACAACTTGGGCATCAGGTCAGCAAACACGCGAAAGGATCAACATCATCTTGTACCACAAAGTTGACAAGATTGCTCCTTATAAAAAGGAAGTAAAGAACTTTGAACACAAGTTGGCGTTCGTCAACGGTATTGCCCAAGGTGCGGAAGAACAGAATCGTACCGAAGGTCAGTGGACTGTTTGGCGTAAAACCGACAAGTACACGGCAAATATCGAAAACGGCGTTGTTGCAGATCGTGTGGTAACGGACTATCCGTTAATGCACGAGCGTGCTACCTACAAAGATGATTATCTGGAGGTTTCATTCGATTACGAAGAGTATCGGGTGAACGAAACGGCTACGACGGTATCCTCGCTTGCATCTGATCGTTCCGGCTATACCGAGGCTCTGCTTGATAACCGCATCATGACCACTTACATTGCTTATCAGCAACCGGTCAATGAGCAGGTTTATTTGTATAAGCCTGATAAGAAAGCCAAGGACTACAAGTTTGAGAATCCGACTCTGACCGTGTATCGCGACTCGGTGGTCGGCGACATTGATTTTATTACAATCTTTGACGACGGCACACAAGACAAAATCCACGATCACATATCCGCTCCGCGCTCTTTGGTGGTGACAACCAACTGGGAATCATACCAGAAGGTAGCCTCACAAATTACGAGTGACGCTGTGGGTATCAGCCTGACTTCAAGCGAAGATGTGACCAACGGCTACTGGAAATATTCCAAGCAGACGCGTAAGCTGTCGACCGATGCAACTCTTTATGACGGTTCCATTCAGCAGAACGGTTGGAACGCTGTTGTGCCAAACGCTTTCCGTTATACCCGTGAGGGTAAAACGCACACGTTTGACAACATAGCTTTCTCCGCAAAGCAAATGGGAGGCACTCTCACCGCCGATGGTGAGAAGGATGGATATTCGCTCCATAAGTATGCCGATGCAATTGATGTGGTTTACGGTAAAGATGTTCAGCGTTCGGTTGCTCCGGGATTAGTCAAAGTCAGTAACAATACTGTCAAGGGCTATGAAATCCGCAACAAGTTGCTGCGCATTGAGCCGGACAGAGTCGTGGTTTCACTCGACTTTATCACCCAGTTTGCCAACGGCACGGAGAGCAAGGATCCCGTTACTAAGGAATTCCCGCGTTCTCTGACGGTTACAAGCAATTGGACCGCTTATGAGAAGAATCAGGCCGAAACAACGGGAGAGCCTACTGCTACTTTAGCTAAGAGCGAGAGTAAGGAGGAAGACGAGTGGAAATGGACGGAAGAAACACGTAACATCTCAGCCAATGTTCAGCTGAACGAAAGTCAGCAGACAAATACTTGGATTAGCGTGGATCCGAATAACATCAAATTCACCCGTCAGGGAATTTCAGCCGATTTCGGAACCTTTACCTTCACAACATCCAAGGTGTCAAGTGCCGCTACTCTGGCATCATCAGACGCTCAAACCGAGAACTATGACTATGCTAATATAATCAGCACACGTTTGGGTAACTCGACGGCATCTGATATGCAAAACAGCACAGCCCCGGGTAAGATTGTGGTTAACAAGGGTAAATCCGTAATCAAGCACGAGATCCGCAACCCGAAACTCACTGTTGAGAATGACTATGTTCGAGCTACGCTCACATACGCCACTCTGTTCAGCGACGGAACGGAAACAACGGAGAACGTGTCTAAGGACTTCCCGCGCAGCCTGAATCCGTACACTTCATGGAGCTCGAGCGAGACAAGTGCCGACGAACAAACCGGTTCGGCAAGCGTCAACCTCAAGAGTTCTGAAGCTAAAACGGATGGTGACTGGAGTTATACCTCTGAAACGCGAGACATCACAACCACGGTTACACTTGCTTCCGGCAAGCAGACTAACGGTTGGACGAGTATCGATCCGAACTCTATCGTATATAGCCGCGACGGCGAAAAGTACGAGTTCTCGAAGCTCAATTTCAGCGCTAAGGAAGCCGGTCATTCGGTAAATCTGTCCAGCGAGACGGCAACGGTTAAGACCTACGCCTACACGGATAAAATCAATGTAGACTACGGTAACAACACTAAGGCGTCATCGGCGCCGGGTACAATTACGGTCAAGAAGGAAGTGACAGAGGTTGACTATGAGATCAGTAATCCGAAGATTACCGTTAATAAGAGTAATGTGACCACCTCTCTGACGTGGACCACAATTTACTCTGACGGAACCAAGAAGAGCGAGGAGGTAAGCAAGTCCTTTGCCCGCAGCTTCAAGGTTTTGACTAACTGGTCATCCAAGGAGGACGACAATTCTCAGTCGACAAGTTCGGCAACAGTCAGTCTCACCAACTCCTCTAAGCAGACAGACGGCGATTGGAGCTATGTTCGGGAAACCAGAAACATCAGCACCACCGCTAAGCTGAAAGGCTCAAGTCAGGAGAATCGGTGGGAATCGATTGATCCGAATAGCATTGTGTTTAGCCGCAAGGGTAAGACACATGATTTCGGAACGCTGTCCTTCAGTGCCGCAGAAACCGGTGCAACCGTTACCAAGAAGAGCTCGACCAACACCGAGACTGTTTACAACTACAAGGATAACATTACCGTTTCCTACGGTTCTAACAGTTTTGATTCTTCAGCTCCCGGTAGCATTTCGGTAAAGCAGGAAGTAACCGTAACCGACTACGAGATCAGTAATCCGAAGATTACCGTTAATAAGAGTAATGTGACCGCCTCTCTGACGTGGACCACAATCTACTCTGACGGAACCAAGAAGAGCGAGGATATAAGCAAGTCTTTTGCCCGCAGCTTCAAGGTTTTGACTAACTGGTCATCTCAAGAAGACGATAATTCGCAGTCGACAAGTTCGGCAACAGTCAGCCTCACCAACTCCTCTAACCAGACAGACGGCAACTGGAGCTATGTTCGGGAAACCAGAAACATCAGCACCACCGCTAAGCTGAAAGGCTCAAGTCAGGAGAATCGGTGGGAATCGACTGATCCGAATAGCATTGTGTTTAGCCGCAACGGTAAGACACATGATTTCGGAACGCTGTCCTTCAACGCTTATGAAACCGGTGCAACCGTTACCAAGAAGAGCGAGAATGATGATAAGACTGTTTACAGCTATAAGGATAACATATCCGTTGCCTACGGCTCTAACAGCTTTGATTCTTCAGCCCCCGGTGCGATAACCGTAAATAAGCCGTGGAATCCTGACTTTAGCGATAAGTTCACCGGAGCAACGGTAACCGCTACTTTGAATGAGACGCATTCGACCTGGATGTATGTGGTAAGTGTTCACTTCACAAACGGCACGCTGCCTATCCTGATTCGTCAGGGTGCCAGCGCTCCGGAAGTCAACATGAGCTACAAGGATCCTGATACGAATTCCAATTTCAACAGTGCGTACTACGTTGGCGGCAAGTGGATTAACGCAATTGCTGATGATGTAAACTCTGATAACTATATGGTTTGGAAAGACACCAACAACACTCCAGTTGGTATGCTTGTATACCCAACGGCTACGTTGTGGGGTTGGGATGATGGTCATACATCAGGAGGCCATCCGACCGTATTTACCGACAAGTACTCAGTTAAGTTGTCCAACAACAAGACTGTCTTGACGATTTACGACGGTTCCGGTAGGGTCTTCGCAACCTATAAGTGCCCTAAATAACCTGCATAGTTTAGAAAAAACAGCGTCTTCTTAATTGAAGACGCCGTTTTTTTTTATTTATCACACAGAACCCTACCCGACGCAATGTATTTTAATCACACCCTATGCAACAAAAAAGTCGATTAAAGAGGTTAAGACGCAGAACGCCGTCTTGCGCGGTGTACCTAAAAACAGAAAAATTGCGATTTGTAGAGTAAATACGAAGAGGGACTTCGACGACGTGTACAAAAGCAGTACAAGAGAAGAAGTCCCTCAAGTAGTTACTCGCTAAGCGCGATTTCCAATACTAAAGATTGGAAGAGTCAACTTTAACGCCCACTCCCATAGTCGAACTGATTGAAATTTTCTTCAAATAAGTTCCCTTCAGGGTAGACGGTTTAGCCTTTAATATGGTTTCAATGAACAATTTGGCATTGTCATAGATTTGATCGCTGGTAAACGAAGCTTTAGCCACACCGGCGTGAACAATACCGTTCTTTTCAACACGATATTGAACTTCGCCCGCTTTGGCGTTTTTAACAGCGGTTGCAACATCGGTGGTAACCGTACCGAGTTTCGGGTTCGGCATCAAGCCCTTCGGGCCCAAAACGCGAGCCACGCGACCGGCCATACCCATCATATCCGGAGTTGCAATACATCTGTCAAAATCAACCTTACCGGCCAAAATCGAATCCACTAAATTTTCAGCACCGATAATATCAGCACCGGCAGCTTTAGCTTCATCAGCCTTTTCGCCTTGCGCAAACACAGCTACGCGAACGGTCTTACCGTTGCCGTGCGGCAACTGGCAAACGCCGCGAATCATCTGGTCAGCATGTTTCGGATCAACACCCAAGTTAATTGCCAAATCGATGGTCTCATCGAATTTTGCAGTTGCATTTTCTTTTACGATATTGATAGCGTCTTTCAAGCTGTATGCCTGAGTTTTATCAATATTTTTGTATGCATTTACTAATCTTTTTCCGCTCATCGACTTACTCCGTTACTTCAATACCCATGGAAACGGCCTGACCTTTAACCATATTCATAGCGGATTCGACTGTAGAGCAGTTCAAATCCGGCATTTTGGTAGTAGCAATTTCTTTAACTTGTGCTAAAGAAATTTTACCTGCGGTCTTTTTGCCCGGTTCTTTAGATGCAGATTGAACACCGGCGGCTTTCTTAATCAAATAAGAAACCGGCGGCAACTTGGTGATGAACGTAAAGCTCTTATCATCATAAGCGGTAATAATTACCGGCACCGGAACACCCGGCTCGATTTTTTGCGTTTGTGCATTAAATGCTTTACAAAATTCCATAATGTTTAAGCCTTTTTGGCCCAAAGCAGGACCTACCGGCGGAGACGGATTCGCCTTACCCGCAGGTATTTGCAGCTTAATCAGACCTAAAATTTTCTTTTTAGATTTAGCCATTTTATACCTCTCTTAGGTTTGTGGTAAAGACAATGGCTTGTCCCCCACAATATTATTAACACAAAACACCTCAAAAAGCGATTCGCTCTCAAGATGCTTGCTCTGTATAGCATATAAATTAAAAAATGCAAGAGTTTTTTGGTATAATTTAAATAAAAAGCAACCCCACACATTTTATGCGAAGTTGCGGCAAATCATTGCTTCCGTTCTTTTCCATATCTCCGCTTAGGAGTACTTCCTTCTGACTCATCAAGTTTCTTTTTTTCTTCCGTTTGCACCGAATCTGAAATATTGTCAATATTATAAATTACCGTACTCCCTGAAAAATTGCCTGTTTAATGCTCGCATTACAGGTACATTTCAAAATTTTGTCAAGGTGTTAAATTTTTTGCTTGATTTTAGACAAAACATGTATTATATTATATTTAGCAGTAGAATTTTTCAGGAGAAAAAATATGATTCAATTTACAGAAGATGCCAAAGGCAACGTATTTATCGAGCGGGGCGAGTACAGTGCCGTGTTGCCGGCGGAACAGACACTGAATCACGCAAATGTCGAAAAGTATTTTCAGGACTTTTATACCGGTAAAAATCCGTCCAAAGAAAAAGCCGATCAGATGATTGAAAATCTTTTACGGCAACCGGTAATGGCAAGTGTTTATCGCAAAAACAAAATTAAACCGAATGAAGTTGAAGATTTTATCGAAAGCGTCAAGGCGGCACCGATGAAGGTAAAAGGTGACATCATTACACAGTTGTGGACCGCCTATGGCAACGCCGCTCACAGTAATGTTTCGGAACTTGACGGGTTGAGAATCGAAGATGAAAAAGAATGGATTGCTCTGGATACCGAATTGAACAGCCCGTCCGGAAACTTTTTGAATATAAATATGAAGCGTTTTGCTCAATCTAAAAAAGCTCCGGAACCGCAAAAACTGAGCTTTACGCAAAAGGTTATGCACTATGTTAAGCATAAAGGATTGGAAGCATTCAAAACGATTGCTACCGGTAGTTGCGATAATATAAAGATGGCTACCCCGAAAGAGAATAAAGTGCAAAATCAATCACAAATGAGTATGCGCAAAAATCCTAAAATCAATTCGTAAAACCTTATCCGTAAAATTTAAGCCCCTCAAAAACGAGGGGCTTTTTTATGGTAACACACGGTTGATGCGTCATTCTGAACAGAGCGAAGCTGAATGAAGAATCCATTTCGTTCCGCCGGAACGAAACAACGCCTTCTTGCTACGCCTTCGGCTTGCTTCGGACACTCGGTTGCATATTTTTCGCTACGTTTCGCTTTCGCTTACTTGCTCAAAAGCAACCTTCTCCCGTCGTCCAAAAACAACACTTTTAAATTGAGCGTTAATTTTAATGATGTCGTATCACTTCAAAGCGGTAGAGTTGCACCGGTTCGCTCGGAGCAATACCGCCTTTTTGCCGCGCGATTGCTATTTGCTGCTCCACCGTATCCACGCCCTCGATATCCGGCAACAACAAGCCGCGCCGACCACCGCATTGCACAATCACCCCGTATTTTTTGACGTCTAACTCCTCGGCCGAAGCAATCGGCTCGGCAGGTGCCAACACATCAACGCTATAAACCAAATCCGCCAATTCGTCCGGACGCACCGGCATAAAACGCGGATCTTGCGAACACGCCGCAATCGCATTATGGGCAATTTCCTCGGCAACATTGGCATACACCGGCGCGATGGTGCCGATACAGCCGCGCAACCGGCCGTGCATTTTAAGTGATACAAACGCACCGGCACGTTCCGCCGTTAATTGCGGTGCCACATTTGTCGGCATAGGTGCCGGTTTGCCCGTCAACACAAAATTCTCAATACAATAGCGCGCCAACTGCACATAAGCATCCTCTTTTTGCGCCTGCTGTGATACGAGCTGTTGTTTCCATGCGCGATATTGCTCGCCGAAATTACGCTTTTCATCAGCCGCACCGGCCTCAAATGTGGCCACACCGTAACCTACTCCGAACGGACCTTCATACGAGAGCATCTTGCTTTTAACCGCACGCGAATCAAAAGCACCGGACATAATCACAAACGGACGATGCCCGCATTCTCCGGCCGCCTCGCAAAATTCCGATTTCATTTGCAACAGCGGCAAAAAATCCGCCGTTTTGAAAATGTTTTGCACCTGCTTATCAAACTCCGGCCCCTCTTTAGCAAAACCGTACGGCCCGTGGTCAAGCAACTTATGCGACCAATCGCCGCTGGCAATAATCACACTGCGCCGCCCCAATTTGGCCGACACGGCGTTAATCATTTGTCCCAAAAGATAGTGCGAAAAAATCGACAGCCCCGAAATGGCAATCCGCACCACCTTATAATCTTTTTTTATCTCGTTTAAAAAACGCAACGGAATAAACGAACCGTGGTCAATTTTCTTTTCCTGCTCGCCCAAAATACCGCACGGAAAATTATTTGCCTGACACACG
The DNA here is from genome assembly GCA_045111335.1 of Alphaproteobacteria bacterium. GTDB lineage: Bacteria > Pseudomonadota > Alphaproteobacteria > RF32 > CAG-239 > RUG410. The sequence continues at coordinate 17,668 of JBGUGE010000063.1, read as the reverse complement.
GTGTTCAGCGCCTCAATAAACACCTCATCCGACTTGGCGGTCAGTTTAACCTCCGGCGCCCCGAATTGCGCAAAAGTATCGGTGGTTTTTTCTTTTGCCGCCACATGGAAATAATCGGCATACCACCGCATGTGCGGACTTATTAAAATTATGGTATCCGGCGTAAATGAAGCAATAAACTTCATCGCCTCGCGATACGATTTAATCGTTTTTTTAATTTCCTTTTCCCGACCTTGCCCCACTTCCGGAAAAATAAGCGGCGGATGCGGTACGGCTACGGCTGCCAATACTGTCATTTGCTAACCTCCTTGGTGTTTCTGAACGAATAATATTTATGCAGCAAAAACGCCGCAATGGTTGAAAAAATAAGATAAACTCCCTGTGCCTGCCATGCCATCAGCCCGAATGCCCACATCAAAAAACTCATGGTCGGCGCGTTTATGGCATAAAGAAAGATATAAACCGACCATGCTTTGGCCCATTCCGCCCAAAAATTCCCGTGGCTTCTGAACACATAATAGCGCATGGTGGCAAACGAAACATTGATGGTAATGGCGTACTGCAACGCCAATGCCGCATTAGCCACCCAAATTTGAGGGAAATTCCAACCGGCCGCGGTGTTGATGTATCTGAAGCACCAGTCGAGCCCCACCAAAACCAACCAGGCAAACACCGTATTAAATCCGCCGACCAGCAAAAAGCGCAGTTTTTCCGGAAATTTGAACCATATACCTTCCGCCCAGAGATATAATTTGATTATTGTTTTAATCAATTTCTTCTCCGCCGTGAATATTGTTTAATATGTTTTTATCCAGTAATGTTTGCAACTCCGTCGAGCGCCAGTCGGATAAAATATTATCATCCCACACGCTTTCCGGATATTGCTTATCAATTTCCGGTTTTCCGGGGTGAATCATAATCTCCACCGCATTGTAACCGCGCGGAATTTTAATGTTGCAAAATTGCTCGCGCGAAATTTTGCAGGTAAACAGAATGGTATAAAAATACACATCGGACTTGTAGCCGTTCCACCATGTTAAAAAGCGCAAAATAAAATATTTTATAAGCCCGCCGTCAAACAACCAGCTTTTTGATTTGTTTTGCAAAATCGTATTAAGCGCGTTTTCGTTCATTACCCGTACCCGCGGGATATTGTATTCACGCTGAATTTTACGCACAACCTTGAACACTGCCGGAATCAGATGTACGTGGCGATGTCCGTCAATATGCGCCATTTTGAGTCCGGTTGCCAGATATTTTTGCACCTGCGCACGAACTTCTGTTTCCACCTGTTCGGCAAATTTTTTCGGGTGCAACAATGAAAGCAACAACAGATTAACAAAACCGTTTTTGAGCTTGCCGGCAGAATCTGTCAGCAACGGAATATCTGTCGGTTCAGCCGCCGGTTTTTCGTTGGTCAGATTGAGATGCAAACCCATTTCCAAATTCGGCATTTTTTGAGCCTCAGCCACCGCCTCGGCGGCAAATTCCTGATTTATCATCAGGCTGGTGCTGTTTAAAATACCTCGGGTATACGCCTCGACGATTGCCGCATTTACGCCGCGACTGATTCCGAAATCATCGGCATTAAAGATTATTTTCAGACTCATTTTTCTTTGCTTTCTTTTCGATGTAATCAGCCACATACAGCGGACGTTTTTTGACTTCCAAATGGATTTTACCGATATATTCGCCGATAATCCCCAAACAAATCAGCTGCACTGCACCCAAGAAAACAACCGTAACCATAATGGTGGCATACCCCGGAGTCGGATTGTGCAGGAAGAAGTGCTCAAAAAATACATACACCCCCATCAACAGCGCCAAAATTGCCGCCACAACTCCCAATCCGGTTGCCAATCGCAACGGCATAACCGAAAATTGCACAATACTGCTGATTGCCAATTTGAGCGATTTGATAAAATTATATTTTGATTCGCCGCTGAAACGCTCCGGAGCCTTAAAGCCGATAATCGCCACGTTATCTTGCGGCATAATCCAACTGAGAAGCCCTCTGAACAGGCGATCCTGCTCGTTAAACCCCTTCAAAAAATCAACATACTTGCGATCAAGCAACCGAAAATCCGGCGCACTTTCCATAATCGGCATATCGGAAAGCAGATTAAGCACATAATAAAATGCCTTGGCGCACCATTTATAAAGCTTGGAAGTAGCGGCATTATCGAGACGCTTGGTCAACACAATTTCTTTGCCTTTCTGCCACAATTCCACCATCTGCGGAATATATACCGGCGGGTGTTGCAAATCGGCATCCATAAAGATTACCGCATCGCCTTTGGCATAATCCATACCGGCAGTCATAGCAATTTCATGTCCGAAGTTACGTTTAAGTTGCACAATTTTGACACGCGCATCTTTTTGCTGCAATTTAAGACAGTTGGCATAAGTTTTATCTCTGCTCCCGTCATCTACGAAAATATATTCAAAAGTGATGTCTTTGCATTTTTTGAGCGCAATATCCAACTGCTTGTGCAACTCCGCCACATTATCCTGCTCGTTATAAGCGGAAATCACAATGCTGACCAACTTATTCTTTTTCGGCATTTTCAACCTCCCACGGTTCATAGAATCCGTATAAAACTTCCTTTGTTTTAGTTTTACCAAAATAATTTTTATATTCAAGCATCATTTTTTGCGGTGCGGAAATCGCTTTATCATACAATCGCCGATAGTTTTCGTATTCCCATTCATCGGTGGCAATCAGCAATGCGCCGTTTTTTTCAAAATCTGCTTTATCAAACCACGGATTATTCTGCGGTTTCATCCAAATCATCGGCTTGATTTCGTGTGAGGCATACAGCGCCATAATATCTCCGAACCACACATCGGCACCCACATATTTGAGAGGCATATCGGTATGCTCCGCCCACTTTTGCTCAAACTTTTGCGCTACTGTTTTAACGTCGGTCTGATAGCGCAAACTGGTGGTCACCAGACATTGTATTCCGTAAGCCGCGGCAAACAGCACCACCCATACAAACATCGCATTCAAAAGACGGCCGGCAACCTTTTCATCAAGCTTAAACGGAACAAAATAAAACAATGCCGTCGTCCACATAAACAAACACGGGAAACCCCACATACTTTTGGCCGCATTACCGCTGATAAGGCAAATGGTCGCAAAAATCATAACCGGCAAAACCGCAGTGCACACCACAAAACGGGTTTGCGTTGCCGAACCGACAAACACAACCGCCTGATAGCGCTTTTTAAACCACGCAAAGGTCAAAAATGCCGGCAACGCAAACAACACTTGCGCTCCCAAAAACTTAAGCGGATAAACAATATGCCGCCAAAATGACGTAATGCTCCCGCCGTGATTACGTTGCGAAATGTACTTAAACGCCTCAAAATCATTTTGCCATAGCCACAGAAAATGAGGAAATAACAACGCGATAGCAACCATAGCCGCAACATATACTTTAAGATTTTTAACAAGTTTAATAACACCTTTATCGGTCACAACAAAAATTCCGAGAGCAATCAACAACATCGCCCCGACATACTTGTTAAGCAGGTTCAGCCCCACCAACAAACCGAAGAGTAACCAATCGCGCCAACAATCGGAAGTGTAGCCGCGCCAAAAGTAATAAGCACACATCGGCCACAAACCGACCGAAATCACATTCACGTTAAACTCCGGCGTCGAGTAGCCGTAATAAATAATCCCGAATGCCAATGCTGCTGCCGAAATTGCCTGTATTTGACCGACAAAACAGCGTGCCAATTTATAAATATAAACCACTCCGAGGGTTACAAAAATCTGGCTCAACAAATACATCGCCTTATCGCTTTGGAAAAACAGCTCATACCATGCGTACGCTATCCAACCCGAAAACGGCGGATGCTTGGTAGTTCCGAACAAGCAATATTTACCCCAAACAATTGCCTCTTGTGTGTCCATAGACAATGACAGCCGCAGCATCGGCACAACACTCCACACCAAAAGGCTGAAAAGCAGTAAATATATAAATTTTTTCATCAATCGTTGCATCTTATCCCCGTTAACTACTCTTAAACTAAAGATGTTATAGCATACAAAATAGAAAAGTATACTAAAAAAACGGATTATTGACCGAAACCGGCAGTTTTTGACAATATAAACAAAAATAATTTTATTTTGTCATTTTTTTGCTTGCGTTTTGCGAAAAATTACGTTATATTAGTAAAAACGAAAACTGTTTGGAGAACAAATATGGCTGATATGGATATGACCGACCGCGAGTTTATGGATAAAATCAATGCGATTGAGGCTGATAAACCGTTGCAGGGAGATGATTTGGACAACCTTAAGAAAAAGTTGAACAATATCGGCAGTCTTAAAGATTTTGATGCTGCGTCTTTAGATAAGCTGGAAGAGTTTATAAAGGGATTATCCCTTTCGTCGGACGAATTTGATTTTGATGCATTAAAGGGCAAAATCGAAGATCGTCGCAACCAGCTCAAAACGCAGGAACAGCCGACACAAACCGCCGAAAATCCGAATAATGAAAAGCCGGAAAAGGTAACCCAGGTTGATGAAATTACCGAACGGGAAACTCCGGCAGAGCAAGCTCCGACAGAAGAAAAGACAACGAAAAAACCGGAAGATGGAATTGAACTTTCGCAAAATGAGATTGCCGAATTTGACGCCATGACGTCGTATGATTTGCTGCAGGAGCACAAAAAATTATCCAAGCGCATTGATGATTTGACGCTTGCGGCACAGGCCATGCCGGCTGCTTCTCCCAATGTCGGCGAATTGGTGGCCTTGAGCAGACGTAAAAAGGCCATTGAAAAATATGCAAAAGGAGAACTCTCCGGTATTGCCCTTGATGAAAATAACGCACCGATTGCAAAAGATTATGTGGATATTTTAACCGGCAGCGATGTAACTTATAAATACAATAAAGCGGCAGAATTGGAACAAAAACTTGCCGCTTATGATAAAATCAACGGTTTGGACGGCAAACTGCCTGATGCCGCCACGGTAATCGCCAATGAAAATAAGTGGGCGACTTTAACCGAAAGCTCAAAATATTCGATTCCGAAAGAATTGGGGAAAGATAGCGGTATTCTGGCTTTGGCCAAAGAAAAACCGGATACCTTAAAGGAAACATTGGAAATTATCCGTGCGACGGCGTTAACACAGCTTTCGATTGAAACACCGGAAGATGATAAGGAAAAAGTAATTAAACGCTATCATCAAAAAATTGAAGAGCTCAGTGCTCAATATTTAGGCAGCGTTAATCTTTCTTTGCAACACATTTTGGCCACACCGGATGACAGAAATGCGTGGCTGAAAAAATATTTTGCCGACAACAAATTGCCGCCGGAAGAATGGGAAGCAATCAGACAGAATCCGGAAAAATTCGCAAAGTTTTCAAAATACCTTGTTTCCAACGTATATAAGATAACCAATGGTATATACACAGAGAAAAATGCCGTTTATGCCTCGCGTTTGGCCCGTAAAACCGGTATGCAACAAACACCGGTACGCGCTTCGGAGCAGAAAAAAGGTATGTGGGCCAAACATCCGAAGATTATGAATGCGGTTAAAGAAGGCTTAAAGAACATCTCATGGAGTGTCGGCATGTCGGCAGCATTCGGTATTGTCGGTATAACGGCGCGTCAAGGCTGGAAGGTTGTCGGAGCCTTTAAACAATCTTGGAACAATTATTCCAAGCAGGTTGACGGCAAAACATCGCTCAGAGGCTTTTTCGGATATTTGAAAAATAATCGCGCCGAAGCCATCAATTTAGCAAGTCAAACCGCCTTGTTTTTGACATCTGCCACCTTTACGGCAACTATGGCCGCAACCGGTACCTTGACCTTTGGTACCTTGGGCAGTTTGGCCGGTTTGGGTACGCAAGCCGTTGCCGAAACGGCTGCTCAGGCAACCGTTTTGGGCTTTACTCGTACAAAGGTTGTCGGCGCAATCACCGCAATAGCCGGTATGGGACAATACTTTCACGTTCGCAAAGAAAGCATAAAAGCCCAAAAAGATTTGGAAGAAATTTTGAAAACATACATACCGGAAGAACAGGTTGAAGCTCCTAAGGGTTTATTTGGCAAGTTGTTTAAGCCGAAAACCAAAACACAAAAAGCCGTCAAATATCTGACCAAGTTGCTCCGCAACGGCGATGATAAGGTAATGGCCAAATTAAAAGCCATAGCTCCGAATATGTCGTTTGAAGACCAACAAAAGGCCTTGGATTTGATTGAACATATCAAAGATGTCAAAGGTCAGGCTTTGGCGGCCGGTGCCGGTGTTCTGGCCGGCGGTTTAATGGCTAACGATACGGCGCAGGAATTCATCGGCGATAAGGTTCAAGGCATTAAAAATGCTTTTGCCGGCAACCCGCAGGAAGCTACCGTTATCAGCGACACGCCGACTGTTGATGATACGCCGACTGTTGATGATACACCTCCGGTTGATGATACACCGGTTATTGATGATGTTCCGGCAACGCATCCGCTTTCTCTTTCAAGCGAAGATTTCGATAAGGCCACCTATTATCCGAATGCGACTTATGCCATCTTACAAGATATGGGGTTGATGGATAAGGAGTTTGAGATGGTCAAAGGAATCGGCGCTTCAACCGATAACATGACCGAATATCTGAATAAATTGGAGTTAACCGAAGCCCAACAACAAGAATTCCAATTGAGACTTAACAGCGATGAATTTGATAATAATGTTAAGGCTTTCAATTCCGGGTTTAAGGTTGTCCACATGAACGGAGAAATAGAGGATCGTGACCACGGTTGGACTCGCCCGGCCAACGCTAATTCCGGTGCGGAAAATGTTACCGAAGGCAACAGCGAGCCGGCTAAAACGATTGAAGAGGCAAAAATTCCGGAAGAAAAAGTGATTATCCAAAACCAAACCACCGTCACCGAGCCTAAATTAACCGAAGAGGCACAAAAGGCCATAGAAGAACAAAAGAAAATGGTTACGGTCAACGGCAAGGTTGAAGAAGGCAGTGCGTGGAAACGTTTTTGGCATACCAAGGATGATTATTCCACCCCGATTCCTTCAAGCGGAGATTTGAATCGCGACGTCGAAAACTACGCTTTCCGTTATGCTATGCAGGAACAGGGAGTAAGCAAAATCGAAGATTTGCATAAGTTTACCGTATCCGGTCACATGGTTGATGCAAAGGGTGTGGAGCATGACTTCAAGATGCAGATGAAGTCTGACGGAACGCTTATCCGCACCGTTGACGGCGTCAGCGTTAAAATCACGGAAGATATGGATGGCAACAAGGTCGGAATTTATAAACATTATGAGGTAGATGCCAATCGTGTCGGCGAAGCCAACGGTACGGCCAATGATAAAGTCCTCGGTTCGTTTATCAATGCCAACGGCACCAGGTTGACCTATATTCAGGACGGTGATACCAAAGATATATATTCCGAAAGTATTGTTGAAGGCAATAAAACCGTGATTAACACCGGTTATTCGGTAAAAGAAGTCAACAAAATACTGAAAGAAGCGGCAAGAAGTCGTTAAAACTATCTTCTGAATAAAAAGCACCCTGCCCGCCGGCGGGGTGTTTTTTTGCTTGCGAAATTGCAAAATAGAGTATACATTTTAGGGCAGATATTTGATATTATTTGAAAGGAATAAACAATGGAAGTCGCAATCATTTTAGTTATTTTGGTTTTCTTGGTGCTGTTGAAATATGTGGTTATCGTGCAGCAAGGATACGAATATACCGTTGAAAATTTCGGTAAATACACGCGCTCGCTCAAGCCGGGTTTTCATATCTTAATTCCGATTTTTGAAAACATCGGTGCCAAAATCAACCGCAAGGAACAGGTTTTGGATGTTGCCTCGCAGGAGGTTATTACCAAAGATAATGCAATGGTTACGGTTAACGGTGTGCTGTTTTATCAGATTCAGGACGCGGTTAAAGCCGCCTATCAGGTAGATAATCTTGATTTTGCGATTATGAATTTGGTGATGACCAATATTCGTACGGTTATCGGCAGTATGGAAATCGATGAGTTGCTCTCACAACGCAACCTGATTAATCAGCGGCTTTTGGATGTGGTTGACGTGGCCACCATTCCGTGGGGCGTAAAGGTAACCCGCGTAGAAATTAAAGATATCACTCCGCCGAAAGATTTGATTGACGCCATGGCTCGCCAAATGAAGGCCGAGCGTGATAAGCGTGCCAACATTTTGGAAGCCGAGGGTTTGCGTCAGGCAGAAATTTTGAAGGCCGAAGGTGAAAAACAAGCGGTGATTTTGGAAGCCGAAGGCAGCAAAGAAGCCGCATTCCGTGAAGCCGAAGCCCGCGAACGTTCGGCCGAGGCAGAAGCAACCGCCACCAAGCTCGTTTCCGACGCCATTGAAAAAGGCAACCAAAATGCCCTCTCCTATTTTTTGGGACAGAAATACATTGATGCTTTGCAGGGCATTGTAACTTCACCTAACGAAAAACTGCTGATGCTGCCGGTTGATGCCACACAGGTAATGGGAACCATTGCCGGTATTGCCGAGATTGCTAAAAGCAGTATGCCAAAACCGAAGAAATAAACGGAGGTGAATTATGCTGTTTGAATCTGTTGCCACCAACTGGCTTATTTTGGGATTAGCCCTATCGGTTTTGGAGCTGATTGTACCGGGAACGTATTTGATTTGGTTCGGATTAGCCGGATTTTCGATGAGCGTCCTGACCTATTTTTTGCCGATGGCGCTTGCCACGCAAATTATTTGGTTTGCCGTATTTTCAGGTATTTTTGCCCTCATCGGATGGTATTCGTATCGTTATATTTTCAAAAAAATACGGACGCCGGAACAATATATAAACCTGAACGATTCCGCTCAACAATATGTAGGGCGTATTGTTACCGTGGCCGAAGACGCGGTCGACAATCAGACTAAGGTTAAGGTTGGCGATACTTATTGGTTGGCATATACCGAAAAGCCGCTCAAAAAAGGTGAAACGGCCAAAGTCACGGCGGTTAAAGACAGCCTGATTTTAGTGATTGAATAAGTTTGGCTTGTTTTGTTGTATCTCCGGCCGCCGCAACGGTCGGAGTTTTTTTTATAAAGGCAAAGCACAACATAAAACTTGAAAAATATTTTTTTACGGGCTAAATATGTAAAAAGTTTAGAGGTTCACGCAATGTATGATGTTTATAAAATAAGGAAAGATTTTCCGATTTTTGATGTACTGGTAAACGGCAAACCGATTGCCTATCTGGATACTACCGCGTCGGCGCAAAAGCCGCAGGCGGTATTTGAGGCAATGCGTCGCGTTTATGATACCTTTTATGCCAATCCGCATCGCGGTACCTATTATTTTGCCGATGCCATTACCTCGGCTTATGAACAAGCGCGTGAAACCGTGCGGCAATTCATTAATGCCCGCGAAACCCGTGAGATTATCTTTACCCGTAACGCTACCGAATCGATTAATTTGGTGGCGGCAACGTGGGGAGTGCAAAATATTCACGCCGGTGATGAAATTTTGATTTCCGAAGCCGAACATCATGCCAATTTGGTTCCGTGGCAACATCTTTGCGAAGTGTGCGGTGCCGAATTGGTAGTGTTTCCCGTGGCTGATAACGGCGCATATCTGCCTGAAGAATTTACCGCTCGTTTGAGCAAAAAGACCAAGCTGGTTGCCGTCTCTGCCATGTCTAATGTTTTGGGCACCATGTTTCCGATTAAAGAAATTACGGCCGCCGCGCATGAGATCGGTGCCAAAGTTTTGGTTGATGCCTGCCAATATGCGGTGCATTACCCGATTGATGTGCAAAATATCGACTGTGATTTTTTGGCTTTTTCCGGACACAAGGTTTACGGCCCGACCGGAATCGGAGTTTTATACGGCAAGGCCGAAGTGTTGGAACAAATGCCGCCGTATCAGTTCGGAGGTGATATGATTGAGAATGTTACCTTTGAAAAAACGACTTATGCCGATATTCCGGCGCGGTTTGAGGCAGGTACTCCTGCCTCGGTTCAGGCCATCGGTATGGCAGAAGGTATAAGATATATGCAGCGAATCGGGTTTGATAACATTATCCGACATGAACACGAGCTGATTAAATACACCAACGGACGTTTATCCGAGGTGCCTCAACTTAAAATTATCGGCACGGCCGAAAACAAAGGCGGCGTTTTCAGTTTTGCCGTCGGCAACATCCACCCGCAAGATTTAGCCTTTGTCTTAAATAAAGAAAACGTGGCAATACGAATCGGACACCATTGCGCCCAGCCGATTGTAAACCGTATGGGATACAGCTCATTGGCTCGCGCTTCCATCGGTTTATATACCACCAAAGAAGATATTGACGCCCTGATTAGTGCCTTGTTGAAAGCCGAAAAATTTTTTAGAGAAGAATAATGAACGAAGAAATTAAAGCAACCGAAGAAAAAATAATCGGCGCCACCGAGAGCAGGCTGTTGCAGGCAATGAGCGTGAACGATGTTGCCGACAATCCGACGGCCGAACCGCTGCCGGATTTTATCGCATATGCCGGAGAGCCGCTCAAAGAAGGTGTAAAAAAGGCCAAAATGATTGATATTGTGGAACAAATCCGCACCGTTTCCGATCCGGAAATTCCGATAAATGTTTATGATATGGGGCTGATTTATAAAATCGACCAGAAAGACAACGGCGATATCTTTATTGATATGACCTTAACCGCCCCGACTTGCCCGATTGCCGGAGTTTTGCCGCAGCAGGTTGCCGACGCGGTTGCACTCTCCGCGGGGGTTGGCAAGGTAGAGGTAAAATTGGTGTGGGAGCCGGCATGGACGCCGGATAAACTGACCGACGAGGCCAAGGAAATGTTGGAGTTGCTGTAATGGATATCGAAGAGCTCATTGATAATTTTTCTTTTTTTGAAAATTGGGAAGAAAAATACCAATATGTGATTGATTTGGGGCGCAAATTAGAGCCGCTTGACGAAGCGTTCAAAACCGATGAATGGAAGCTCACGGGGTGCCAATCTCAGGTGTGGTTGGTGCCGCATTTTGAAAACGGAAAACTGCATTTTATCGGTGACAGCGATGCCGTTTTGGTGCGCGGTATTATTGCGATTGTGCTGTTGATTTATAATGATAAAACACCATCAGAAATAAAAACTGTTGATGTTACGAAAATTTTTGCTAAATTAGGATTAGAGGAGAATTTGACACCAAGCCGCCGCAACGGTATGTTGTCGATGGTGGCAAAAATTAAAGAATACGCGGACTTTAAGTAAAGGACTCAGATGAACATTCACGAATATCAGGCAAAAAAAGTTTTAGCGCAGTACGGTATTTTGGTTCCGCAAGGCGGTATTGCCTATACGCCGAGTGAGGCCAAACGAGTAGCGCAAAAACTTTCTTCTCGCGGTCCGTGGATGTTAAAGGCGCAGATTCAATCCGGTGCCAGAGCAACCGGCCACTTTGTTGATCACGATGCCGGCGGCAAAGGCGGAATAAGGCAAATTACCCAAATTACCAATGTTTCGTACGAAGCGGCACAAATGCTTAACAATACCTTGGTAACCGACCAAACCGGTGAGCGCGGCCGGTTGGTAACCAAAGTTTATGTGGAAAAATATGTTGAGGTTAAGCACCCGTTCTATGTGGGTATGATTATCGACAGCGCACTTCCGGCCATTACTCTGTTGATTTCGGAAGTTGCCGGCGAAAATATCATCAACTTGGCGCAGCAAAAAGATAAAATTTTGCGGGTTAATCTGCAGCAGGATTCCGGAATCAGCGATGAGCAGATTTTCCGAATTTTGGATTTTTTGGCGCTTGATAAAGTATATTTGCAAAGTTTTCACGATTTCCTGGGTAAGTTGCTGTTTACATTCATCAACTTGGATGCGCAGATGATTGAAATTAATCCGGTCGGCATTATGCCGGATAAAAAACTGATTGCGCTCGATGCCAAAATCAACTTTGACAATAACGCCCTGTTCAGGCATCCGGATATTGTGCGGATTCATGAGGATTTTGAAGAAGAAGCCCGCCATCGTCGCGCCAAATCCTACGGTTTTCAATATCACGAATTTGATGGCAATATAGGATGTATTGTCAACGGTGAAGGTTTGGCTTTAGAAGCTATGGACATTATCCAATCCAAGGGATACGGTACCGCTTGCTCGCTGAATGTTAAAGGCGGAGTTGATAAAGATAAAATCGCCTCCGGTATCAAAATTATTATGACAAACCCGCGGGTTGAGGGCTTGCTGATTAATATTATCGGCGGATTTTTGCGTTGCAATCTGATTGCCGACGGCATTTTGGAAGCATCGCAAGATGTGGGGCTGACCGTACCGCTGATTGTGCGTTTTGAGGGAACCAACAAGGAAGAGGCCAAAGCTATTTTAGAGCAATCCAATCTGCAAGTTATTTTTGCGGAAAATATAAATGATGCAATTGAAAAATTGCTGACGCAGATGGAGGTAAACGACTGATGTCTATTTTAGCCGACAAAAGCACTCGCGTTCTTATTCAGGGAATTACCGGTACTCAGGCGTCATTCCACGTAAAGCGCTCGATTGAAGGCGGCACCAACGTAGTGGCCGGAACTTCGCCGTCGCACGGCGGAGAAAAGCATCTCGGAGTGCCGGTGTTTGACAACGTTCGCGAAGCACAGCGACAATTTACGTTTGATGCCAGTGTTTTGTTTGTGCCGGCCATGGCGGTTAAGCGTGCGGTGCAGGAGGCGGTTGAAGCCGAAATCGGGCTTATCGTCTCGATTGCTTATGGTGTGCCGGTGCATGATATGCTTGAAATCAGAGCCATGCTGAAAGGCTCAAAAACCCTGATGGTTGGACCGAATACACCGGGGCTTATTACTCCGCAGGAAGCGCGCCTCGGAATTTTTCCGGACAATATTCACCAAAAAGGCAAAATCGGCATTATTTCGCGTTCATCAACCCTCACCTATGAGGCTGTTTTGCAAACCAATGAAGCTAATTTAGGGCAATCAACGGTTATCGGATTGGGCGATGATATGATTATCGGTACCGATTTTCGCGAACCGTTGCGACGCTTTATGGAAGATGACGAAACGGCAGCCGTGGTGTTGGTAGGTAAGGCGGATAACGCATACGAGCAACTGATTGCCGAGTATTACGCCGATTTGGCATACAAAAAGCCGGTTATTGCCTTTGTGGCCGGAGAAGCATTGCCGTTCGGGCATACCATGGGTTATGCCGCCGACATAATCACGCACGGACGCGTAACCGTGGCCGACAAAAAGCGTATAATGCGCGAGTCCGGCATCATCGTTGTCGACCAGATGAACCAAGTACATCAGGCACTGTCAGAACTGAAATTATGAGTATTTTACGCAATTTTTTAAATATTGTGTTGCCGCCGCGTTGTATTAAATGCGGCAAGATTTTGAGTATGCATAACGGCTTATGTGCCGAGTGTTTCGGCAAAATCACCTTTATCAGCGCTCCGATGTGTCATCGTTGCGGTCGGCCGTTTACCGGTGCTGCCGATTTGAAATTCGGTCACATTCAATATTGCGGAGAGTGTTTGCAAAAGAAAAAGTTTTTATTTAAGTTGCAACGTTCCGCCTTTATTTATAATGACGAATCCAAAAATCTGATTTTGGATTTGAAATTTCGCGATAATACCACCGCCGCGGCGGTTTTGGCCAATCTGCTGTTTACCGCCGGTACCGATATTTGGAAAGAGGCACCCGACGTCATTATACCGGTGCCGATTCATCGGGTGCGACTTATCAAACGGCGCTATAACCAATCAGCGCTGCTCTGTAAATATCTGTCACCAAAGGTGGGGATTCCGGCCGATTACGAATCACTGAAACGCTGTCGTAACACCGTTCCGCAAGTGCAACTTTCGGAAATGGCGCGGCGCAATAACTTAAAACAAGCGTTTCAAGTCGCCAAGCCGCAAAATATCGAAGGCCGAAAAATTGTATTGATTGACGATGTTGCCACTACCGGCTCTACCTTAAACGAATGTGCCAAAGTTTTGCACAAAGCCGGCGCGGCGGCTGTTTATTCTCTGACCTTGGCTCGTACCGAAGAATAAGACTTATCCCTCAAATTCAAACAGCAACTTGCCCTGTGTATCGTTCAATAAAAACAGCCAATCATCAAAATATTTACGATTATTTTCGATAAACGTCTCTACCGATTTACGAGCAATCCGACCGATTTTCATATCGGTTTCCAACCAATACGAATCGTCAAACCGATGTATTTTGAAAACATAAACCAGCCCGTTGGCCATTTCTACCTCGATTTCGCGAGTTTCGATATTCGCATCCTCTTCCGTCGGCCGTTCGGTTTTAAGCATAATACCCTGATAGTCTAAATTACCGAGCGCCAAAATAAACCGTCGCACTTCCTGCGATTTAAGAATTCGATCCATAATATCGTCGTGATACAGTTCGTCTTCCGGCGTTTTAATCCGAGCAATCAAATGATACGGCAAAGATAAGAGCGGATAAGGTACCCAACTTGCGGCATCTCCTGAAAAAGTGCCGCAATTACTGATGCGATACACATATTTTTCCGACCGAGGTAACCGCGCATAACAAAGGCCGTGTTTGCCCTTTTTACCGATAATCATTTCATTGAGCAATTTACCATCGAGCGCATAAGTTTGCAACAACACCCCCGAAGATGAATCCAATTCCAACTGCTTTAACCGCCGGGTACTGACCTCATCGGTGGCAATAATGGTGGAATCGTTGAGCATCCGCAACAAATTGTTCAGCTGTCCCAAATTGGCAAAATAATTTTTAGCCTCCTCAAAACGCCACAAACCGTCTTGACGGTATAGGTTGACTTCACTGCCGTCCGGCCTTGTAAACTTAATCCGACTCAGATACGCAATTTTGGCTTTAGTGCGAGCAAATGTCGGTTCACCGTCAAACGACAACGTTTCCCGCAGCGAGCTGTAATACCAAGCTCCGATGCCGGCAATTGATGAGATTATAACAAAGATAACCGCGGCGATTAAATATTTTTTATTCATGTATCAACTCCCGTATTTTTTTCTCGCGCCGACGAGCAATCAAGAAAATCAGCCCCCATAGCAACAGGGTAATAAACAGCGGCTGCAAAATAACCTGCGACATAAACATGATTCGTATACTGTCTTTATATTCCCGACCCATTTTATACAGCAAATTTTCAGCCTGCAATTCCAAATCGGCAATTTTCTGACCGGCCTCGCCCGACTGCAACATTTGCATAATTTTATCCGGATTTTGCAACGTTTCATCTTTTATGGCGGATCGCGCTTCAATCAGTTCCGCGCCCAAACGGAAATAAGACGGAGCATTTTGCTCATATATTCGGTTATATATTTTTTCGCCGATACTGAATGTGTTATGCTGTTCATAGCGCACCGGCAAAGAGAAATACAACGAATTGCCGACCATACGATCAATCAGACTGCGCAAAATTTCCATATTGGCAGTCTTGGCTATGGCGTCATACGGATTTTTATCCGGCGACTGACCGGCAACCCAATTGTCATCGATAATCAAGTCGACATCACCGATTAGCGCAACCTGACCGTCCGACTTTGTTTCAGGCACGACTTTATTTTTATTGAACAGCGCAAACCGGCCCTGCAACAAAACCCCTATCAAATGTTCATCATCAGTTATAATCGGCGTAACGGTGTAGTCATTCTTTGCCGAATTGGTCAGATTAAAATCGACAGCTTTGTAAATGGCAAGCGGCATACCCGACGGAGCAAATTCGGCCGCCGGTTTACCGATGTCCGGCATATTTCCGGTAAATTCAACCCCTAAAATACTGATAAAATTCAACAGTGAAAATTCTTTCATATTGATGTCGGTTGATTGATTTTCGGTATAAAAATCAAACAGAATCACCGCTTTTCCGCCGGCGGCAATGTAATTTTCGACAGCCTCGATAAAGCTCGGTGCCAACTCTTTCGGATTAACCAAAAGCACCAAATCCACCTGCGGCGGAATGGCATATATATCTTCGGTTAAATTAACCAAATAATAGTCATTTTCCAAATTCAGCATCGCCCCCTGAAAATCCCGCAAATTTTGGAACGGGTCCAAATAGACGCCGATGGTTTTCATCACATCATCCCGGCTGAGTTTTAAGAGGGCAACATCGATATCCTTTTCCAAATACGGACTGCGCGCCGCCAAAAAATGCTTGATAACTACGCCTTCGCCGCGGTCATTACGAATAACGGCTCCGAAATAATCCTTGCTGCCGTATATGTTTTCCTCATAATACAAGCCGGATTTAATCACAACATTTTCCAGTTGGCTGAACGGTTCCACCCGCAAAAATCTTACCTTGATTTTTTTATCTGACAGTTTTTCGTATTTTTGCAACAACCGCCTTACCTGCTGGTAGTAGCGGGTATATTCGACATTATGTTTAATATAGTCTCTGGAAATGTAAACGTCCGCATAAATCGGTTCGCTGAGAGATTTTATGATTTCGCGACTCATTTGTTGCGGAGTATATATCTGTTGCGCGGTCATATCATATTTTTGCATAAATAACGTATAAACCGCAAAACACAGCACAATATCGCCAATCAACAACAAAGTACCGAAACCGGTAAAGCGCAGCCATTTATGTTTTTGGCTGGAGGCACGCAGTTGCAATACCAAGATATTCAGAAGCAAAATCGTAGCACCGATAATCGGAAAATACAGCACATCGCCCCAACCGATTTCTGCAAGCAGAAAGTTATCATAGGCGGCATGAAAATGCGTAAAAGGAACGGCGGCCAAAAAAGCAGTGGCAAACAGACTAAACAAATAAACCAAAATCATATTTTTGTTGAGGGCCGAAATCAGTGAACCTATGGCACAAAACACAAAAATAACAGCCCACAAACCAACATAGGCACAAAGAATATTGCCCCAATCCAGAGTGATTTGCCGCGAGGCATCATAAATAAACGGCAGCAGCAATATACTCAAAAACACTCCGAACCCGAAAGCGGCAAAAAATTTTGCCAACACCGGCTGATAATATTTCAGCGGTTGTGTTAACAAAAATTCGGCGGTACCGGTTTTATATTCTTCAACCCACAGTTTCATGGTCAGCGCCGGCACCAATGCCGCCTGAATATACAGTTGCATACCAAAGAGCGCATAAAGGGCCGTATCGTGCATATCCAAATACGAACCGTAAAAGGCCAAACCGGCGGAGATCAGCAAATAAATAAACACCACGGCCAATGCAAAATAACTTTGAAAATAACCGCGAAATTCTTTCTCGAATAAGCCATAAAACTGTCGCATGATAAACCTCATTTTGATGTTGCTTTTCTGAATGATGCCGATAAATCATTATGCGATTTCTTCTTAAAATCGGTTAAACTGCCGTCAAACAGCAGCTTTCCCTGATGCAAAAGCAGAACCTTATCGGCCAATGCTTCCACATCTTCCAACGTATGAGTTGAAATAATAACCGCATGAGTGCGTGCATATTTTTTGATAATTTTGCGAATCGTCGTTTTTTGGTTCGGGTCCAAACCTTCCGTCGGCTCATCCAAAAACAATATTTCCGGCTCGGCCAACAAGACCGCCGCCAGTTCCGTACGTTTTTTGAACCCTTTGGACAGAGTTTCGTTTTTTTGATTTAAGACTTCGGTTAACTGCAACTGCTTTACCGCATCGGTCCAACGCTTATGCAAAACATTATACGG